>JAEVYS010000002.1 GCA_023392635.1 Actinomycetes bacterium | reverse complement strand
GTCCGGGGCTGTCGCCGGTCCTAGACTGGCCGGGTGTCCGCCGCCCTGACCCTCGCCGACCTCCGGCTGAGCCTCGGGGGATGGGTGGTGCTGGACGGGCTGACGCTGACCGCCGACCTCGGCGCCGTGACCGCTGTGCTCGGGCCCAACGGCGCGGGCAAGACCACCATGATCCGCTGCTGCACCGGCCTGCTGTCGCCGGACTCCGGACGCGTGGACGTGCTCGGCTTCCCGGCCGGGAGCCCGGAGGCGAACGGACGGATCGGGCTGATGCCGCAGGCCACGGGAGCGTGGTCCGGCGTGCGGCCCCGTGAGCTGCTGGACTACCTCGCGTCCCTGTACGCCACTCCCCTGCCCCCGTCGGAGCTCATCCCCGCGCTGGGGATCGACGCGTTCGCCGACACCCCGTATCGGCGCCTGTCGGGCGGCCAGCAGCAGCTGGTCAACCTCGCCGGCGCGATCGTCGGACGCCCCCACCTCGTCTTCCTCGACGAACCGACCGCCGGGCTCGACCCGCACGCCCGCCGGGAGGTCTGGACGCTGATCCGCTCGCTCCGGCAGGCCGGCGTGGGCGTGCTGCTCACGACGCATGCGATGGAGGAGGCGGAGAAGCTCGCCGACCGGGTGGCCCTGATCAACGCCGGACGGCTGGTCGCGACCGGCACCGTCCCCGAACTCACCGCCGGCGGCAGCCTGGAGCAGCTGTTCCTCGACCTGACCACGCCGGGCGGCCGGCGATGAGCGCCGCGCTGGACCTGCGCCCGTCCCCGTCGGCCGCGCCGCGCCCCCGCCGGATCCTGTCCCACGCGTCGATGGAGACCCGGCTCGTCCTGCGCAACGGCGAGCAGTTGCTGCTCGCCCTGGTGATCCCGCTCGGGCTCATCATCGGGCAGGCGGTGGCCGGCGGACGGTTCGGCATCGCGCGGGAACCCTTCGTCGCGGCCGTGATCGCGCTGGGGCTGTGGTCGAGCGGCTTCACGTCGCCGGCGATCACGACCGCCTTCGAGCGCCGGTACGGCGTGCTCGAGCGCCTCGTCGCCACCCCCCTGCGCCGCTCCGACCTGCTGCTTGGCAAGGCCTCGATGATCGCGGCCCTGGCGCTCGGCCAGGCGGCCGTGCTCACGGTCGCGGGCCTCCTCCTCGGCTGGAGGCCGCACCCCGAACCCCTGCAGGGCCTCATCACCGCGGTCGCGGTCGTGCTCGCGCTGGCCACGTTCGCCGGGCTGGCCCTCAGCCTGGCCGGACGCGCGTCCGCCGAGCTCACCCTCGGGCTGGCCAACCTGGTCTACCTGGTGGGAGCAGCCGCCGGGCTGCTGGTGCCGCTCGCGGCGTTCCCGGTCTGGGCACAGCCGGTGCTGCGGCTGCTCCCGACCACCGCGCTCGGCGAGACGATGCGCACCTGGGCCACCGGCGGGATCGACCCGCTCCCCCTCCTCGTGCTGGCCGTGTGGGCGGCGGCGGCACTCGGCCTCGCCAGAAAGGTGTTCCGATGGACCTCGTAGGATCCCGCGCCGCGCTGCGTCGCTGGGCCATCGCGTCGCTGGTCGGCAACATGGGCATCGTGGTCACCGGCGGTCTGGTCCGGCTCACCGGCTCCGGCCTGGGATGTTCATCCTGGCCACAGTGCGAGCCCGGCTCGTATGTGCCGCCCGTGCCGACGGTGAACGCGTCCATCGAGTTCGGCAACCGCCTGCTCACCTTCGTGCTGATCGTGATCGCCGTCGGGACGTTCGTCGCCGCGTGGAAGGCCAGGGACGCCGCCGGGCGGCCACGGCCGGACCTCCGGCGGCTGGCCCTGGCCACCGGGCTCGGCATCCCCGCCCAGGCGGTCATCGGCGGGGTCTCCGTCCTCGTGGGGCTCAACCCCTGGTGGGTGGGCCTGCACCTGGTGGTCTCGATCGCGCTGATCGTGTTGTGCGTGGTGATGATCCACACCGCCGGGGACCTGCCGCCACTGCCGCTGCGTCCGCTCGCCCGCGTCCTGGCCCGGTTCACGTTCGCCGTGGGCCTGGTCTCGCTCCTGCTGGGCATGGTCGTCACCGGGGCCGGCCCGCACGCCGGTGACGCCGAAGCGCCCAGGAACGGCCTCGAGCTGGCCGCGGTCGCGCGCGTCCACTCGCTGAGCGTCTGGGTCGTGGTCGCGCTCACCATTGCCCTCGTCGTGGTGACGGCGGGCAGCGGAGCCGCTCGCCGGGCCGTGTGGGTGCTGCTCGCCGTCGAACTCGTGCAGGCGGCGATCGGCTACCTCCAGTACTTCCTGGGACTGCCGGTGGTCGTGGTCGCACTTCATGTCCTCGGCGCCACCCTCTTCACCGCGGCTCTCGCGCACCTGTGGTGGTCCGCCCGAAGCCCCGCCGCCGGCGTCCACGAGGGCGCGGAGGCAGCCGGACTGCTCAGAAGAGAAGCGGGTCGACCGCCGCGGCGATGAAGACGATCGCCAGGTAGCTGTTGGAGAGGTGGAACAGCCGCATCGGCTTGAGGGCGGCATCCACCAGACCACGCCGGGCGCGCAGCAGCAGCGCGACCGCCTCGGCGAGCATGGCCAGACCGGCCAGCGTGGCGACCACGGGGTACAGCCAGCCGGTCGGGCCCACCGGCCACAGCAGCAGGCTGACCGCGACCGTCAGGACGCTGTAGGCCAGGATCTGCCGGGCGACCTTCACCGGCGGCGCCACGACGGGCAGCATCGGGACGTGGGCCTGAAGGTAGTCCTCCCGGTAGCGCAGCGCGAGCGCCCAGGTGTGGGGCGGCGTCCAGGCGAAGACGATGGCGAACAGGACCAGCGGGGCCCAGGCCACCGAGCCGGTGACAGCGGTCCAGCCGATGAGGGGCGGGAAGCACCCGGCGACACCGCCCCAGACGATGTTCTGTGACGTGCGTCGCTTGAGCGCCATCGTGTACACGAAGACGTAGTACAGGTTCGCCAGTGCCGCCAGGCCCGCCGACAGCCAGTTGGCGCCGAACCCGAGGACGAGGACCGACGCCACGCCGAGGACGGCACCGAAGACGATCGCGTTGGCGGGGCTGACCAGGTCACGGGCCATCGGACGGCGCCGCGTGCGCCGCATCCGGGCGTCGATGTCGGCGTCCAGCACCGAGTTGAACACGTTTGCACTCGCGGCCGCCGCGGTGCCGCCGAGGAGCGTCCAGAGAACGAGCTGCCACGGCGGGAAGCCGCCGGCGGCGAGGAACATCGCCGGGATCGTGGTGACGAGCAGCAACTCGATGATCCGGGGCTTGGCCAGCGCCACGTAGGCGAGGGCCACAGCCCGCCAGTCGCCGGGTGCAAGAGCGGCCAGCGGCGCGCCCTCCTCGGCTGGTTTCATGCGACTCCCCAGGTTTCGCGCGACGTCAACGTTGGTGCACTGTACCAACCGGGAACGAGCTCCTGCGATGCCCCTGCCGGCCGGAGTACCGCGCTGGGTACAGTCGCACTCGTGAATCCTCTCCGCGACCAGCGTGACCCGCGACTCCCCCGCATGGCCGGCCCCTCGGCCCTCGTGCTGTTCGGCGTCACCGGCGACCTGGCGCGCAAGAAGCTGCTGCCCGCCGTGTACGACCTCGCGAACCGCGGCCTGCTGCCCCCCGGCTTCGGGCTCGTCGGCTTCGCCCGCCGGGACTGGGCCGCGGAGCACTTCGCCGAGATCGTGGCCGAATCCGTGCAGAAGTACGCGCGCACCGGGTTCCGCGAGGACGTCTGGAAGCAGCTGCTCGAAGGCATCCGGTTCGTGCCCGGAGAGTTGCACGACAACGAGTCGTTCGAGCGGCTGAAGCGCACCCTGACCGACCTGGACGAGAGCCAGGGCACCGGCGGCAACCACGCCTTCTACCTGTCGGTGCCGCCGTCGGCCTTCGACATGACGGTCGCCCAGCTGCGACGCCACGGGCTCGCCGACCGGCCCAGGGGGTCCTGGCGCCGGGTGGTCATCGAGAAGCCGTTCGGCCACGACCTGGCCAGCGCCCGCGAGTTGGAGAAGAAGCTGGCCAAGGCGTTCTCGCCGGCGAGCATCTTCCGGATCGACCACTACCTGGGCAAGGAGACGGTGCAGAACCTGCTCGCCTTCCGGTTCGCCAACACCATGTTCGAGCCGATCTGGAACCGCACCTACATCGACCACGTCCAGATCACGATGGCCGAGGACATCGGCATCGCGGGCCGTGCCGGCTACTACGACGGCATCGGGGCGGCCAGGGACGTCATCCAGAACCACCTGCTGCAACTGCTCGCCCTGACCGCGATGGAGGAACCGTCGTCCTTCGGCGCCGACAACCTGAGCACCGAGAAACGGAAGGTGCTGGCGGCCGCCCGCACGCCGGCCGACTTCGACGCCCACACCGCGCGCGGACAGTACGCCACCGGATGGGCCGGCGGTGTGGAGGTGCCGGGCTACCTCGAGGAGCAGGGCATCCCTGCCGACTCCCGGACCGACACCTACGCGGCGATCCGCGTCGACATCGACAATCGGCGCTGGGCCGGCGTCCCGTTCTACCTGCGCACCGGCAAGCGCCTGCCGCGACGGGTCACCGAGGTGGCCCTGAGCCTGCGGCGCGCTCCCCACCTGCCCTTCAACGGCACGGACGTGCGAGCCCTCGGCGCGAACGCCCTCGTGCTGCGGATCCAGCCCGACGAGGGCATCACGTTGCGCTTCGGGGCGAAGGTGCCGGCGACACCGATGGAACTGCGGGACGTGAACATGGAGTTCGCCTACGGGACGTCCTTCGCCGAGTCCAGTCCCGAAGCCTACGAACGACTGCTGCTCGATGTGCTCCTCGGCTCCGAGCCACTGTTCCCGCAGCCGGAGGAGGTCGAACTCTCCTGGGAGATCCTCGACCCGGTTCTCGACCACTGGGCCGGCCTGGACAGCCCGCCGGAGCGCTACGCGTCGGGAACCTGGGGGCCACAATCGGCCACCGACATGCTGGCCCGCGACGGGTTCAGCTGGCGAAGGGCGTAGGAGCGGACATGATCGTCAACCTCACCAACAGCAACGCCGCAGAGGTGCAGCAGGGCATCGCCCGGGCACGCCACCACCTGGGCTCGGCGTCCGGCCTGGTGTTCACCCTGGTCGTCCTGGCAGAGCTCGGCGACTTCGACGAGGCCCTCGAGGCCTGTGTGGAGGCGGCGCGCGAGCATCCCTCCCGCATCCTGCTGCTCACGAACGGCCGGGCGCGGGCCGACCGGCTCGACGCCACCGTCCGGGCCGGCGAGGACTCCCCCGGCGAGATCATCACCCTCAAGTTCCACGGCAACCTCCAGCACCACCGGGAGTCCGTCGTCCTGCCACTGCTGCTGCCCGATCTGCCCGTGATCTGCTGGTGGCCGGGGCGTTCGCCGAAGTCGCCCGGCATGGACCCGATCGGCCGCCTGGCCGACCGGCGCATCACCGACGCGATGGGCGACCCGGATCCGATCGCCGCGCTGGAGGTGCGGGCGCGCAACTACTGCGAGGGCGACACCGACCTGACCTGGACGCGGCTCACCCGGTGGCGCGGGCTGCTCGCCGCCGCACTCGACGCCTACCCGATGGACGTCACGCACGTGGCGGTCTCCGCGTCCCCGACCAACGCGGCCGGCACCCTGCTCGCTGCCTGGCTTTCGCACCGGCTGGACGTTCCCGTCGTCCTCGACCGCGGCAAGCCGGGGGTGGGGATCACCGGCGTGATCCTCTCCTCCGACACCGACGAGATCCGGGTGATGCGCACCGACGGCAACCTGGCCCGGTTCAGCGCGCCGGGGTTGCCCAGCCGGCTGGTCGCCCTGCCGCGGCGCGACGTCAACACGCTGCTCGCCGAGGAGCTGCGACGACTGGACGACGATCCCATCTACGCTGAGGCCATGGCCTCCGTCGTGAGAAGGATCGATCGTGCGGCTGCCCGCGGCCGGGGCAGGTCCGAATGAGGGGCGCGCCGCCGCAGGTCGTCCGCCATACCGACGCCGACGAACTGGCGGACCTGGGCGCAGCCCGGCTGCTCGCCACCCTGATCGAGCTGCAGGCCGACGGACGGGTCGCCCAGCTCGCGCTGACCGGTGGCCGGATCGCCATGGCGCTGTACGCCCGCCTCGGTGAGCTGGTGGCGGGCTCGGCACTCGACCCGGCCCGGCTGGAACTGTGGTGGGGCGACGAGCGGTTCGTCCCGACCGACGACCCCGAGCGCAATGCCGGCCCGACGCTCGCGCTGCTCGCGCGGCACTTCCCGCTCGACCCCTCGCGCACGCACCCGATGCCGAGTGCCGACGGCGTCATCGATGCCGCCGCGTCCGCCGCGACCTACGCCAAGGAGCTGGGCGACACCCGGTTCGACGTGTGCCTGCTCGGCCTGGGACCGGACGGCCATGTCGCTTCGATCTTCCCCAACCATCCTTCCGGCGACCCCACCACGCAGGCCGTGATCGGCGTCAGCGACGCACCGAAGGCACCGCCGGAGCGGATCAGCCTGACGATCCCGACGATCAACGAGTCCGACGAGGTGTGGTTCCTGGTCAGCGGCACGGAGAAGTCGAACGCCCTGGTCCGCTCACTGGCCGGTGACACCAGCCTGCCGGCGGCCCGGGTCGCCGGGCGTGAACGGACGCTGTGGCTGGTCGACCAGAGCGCCGCCTCCGAGCTTCCCTACTTCGACTGCACGCTCTGAGGGGCGTGCGGGGCGGGAATCAGTAGATGACCTCGCCAGACGCACGACGGGCCCGCAGCGAGTCGAGGGCCTCGGCGAGGATCGCCACGGCCTCGGCGTCCGAACGACGCTCCTTCACGTACGCGAGGTGCGTCTTGTACGGCTGGGTCTTCGGGGGAGGCGGGGGGTTCTCGGAGTCGAGGTTCGCCGGCAGCCCGCACCGCGGGCAGTCCCAGGTCTCGGGGACGGCCGCGTCCGCGGCGAACGCCGGACGGGTCTCGTGCCCGTTGGCGCAGAAGTAGGAGACGTACAGCCGGGGAGCAGCGTCGCCGCGCTCCGCCTCTCCCATGGGACCGGCGCCGACACGGCTACCGCGAATCGCGCTACCACCAACCACGTGCGATGACTCCTTGCTAGTTCCTGGCCGGGCCTCAGCCCAGCGCCCCGATTTCGGGGAAGTACCGGTACAGCACCAGCAGGCCGACGATGCTGGCCAGCCACACCAGGCCGACCGTGATGGTCAGCCGGTCGAGGTTTCGCTCCGCCACCGAGGTGCCGCCCATCCCGGTGCTCATACCGCCGCCGAACAGGTCGGACATGCCGCCGCCCCGGCTCTTGTGCAGCAGGATGAACAGGGCCAGGACAGCGCTGGTCAGGATCAGGACGATCGACAGGGTCACGATCGGCCAGGTCATCAGGGGGAGCAGAGTCACGCGGAGAATCCTAACTCACACGGGGACGGGTCACCGACACAGCGCGGCATCACAGCCGAACGCCACCGTTGCGGGCGCTCGCCACACCCGGGGGCGTGGCGCCGGACCGGAACGGTGGCGTTCGGCGCGATGGAACGTGCTCAGGCGACGGCGTAATGCATGACGATCTTGGCGAACTCGTCGGCGTTCAAGCTCGCGCCGCCGACCAGGGCGCCGTCGACATCGGGCTGCGCCATGATCTCGACCACATTGTTGGCCTTCACCGAGCCGCCGTACTGGATGCGCACGGCCTCGGCCGCCTCGGCCCCGAAGGTCTCTGCGACGTAGGCACGGATCGCGCCGCACACCTCCTGGGCGTCCTCCGGGGTGGCCACCTCACCGGTGCCGATCGCCCAGACCGGCTCGTAGGCGATCACCGATGCGCCGACCTGCTCGGCGGTCAGCGGGGCGAGGCAGTCCTCGAGCTGGCCGAGGACGTGCTCGACGTGGGTGCCCTGCTTGCGGATCTCCAGCACCTCACCGCAGCAGATGATCGGGGTCATCCCGGCCTCGAAGACCACCTTGGCCTTGGCGCCGATCAACTCGTCGGTCTCGCCGTGGTACTCGCGACGCTCGGAGTGGCCGACCACGACGTAGCTGCAGTTGAGCTTCGCCAGCATGTCGGCCGACACCTCGCCGGTGTACGCGCCGGACGCGTGGGCGGAGACGTCCTGCGCGCCGAAGGCCAGGGGCAGCTTGTCGCCCTCCACCAGCGTCTGCACGGTGCGGATGTCGGTGAATGGGACGATCACCGCCGCCTCGGACTGCTCCCGGTCGTACTTGGCGTCGGCCAGCGTCCACGCCAGCTTCTGCACCAGGCCGGTGGCTTCGACGTGGTTGAGGTTCATCTTCCAGTTGCCGGCCATGAGCGGCTTGCGTGCCATGTCAGTTCTCTCCTTCAAGAACGGCGAGACCCGGGAGCTCCTTGCCCTCCAGGTATTCCAGGGATGCGCCGCCGCCGGTCGAGATGTGACCGAACGCGTCATCGGCGAACCCGAGGTTGCGTACCGCGGCGGCGGAGTCGCCGCCGCCGACCACCGAGAAGCCGTCGGACGCGGCGAGCGCCTTCGCGACGGCGTCCGTGCCCGAGGCCAGGGACTCGATCTCGGCGACCCCCATCGGGCCGTTCCAGAAGATCGTGGCCGCCCCGGCGATCGCGTCGGCGAACAGCGCCTCCGACTTCGGGCCGATGTCGGCGCCCTCCTGGTCGGCGGGGATCTCGTCGGCCTCGACGATGGTCACCGGGCCGGCGGTGCGGGCCGGGATGTCGAGGGTGGGCACGACCCGGACATCGACGGGCAGCAGGATCTGCTTGCCCGCCGCGGCCGCCTGCTGGAGGTAGCCGCCGCAGGTGTCGACCTTGGTCTCGTCCAGCAGCGAGATGCCCACCTCGTGGCCCTGGGCCTTGAGGAACGTGTAGGCCATGCCGCCGCCGATGACCAGGGTGTCGGCCACCTTCAGCAGGTTGTCGATGACGGCCAGCTTGTCGGCCACCTTCGCGCCACCGAGCACGACCACGTAGGGGCTGGCCGGGTGCTCGGTCAGCTTCTTGAGGACCTCCACCTCCTTGGCCACCAGGAAGCCGGCAGCGTTGGGCAGCAGCTTGGCCACGTCGTAGACCGACGCCTGCTTGCGGTGCACCACGCCGAAGCCGTCGGAGACGAACACGTCGCCGAGGGCCGCGTACTTCGCGGCGAGCTCCTCGCGCTCGGCGTCCACCTTGGACTCCTCGGCGGGCTCGTAGCGGACGTTCTCGAGCATGGCGATCTCGCCGTCGGCCAGGCCGGCGACGGTGGCGTGGGCGCTCTCGCCCACCACGTCGGCGGCGAGCCTGACGTCGGCGCCGATCAGCTCGCCGAGGCGCTTGGCGGCCGGCGCGAGGGAGTAGGTGGGGTTGGCCTCGCCCTTGGGACGGCCCAGGTGCGCCATGATGACGACCTTCGCGCCCGAGTCCTTGAGCAGGGTCAGGGTGGGCAGGGCGGCGCGGATGCGGCCATCGTCGGTGATGGTCTCGCCGTCCAGCGGCACGTTGAAGTCACAGCGGATCAGGACGCGCTTACCCCGCAGGTCACCGAGGTCCTTCACGGATTTCATCTCTTGCCTCTCTTCTCAGTCTGGTTCCGAGCCGCGCGCATCCGCTCCGGTGCTGCCGGGACGATGGGGACTCATGAAGAGACGGGCCGGCCCGCACCGCGGACCGACCCGTCGTGGATCATCAGAGCTTGGAACCCACCAGCACGGTCAGGTCGACCAGGCGGTTGGAGTAGCCCCACTCGTTGTCGTACCAGGAGACGACCTTGACCTGGTTGCCGATCACCTTGGTCAGCGGCGCGTCGAAGATGCTGGACAGCGGGTAGGTCTCGATGTCCTTGCTGACGATCGGGTCCTCGCTGTACTCGAGGATCCCCTTCAGCGGGCCCTCGGCGGCGGCCTTGACGATCGCGTTGATCTCCTCGACGGTGGTCTCGCGGGAGGCCTCGAAGGTGAGGTCGGTGACCGAACCGGTCGGGGTCGGAACCCGGAGCGCGTAGCCGTCCAGCTTGCCCTTGAGTTCGGGCAGCACCAGCGCGACGGCCTTCGCGGCGCCCGTGGTGGTCGGGACGATGTTCAGGGCGGCGGCGCGGGCGCGACGCAGGTCCTTGTGCGGGGCGTCCTGCAGGTTCTGGTCCTGGGTGT
This sequence comes from Actinomycetes bacterium, assembly GCA_023392635.1. GTDB lineage: Bacteria > Actinomycetota > Actinomycetes > Propionibacteriales > Propionibacteriaceae > Propionicimonas. The sequence continues at coordinate 31,841 of JAEVYS010000002.1, read as the reverse complement.
AGGCGTGGATGGTGGTCATCAGGCCCTTGACGATGCCGATGCCGTCATTCAGCGCCTTGGCCAGGGGGGCCAGGCAGTTGGTGGTGCAGGACGCATTGGAGATGATGTTGTGCGCGGCCGGGTCGTAGAGGTTGTCGTTGACGCCCATCACGATCGTGATGTCCTCGTTCTTCGCCGGAGCGGAGATGAGCACCTTCTTGGCGCCGGCGGCGATGTGGGCCTTCGCCTTCTCGGCATCGGTGAAGAAGCCGGTCGACTCGATCACGATGTCGACGCCGAGGTCGCCCCACGGCAGGTTCGCCGGGTCGCGCTCCTCGAAGGCCTTGATCTCCTTGCCGTCGACGTAGAGCGCCTTCTCGTCGTAGGTGACCTCGCCCGGGAAGCGGCCCAGGATCGAGTCGTACTTGAGCAGCTGCGCGAGCGTCTTGTTGTCGGTGAGGTCGTTGACAGCGACGACGTCGAGATCGGCGCCCGAGGCGACGAGGGCGCGGAAGTAGTTGCGGCCGATCCGGCCGAAGCCGTTGATACCAACCTTGACGGTCATGTGTGAGGGTCTCCTTTGCGAACGTGTAGCCAGGCCAGGTGTGCGAACCGCCCTGTCCTGTTCGGGTTCCACCCTAGCGGTTCGGGCCCTCCCGGGTTACCGGCGTGTTTCATCCGGACGACCGTGCAGGCGATGGCGTCAAAGGTGTGAATTGGGACGATCCGGACCGCTGACGCTACCGCGCTGCCCGTCGAGACTCCTCCGCTCCACCGGCTGACGCCGGTTACGCGTCGTCGTCTGTACCGGACACCGCTGCCGCGCTGCCCGTCGAGACTCCTCCGCTCCACCGGCTGACGCCGGTTACGCGTCGTCGTCTAGCAGGTCGGGGCTGAGCCCGGCCTCGGTGTTCGGGATGCCCAGCTCCTGGGCGCGCTTGTCGGCGGTGGCGAGCAGGCGGCGGATCCGGCCGGCGACCGCGTCCTTGGTGAGCGGCGGAACGTGCAGCTGGCCGAGCTCCTCCAGGCTCGCCTGCTTGTGCTCCAGGCGTAGCTGGCCGGCGACCAGCAGGTGGTCGGGGATGTCCTCGCCCAGGATCTCCAGCGCCCGCTTGACGCGGGCGCCCGCCGCCACAGCCGCCCGGGCCGAGCGGCGCAGGTTCGCGTCGTCGAAGTTCGCGAGCCGGTTCGCGGACGCTCGCACCTCGCGGCGCATGCGGCGGTCCTCCCATGCCAGCACCGACTCGTGCGCGCCGAGCCGGGTGAGCATCGCCGAGATGGCGTCGCCGTCCCGGATCACCACGCGGTCGATGCCGCGGACCTCCCTGGCCTTGGCGCTGATCCCCAGGCGGCGCGCCGCGCCGACCAGGGCGAGCGCGGCCTCCGAGCCCGGACAGGTCACCTCCATGGCCATCGAGCGGCCGGGCTCGGTGAGCGAGCCGTGCGCGAGGAACGCCCCCCGCCACGCCGCCACGGAGACGTCCAGGCCGCCGTTGACCACCTGGACGGGCAGTCCGCGGACGGGGCGCCCGCGGGGGTCGATCAGTCCGGTCTGGCGGGCCAGGGACTCGCCGTCGCGGATCAGCCGGACGACGTAACGGGTGCCGCGCCGCAGGCCGCTGCCGGTGATCACGACGAACTCGCAGGTGAAGCCGAAGAGTTCCGCGATCGCGGTGCGCAACCGCCGCGCGGCGACGCCGGTGTCGAGCTCGGCCTCCACCACGATGCGTCCACCGGCGATGTGCAGCCCGTTGGCGAAACGGAGCAGGGCTGCGACCTCGGCCTTGCGCAGTTCCGGCTTCGTCACCTCGAGGGTGGCGAGCTCGGACTTCACCTGCTGCGTCATTGCCATGGGTGCCGTGCTGCCTTTCGCCGAGGTCGTGAGGCGCTAAGCCTACAGACCCATGATCCCGGCATAAACCGCGGCCAGGAGGTGCGGGTCGTGGCGCGGAGTGCCGTCGCGCAGGCGGATCGGGGCGACGACGAGCCGAGCCCCGAGGGAGGTGACGTAGGCCTCCAGGTGCGGGTCGTTGGCGGCGAAGGAGGGGTCGGCAACCACCGCGTCCAGCCGCAGCGCAGGGGCGTGTTCGGCGAGAACCTCGAGGTGCCGGGAGGGGGTGTAGGCGGGCGTCTCGTCATCGGTGGGGACCAGGTTGAGCGTGAGGATGCGGCGCGCGTTCGTGGTCTGGATCGCGTGCGCCACCTCGGGCACCAGCAGGTGCGGGATCACCGACGAGTACCAGGAGCCCGGACCGAGGACGAGGTAGTCGGCGGCGTGGATCGATCGGATCACCTCCGGGACCGCAGGCGGGTCGGGAGGATTCAGGCGGACGTCCGCGATGTCGCCCGTGGCCAGGGCCACTGCTTCCTGCCCCACCACGAGGGTGAGCTCGTCGGGGTGTTCGGGGTCGGCCCCGATCACGTCCGCCTCGATCACCAGCGGGACCGCCGCCATCGGAAGCACACGCCCCTCCACGTGGAGCATCGAGGCGACCATGTCCAGCCCCGCCACGGGGTCCGACAGCTGCTGCCAGAGACCCGCGATCAGGAGGTTCCCGATGCTGTGCCCACCGAGCGGGCCGTTGCCGGGGAACCGCGACTGGAGCACCTCGGCCCAGGCGCGCCCGACCTCGTCGTCCCCGCAGAGCGCCGCCAGGGCCATGCGCAGGTCCCCGGGCGGCAGGATCGGGAACTCCTCCCGCAGCCGCCCCGACGACCCGCCGTCGTCGGCAACCGTGACGACGGCGGTCAACCGGTGGGTCAACTGCCGCAGGGCGGTGAGGCTCGCGGCGAGGCCGTGGCCGCCCCCGAAGGCGACCACCGACGGCGGCTGGACGAAGGCACTCATCCGGGCGCGTTCATTCCAGCCCCAGGTCGCGGTGGACGACCTCGGCTGCCATGCCCTGCTGTGCCAGGCGGCGGGACAGCTCCTCCACCAGCGCGGTCGAGCGGTGCTTGCCACCGGTGCAGCCGATCGCGATCGTGGCGTGACGCTTGCCCTCGCGGATGTAGCCGGGGCGCATCAGGTCGATCATCGCCAGCGCGTGGCCGAGGAACGGTTCGGCGTCGGGCTGGCCGAGGACGTAGGCCGACACCGGCTGGGACAGGCCGGTCTGGGGACGCAGCGCAGGCACCCAGTGCGGGTTCGGCAGGAAGCGCGCGTCGAGGATCATGTCGGCGTCGATGGGGATGCCGTTCTTGAAGCCGAACGACATCAGGGTGAGCTGCATCTCCGCCTCGTCCGGGCTGGCGTAGGCGTTCGTCACGCGGGCGGCCAGTTCGTGTACGTTGATCGAGGTGGTGTCGATCACCAGGTCGGCGTTCGCGCGCAGGCCGGCGAGCATCTTGCGCTCCCGCCGGATGCCGTCCAGCAGCCCGCCAGAGCCCTGCAGCGGCAGCGGGCGGCGCACCGATTCCTGCCGGCGCACGATCACCTCGTCGCTCGCGTCCAGGAACAGGATCTGCGGCACGACGCCCGCGTCACCGAGCGCGGCGAACGCAGTGGGAACCTGCTTGAACTCCGAGCGGCTGCGCACGTCGAGCAGCACCGCGACGCGGGTGAACTGCCGCTGGCGGCTCACCTCGAGCAGCTCCGGCAGCATGCTCGGCGGGAGGTTGTCGACGACGAACCAGCCGAGATCCTCCAGCGTGTGGCCGGCGGTGCGGCGGCCCGCCCCCGACATCCCGGTGATCACCAACAGCTGGACCGGCTGGGCGAGGTCGTTCATGGCCTCATTATCCCGCCGGCGGGTTCACTCCTCGATGACCTCGCCGGTGGTGACGTTGATCGAGACGGGTGCCTCCTGGCCGGCGACCGCAGCCTTGATCGCGGCAGCCGTCCGCGGGCCGATCCCCGGCACCTCTGCGATCTGCTCGACGGTCGCGGCGCGCAGCTTGCGGAGCGAACCGAAGTAGGTGATCAGCGCCTTGCGACGGATCTCGCCGAGGCCCGGCACCTCGTCGAGCAGCGACTCGACCATCGACGCGCTGCGGCGCCCGCGGTGGTGGGTGATGGCGAAGCGGTGGGCCTCGTCACGCACCCGCTGCAGCAGGTAGAGGCCCTCGCTCGTTCGGGGCAGGATCAGCGGGTAGTCCTCCCCTGGCAGCCAGACCTCCTCGAGCCGCTTCGCCAGCCCGCACAAGGCGACGTCGACGATGCCGAGCTCGGCCATCGCACGCTCGGCCGCGGCGACCTGTGGGGCGCCGCCGTCCACCACCACCAGCGACGGCGCGTACGCGAACTTCCGGGGGGCTCCGGTGGTGGGGTCCACCAGCAACGGGCCGGACGTGACGTCGGCCGCCTCCTCCTGGCGGCGCTCCTCGAGCAGCCGGTGGAACCGCCGGGTGATCACCTCGTGCATGGCCCCGACGTCGTTGCTGCCCTCCACCGTCTTGATGATGAACCGGCGGTACTCGCTCTTGCGCGCCAGCCCGTCCTCGAACACGACCATGGAGGCGACCACCTCGGTGCCCATGGTGTGGGAGATGTCGTAGCACTCGATGCGCAGCGGCACCTGGGGAAGGTCGAGGGCCTCCTGCAACTCCTCCAGGGCCCGGTTGCGGGTGGACAGGTCGCTGGCGCGCCGGACCTTGTGCAGGGCGAGCGAGTCGGCGGCGTTGCGGCCGGCGGTCTGCAGGAGGGCGGCCTTGTCGCCGCGCTGTGGCACCCTCAGCCGCACCCTGCCCTCGCGCAGCTCACCGAACAGCTGCCCCAGTACCTCGGCGGAGTCGGGAAGGGCCGGCAGCAGCACCTGCGGAGGAATGGTGTCCGGGTCCGCGTCGGCATAGAGCTGGAGCAGGAACTGCTCCAGCAACTCTCCGGTGCCCGCGTCGTCACTGCGCTCCGCCACCCAGCCCCGCTCGCCGCGCACGCGACCGTCCCGGACGTGGAATACCTGGACGGCGACTTCGAGCGGGTCCTCGGCGAGCGCCACCACGTCGGCGTCCGTGCCGTCACGCAGCACGATGGCGTTGCGTTCGGTGGCCTGCCTCAGCGCGCCCAGCTGGTCGCGGATCACAGCTGCCTTCTCGTACTCGAGGTTGGTGGCCGCGATGCGCATCTCCGTCTCGAGCCGCCGCACCAGGGCGCCGGTGCGACCGGCGAGGAAGTCGCACATGTCCTGGACGAGGGCCCGGTGGTTGGTCTCGTCGATCCGGCCGACGCACGGTGCGGAGCACTTGCCGATGTAGCCCATCAGGCAGGGACGGCCAGAGGCGTGCGCGCTGTTGAACACTCCCTTCGTGCACGACCTGATCGGGAACACCCGGAGCAGGGAGTCGATCGTGTCGCGGATCGCCCAGGCCTGGGCGTACGGCCCGAAGTAGCGGGTGCCCTTGCGCTTGGTGCCGCGCCCCACGAACACGCGCGGGAACTCCTCCGACCAGGTCACCGCGACCCAGGGATAGGACTTGTCGTCGCGGTACTTGATGTTGAAGCGCGGCTCGAATTGCTTGATCCAGGTGTACTCCAGCTGCAACGACTCCAGCTCGTTGCGGACCAGCGTCCACTCCACCTTCGCAGCGGTGCGGACCATGGTCTGGGTGCGGAAGTGCAGGCCGGCGGGGTCGGCGAAGTAGGAGTTGAGCCGCTGGCGGAGGTTGACGGCCTTGCCCACGTAGATCACGCGCCCGTCGGCGTCGCTGAACCGGTAGACGCCGGGGCCGGTGGGGATGGTGCCGCTCGCCGGCCGGTAACTCGCCGGGTCAGCCATGGCGCCTCGCTCCCCTCACCCGAGCAAGGATAGGCACCCGGTCTGACGACGCGTCGCCGGGCTCAGCCGGCGAGGGCTGCAGCGGCCACGTCCCCGCCCTGGGACCGGATCGCGGGCACCGTGAGGAGGGGCAGGAGCGTCGCCCGGTTCGCGTTCCAGCACCTCACCTGGCGACTCACGCAGTCCTCCTCGCCCCCGCACACGCCACCGGTGCCTGCGTCCGCCGCGGTGGCGTCACGGGCGGCCCCGAAGTAGAACGTGCCGTTCGCATCGAGGGCGTTCCCGGCGTCCACGAGGACCGGCCCGGCGGCGATGGCCGGGCCCGCGGCGTCCTGCGCGACAAAGACCCGCATCAGGTACAGGAACGAGCCGATGGCCCCCGACGGGGTACCGGCGTGCTCCGCCGGCGCCCGCAGGCCGATCGTGAACCGGTCGACCCCGCCCGGCTCGACCTGCTGGTGGAGGGTCACCCGGACCACCTGGCCGGCCTTCGGCTCGTCCGGGAGCGTGGCCTGGTAGGTCCCGCTGACCTCGGTGTTGCTGCCGAAGATGCACGCGGGCAGGAAGCCGAACGCGTCGAGCGTGAGGTCGACCCCGGTCAGGACCGCCACCCGGTCGCCGTCATTGCGCACGGTGATGTCGAGCGCGGCCGGCGCCCCCGTCCCGTCCGGGGCGACCACCCCGACCTGGCTGACGCTGAGTTGTGGTCCCGGCGTCGGGGAGGGAGCTGGGGGCGGCCCGGCCGGCTCGGGGGCGAGGGTGAGGATCGCGACCGAGGCCACGACCAGGACGATCGCGGCGGCGGTGGTGTAGCGGCGGAATCGGCTCACCAGGATCGCCGTGATCCCCGTCGCCGCTGCGAGCAGCATGAGGGCGACCGCCCACGCCCGGAACACCGGATCCTTGTTCAGGCCGAGCACCGACAGCGCAATCGCCAGCACCGATCCTCCGGCGCCGAGCCAGTCCCTGCGCTCGAGCCCGGGTGGCTCCGGCGTCGCGGCCGGCGGCTCGGGCACGTGCTGCTCGGCCATCCGATCCCCCCGGTCGCTCGGTGCGCCGATGCTAACGCCGGCTCCGCGCCAGCGTCCATCGTCCCCACCGGACGGGATTCACAGCCCAATCACAGCCCACCGAGTGGTTGACGCTTCTACCATTCCTGCAGGCAACCAAGGAGGTTCGATGGCCAGCGAGCCACTCCCCACCCGTCGCGTCGTCCTGAGTTCTGCAGGCATCGCGGCCCTCACCCTGTGCCTGGCGGGCTGTTCGGCGGGCGCTGGAGCATCCGGACCGGCTTCGTCGGGGTCGGCGCCCACCACGGTGAAGACCACCGACATCCCCGTGGGTGGCGGCCGGATCGTCGGCGCGTACGTCGTGACCCAGCCGACCGCAGGCACGTTCGAGGCGTTCGGCTATCTGTGCACCCACCAGAACCTGCCGGTGCAGCAGGTCACCGACGCCGCCATCGTCTGCGGACGCCACGGCAGCACCTACTCCCTGGCCGACGGCTCGGTGCTCACCGGGCCGGCGACGAAGGGACTGACCAGGGCCACCATCACCGTCAGCGGTGACACCATCACGGTCAGCTGAGCGACTCAGCCGGCAGAGGCCAGCAGGTCGGGCTCGGCCAGGGTGACCGGCACCCGGCGCCCGTCCAGGACCGGACGGAGGAAGGCCCCGGTGAACGACTCGGGGTTGTCCGCCACCTCCTCCGGGGTGCCCTCCGCAACCACCATGCCCCCGCGGGAACCGCCCTCCGGGCCCAGGTCGATGACCCAGTCGGCCGCCTTGATGACGTCGAGGTTGTGCTCGATCACGACCACCGTGTTGCCCTTGTCGACGAGCGACTGCAGCACCGACAGCAACTTGCGGATGTCCTCGAAGTGCAGGCCGGTGGTGGGCTCGTCGAGCACGTACATGGTGCGTCCGGTCGACCGCTTCTGCAGCTCGGAGGCCAGTTTGACGCGTTGGGCCTCCCCGCCGGACAACGTGGTGGCTGGCTGGCCGAGCCGGACGTAGCCCAGGCCCACCTCCACGAGGGTGCGCATGTGGCGGGCGATCGCCGGAATCGCGGCGAAGAACTCCGCCGCCTCCTCGATCGGCATGTCGAGCACCTCGGCGATCGTGCGGCCCTTGTAGTGCACCTCGAGGGTCTCCCGGTTGTACCGGGCCCCGTGGCACACCTCGCACGGCACGTACACGTCGGGCAGGAAGTTCATCTCGATCTTGATGGTCCCGTCGCCCGCACAGTTCTCGCAGCGCCCGCCCTTCACGTTGAAGGAGAACCGGCCGGGCTGGTACCCGCGGACCTTCGCCTCCGGTGTCTCGGCGAAGAGCTTGCGGATGTTGTCGAACACCCCGGTGTAGGTGGCCGGGTTCGAGCGCGGCGTGCGCCCGATCGGCGACTGGTCGACGTGGATGCTCTTGTCGATGTGCTCGACCCCGCTGATCGAGCGGTGCCGGCCGGGCACCGTGCGGGCGTTGTACAGCTTCTTCGCGAGCGCGGTGTACAGGATGCTGTTCACCAGCGACGACTTGCCCGACCCCGACACTCCGGTGACCGCGATGAACTGGCCGAGCGGGAAGGACACGGTGACGTCGCGCAGGTTGTGCTCGGTGGCCCCGTGCACGGTGATCGCCCTGCCGCTGCGCGGACGCCGCCGCTCCGGCATGGGGATCGTCCTGCGGCCGGAGAGGTACGCGCCGGTGAGCGAGTCCGGGCTGCGCAGCAATTCGCTGACCGGGCCGGACACGATCACGTCGCCACCGTGCTCTCCCGCGCCCGGGCCGATGTCCACCGCCCAGTCGGCGGTGCGGATGGTGTCCTCGTCGTGCTCGACCACGATCAGCGTGTTGCCCAGCTCGCGGAGCCGGACCAGGGTGTCGATGAGCCGGCGGTTGTCCCGCTGGTGCAGGCCGATCGACGGCTCGTCGAGGACGTAGAGCACCCCTACCAGCCCGGAGCCGATCTGGGTGGCGAGGCGGATGCGCTGCGCCTCCCCGCCGGACAGGCTGCCGGCGGGCCGGGACAGTGACAGGTAGTCCAGCCCCACGTCGAGCAGGAACCGGAGCCGTTCGTTGATCTCCTTGACCACGCGCTCGGCGATCTGGGCCTCACGCTCGGTGAGCTGCAGGTTGCGCATGAAGGACGCCACCTCGTCGATCGCCATCGCAGAGACCTCGGCGATGTTCCGGCCGCTCAGGGTGACCGCGAGGGAGCTCGGCTTCAGCCGGGCCCCCTTGCAGGTGAGGCACGGCACCTCGCGCATGTAGCCGGCGTACCGCTCCCGCGCGTTGTCGGACTCCGCCTCCGCGTGGCGCCGACGGATGTAGGGCACCGCACCCTCGTACTTCGCGCGGTAGGTGTGCTCGCGACCGTGCCGGGTGCGGCTGTGGACGGTGAGCGCGTGCGGCACCCCCATCAGCAGCAGGCCCTGCACCTTGCTCGGCAGTCGCTCCCAGGGGGTGTCGACCGAGAACCCCTCCTGCTCGGCGAGCGCGACGAACAGGTTCTGGAAGTACCCCGCCAGGTAGGGGGTCTGCCACATGGAGATGGCGCCGTCGGCGAGGCTCTTGCCTGTGTCCGGCACCACGAGGTCGACATCCACCTCCATCCGGGTGCCCAGGCCCGAGCACGCGGGGCACGCTCCCCACGGGCCGTTGAAGGAGAACTGCCGCGGCTCGAGCTCCTCGATGGAGATGTCGTGCTCGTTCGGGCAGGCGAGGCGCTCGGAGTAGCGGCGCTCGCGCTTCGGATCGTCCTCGGCGAGGTCGACGAAGTCGACCGCCACCACGCCGCCCGCCAGCCCGAGCGCGGTCTCGACCGAGTCGGTGAGCCGCTGCTTGATGCTGGGCTTCGCCGCCAACCGGTCGACGATGACGTCGATGGAGTGCTTCTTCTGCTTGTCGAGAGTGGGCGGCGACAGCAGCTGGTGGACCTCGCCGTCGACCCTGACCCGGGACAGGCCCTGGCCGGCCAGCTGGCGGAACAGGTCGACGTACTCCCCCTTGCGGCCGCGCACGACGGGCGCGAGCACCTGGAACCGGGTGCCCTCGGGCAGCGCGAGGAGCCGGTCGACGATCTGCTGCGGGGACTGCCGGCTGATCGGCTCGCCGCACTCGGGGCAGTGCGGCCGGCCGGCGCGGGCGTAGAGCAGCCGGAGGTAGTCGTAGATCTCGGTGATCGTGCCCACCGTGGATCGCGGATTGCGGCTGGTGGACTTCTGGTCGATCGACACCGCGGGAGACAGTCCTTCGATGAAGTCGACGTCGGGCTTGTCCATCTGGCCCAGGAACTGGCGGGCGTACGCGGACAGGCTCTCGACGTAGCGGCGCTGGCCCTCGGCGAAGATCGTGTCGAAGGCGAGGCTCGACTTACCGGACCCCGACAGCCCGGTGAAGACGATCAGGGCGTCCCTCGGGAGGTCGAGATTGATGTTGCGGAGGTTGTGCTCGCGCGCCCCGCGGACGATCAGCCGGTCAGTCACGCGAACATGGTAGATGCTGCCTCCGACAGGCCGTCCGGGCCCGCGGGCCGGGGCTGGCCGGGAGCAGCGCGGGGCCGTAGGTTGGTCCCATGAGCCTGTACACCGGGACCATTCCGGTGGACGACGTGATCCGCTGGAACTCCGACGCCACCCAGCGCCTGCTCGGCTTCACCATCGCCATGGGAGAGGACGAGTGGCGCCGCCCGACGCCGCTGCCGGGCTGGTCGCGGGCGCACGTCGGCACCCATCTGGCCCGGAACGCCGACCGGCTGCGCGCGGTGGCCGAGGCGGCAGCGGCGGGACGACCGCAACCGGCCGCCCCCGACGCGGCGTCGCGGCTGGCCGAACTCGAGGCGGGCGCTGACCGCGACGGGTTGGCCCTCCAGATCGACCTCGACACCAGCGCGGGCGCCCTGCAGGCCGCGATCGACAAGGTGCCGGATTGGGGCGTCCCGGTCCGGTTGCACGGGCTCGACCTGGTCGTGGCGGCCGTTCCGCTGGCGCGGCTGCACGAGGTGTGCATCCACCACCTCGACCTCGAGGACGGCTTCGGCGCCGATGCGATCGATCCGGCGGCCGCGGCCTGGCTGCTGCGCTGGGTCCTGGACCTGCTCGCCGACGCCGACCTGCCCAGCCTCCGGCTCGAGGGCGATTCACTCGCGGCCGAACTGGGCAGCGGCGGCGCCGTGCGCACGGTGAGCGCGAGCGATGCCCGACTCTGGGCCTGGCTCACCGGACGCCTGGTGGCCTCCGGCGTGTCGGGAGCCGACGGGCTGCAGCCGTCGTTACTCGGCTGAACCCGACTCGGCGTCGCGGCGCGACTTCAGGAGGCTGGCGACCGTGGTGATCGCCAGCGTGCCGAGGATGACCGCCAACGACAGCCAGATGGGGATCTCGGCATCGAAGCCGAGACGGGCGTCCCACCCGTACTCGTGCATCGCGTGCAGCACGAGCTTGACGCCGATGAAGGCCAGGATCACCGACAGGCCCACCGAGAGGTAGACCAGGCGCTGCAGCAGGCCGCCGATCAGGAAGTACAGCTGCCGCAGGCCCATCAGGGCGAAGACGTTCGCGGTGAAGACCAGGTACGGCTCCTGGGTGAGTCCGTAGATCGCCGGGATCGAGTCGAGGGCGAACAGCAGGTCGGTGGTACCGAGCGCCACGACGACCAGCAACATGGGCGTGACCAGCCGCCGTCCGTTCTCGCGCAGGACCAGCTTCGTGCCGCGGAAGTCGTCGGTCGACGGGAACCGTCCGCGCACCCAACGCATGACCGCGTTGTCGGTGCCTTCGTCCTCCTCGTCCGGCTGGCGGTAGTCGAGGTAGAGCCGGACGGCGGTGTAGACCAGGAACGCCCCGAACAGGAAGAAGACCCAGCTGAACCGCTCGATCGCGGCCGCCCCCAGCGCGATGAAGATTCCCCGGAACACCAGCGCCAGCACGATGCCGAACATCAGGGCGAACTGCTGCAGGTGCCGGGGGACCCGCAGGTTCGCCATGATCAGCACGAAGATGAACAGGTTGTCGACGCTCAGGCTGTACTCGGTGAGCCAGCCGGCGAAGAACTCGGCCGCGTAGCGGGCTCCGGAGAACCACCACACCCCGACACCGAACAGCACAGCGAGTCCGGAGAACACGGCGATCGCGATGCCCGCCTCGCGCATCGAGGGTTCGTGCGGGCGGCGCCCGATCACCAGCAGGTCGAAGACGAAGACGACCGCCATGATCGCGATGGTGATCAGCCAGACCTCGGTGGTCACGTTCATTCAGGCAGTCCCCGATGGTCGGTGTTCGGCGGATCAACGATCCCTGCGTACCCGGCGATTCTCTCAGGCGCGGACACAGGTGCCAAAAAGGCCGGCCCGCGTCCGGCTCAACGAGTGGCCTCGAGCATCTGGCGCAGCGTCTTCTTCAGGTCGGCGATCTCGTCACGAAGCCGCGCCGCGAGCTCGAACTGCAGCTCTGCGGCCGCCGAGTGCATCTGCTCGGTGAGCTCGCTGATCAGGCCGGCGAGTTCGCTGGACGGCATCGCGCCGAGGTCTCGGCTCTTCTCGGCCGAGAGCGGCACCGGACTGGTCGGACGCCCGCGGCCTCCCGCGCGGCGTACCAGCCCCTCGGTGTCGGCGTCCTCCCGGGCCAGGAGGTCGGTGAGGTCGGCGATCTTCTTGCGCAGCGGCTGCGGGTCGAGCCCGCGCTCGGTGTTGTAGGCCACCTGCTTCTCGCGGCGGCGGTTCGTCTCGTCGATCGCCGCCGCCATGGACGGGGTGATCTTGTCGGCGTACATGTGGACCTGGCCGGCCACGTTCCGGGCCGCCCGGCCGATGGTCTGGATCAGGGACCGCTCGCTGCGCAGGAACCCCTCCTTGTCGGCGTCGAGGATGGAGACCAGGCTCACCTCGGGCAGGTCGAGGCCCTCGCGCAGCAGGTTGATCCCGACGAGTACGTCGTAGGCGCCGAGCCTGAGCTCACGGAGCAGCTCGATGCGGCGCAGCGTGTCGACCTCGGAGTGCAGGTAGCGCGTGCGGACGCCGTTCTCCATCAGGTAGTCGGTGAGGTCCTCCGACATCTTCTTGGTGAGGGTCGTGACCAGCACGCGCTCGTTGCGCTCGGTGCGGGTGCGGATCTCGGCCATCAGGTCGTCGATCTGGCCCTTCGTGGGCTTGAGGATGATCTCCGGGTCGACGAGCCCGGTCGGGCGGATCAGCTGCTCGACGAATCCGCGCGACTTCGCGAGCTCGAAGGGGCCCGGGGTGGCGGAGAGGTAGACCGTCTGGCCGATGCGCTCGACGAACTCCTCCCAACGCAGCGGTCGGTTGTCCATGGCGGACGGAAGCCGGAACCCGTGCTCGACCAGCGTGCGCTTGCGCGACATGTCGCCCTCGTACATGCCGCCGATCTGCGGAACCGTGACGTGGGACTCGTCGACCACCAGCAGGAAGTCCTCGGGGAAGTAGTCGAGGAGGCAGTTCGGCGCGCTCCCCTGGCTGCGTCCGTCGATGTGGCGTGAATAGTTCTCGATGCCGGAGCAGGTGCCGATCTGGCGCATCATCTCGATGTCGTAGCTGGTGCGCATCCGCAGCCGCTGAGCCTCCAGCAGCTGGTTGTTCGCCTCCAGCTCGGCCAGCCTCACCTCCAGCTCGGCCTCGATGCCCTCGATGGCCCGCTCCATGCGCTGCGGGCCGGCGACGTAGTGGGAGGCCGGGAAGACATAGATCTCGGAGTCGGTGCTGAGCACCTCGCCGGTGAGCGGGTGCAGCGTCGAGAGCGCCTCGATCTCGTCGCCGAAGAACTCCACGCGCACCGCGTGCTCCTCGTACATCGGGAACACCTCCACGGTGTCGCCGTGCACCCGGAAGGTGCCCCGGGTGGCCGCCAGGTCGTTGCGCACGTACTGGATGTCGACGAGCCGGCGCAGCAGCGTGTCACGGTCGAGCTCCTCACCGCGGCGCAGCCGCACCATGCGGTCGACGTACTCCTGCGGGGTGCCCAGGCCGTAGATCGCGGACACCGTCGCCACGACGATCACGTCGCGGCGGGTGAGCAGCGAGTTCGTGGCGGAGTGGCGCAGGCGCTCCACCTCCTCGTTGAGGGAGGAGTCCTTCTCGATGTAGGTGTCGGTCTGCGGGACGTACGCCTCGGGCTGGTAGTAGTCGTAGTACGACACGAAGTACTCGACCGCGTTGTCGGGAAAGAACTGGCGCAGCTCGTTCGCGAACTGGGCCGCCAGGGTCTTGTTCGGCTGCATGACCAGCATCGGGCGTTGCAGGCGCTCCGCCAGCCAGGCGACGGTGGCGGTCTTGCCGGTGCCGGTGGCACCCAGCAGCACGACGTCCTGCTCACCGGCCTCGATGCGGCGCTCGAGTTCGTCGATCGCCGCGGGCTGGTCACCGGCCGGCTCGAAGTCGGCCACCACGCGGAAGGGCGCCACCCGGCGCTGCACATCGGTCACTGGTCGCACGCCGACAGCATAGGCACGCCCTCCGACAGTCCCCGTCTGCGCCTAGAGTCGGGGAATGGCGACGGACTGGGGGCGACGGGCCGACGCCCTGTCGGCGGACGCGCTCGCCGCGGGCCAGCCGACGGCGTGGTTCGACCGTCTGTACGCCGAGGCGGACGCCGGGAGCGTGTCGCTGCCGTGGAACCGCACCGACCCCCACCCGCTGCTGCGGCAGTGGCTCGAGGAGCGGCCGCCGGCCTCGCAGGGCACGCGTGCCGTCGTGGTCGGATGCGGGCTCGGAGCGGACGCCGGCCACCTCGCCTCGCTCGGCTACGACACCATGGCCTTCGACATCTCGCCGACGGCGGTGAGGCTCGCGTCCGAGCGATTCCCCTCCGTCCGGTTCGAGGTCGGCGACCTCCTCGCGCTCCCGGCCGGCTGGCGGCGTGCGTTCGACCTGGTGGTCGAGATCCACACGCTCCAGGCCGTGCCCGACCCGCCCCGCTCGGACATGCTGGCCGGGGTGGCAGCCCTCGTCGCGGACGGTGGGACCCTGCTCACCGTGCAGCTCCGCGACGACGGGTCGGTGCCCGCCGGCGCCGGGCCGCCCTTCGCGCTGGCCGGTGACCAGCTGCTCCAGCTCGCCTCGCACGGGCTGGAGCTCGTCCGGCTCGAGTCCCTCGACGGCCCGCTGTGGCGGGCCGAGTTCGGGCGCTGAGCGTCAGCCGGCGGACTGGGTGCCCAGCACCACCCCCAGCATCTTGTCGATGTCGGAGAAGCTGCTGTCCGGCGTGTCCTTGGTGAACAGCATCGTGGAGAGCGTCGCCACCCCGTCCGTGGTGCGCACGGCGGCGAATGTGACCACGAGCATCTGGGTGCTCTTGCCGTTGGAGGTCGACACGAAGGCGGCCGGGCACTGGGCGATGGTCAGGTTCTTCAGGTTGGCGTCGACGTCCTTCGGGTCGCCGAACTTGGCACCGGCGGAATCGGCCAGCACCTGCCGGTTGAAGGCGTCGCACAGCTGTGCGGCGTTGGTGTTCTTCTTCTGCTGGATGACCCGCGTGACGAGCACGGCGTTGCCGTCACTGACCGACACCGCGTTGGCCGCCTGCTCCTGGACCTGCCAGCCGGGAACCACCACGAACTTGACGCCGTTGCCGAGGTCGAGAACCCCGGAGGGCTCCTCGGTGGGGTTGTCGGTCGGGGACTCGGTGGGCTCGGACGTGGGAGTGTCCGTGGGCTCGGTGGTGGCCGTCGGCTTCGTCGTCGGATCGGACGTGGCGGTCGGCACGGTCGGCTGCGGCGTCACCGGATCGGTGGGCGTGGGACGGTTCGACAGCATCAGCAGCACCGCGCCGGCGATCACCAGCAGGACCACGGCTCCGATGACGATGAGCAGCACCTTGCTGGAGGATGCCCGCCCGGGTGGCTGCCCGCCGCCCTGCGGGTACCCGCCCGGCTGCGGATAGCCGGCCTGCGGCCCGTAGGCGGGCCGGCCGTACTGGGCCTGGGGGTACCCCTGCTGCGGATAGCCCGGTGCGGGGTACCCCTGCTGCGGATACGGGGCTTGTGCCCCCGGCTGCGGGTACTGCGGCGCACCCTGCTGCGGCGCACCCTGCTGGGGCACGCCCTGCTGCGGCACGCCCTGCTGCGGCGCACCCTGCTGCGGCGCACCCTGCTGCGGCGGCCACTGCGCCGGGGTCTGACCGGGCACGTTCGGATTCTGGGTCATTCCCGTTCCCCCTCGTCCGTTCCGGGCCGGGCAGGAGCGTCAGCTGCATCCGTCGGCGGCGCCGTCGCTCCCGGTGGTCCGGCGTCGGCTGCCGGCGCGGCCGGAGGTGCGGCGACGTCGGAGGCGCCGGCCATCGCGGGCGCCTTCGCCCAGGCGCGGGTGGACACGCCGCACGCACTGCAGAAGGCCGACCCGGGCAGGAGTGGCATCTCGCAGCGGGCGCAGAAGCCCGGATCGGTGCCGGTGGTCCCGTCGCCGCGCGCCGCCGCCTCCAGCGCCCCTTCGAGGAGCCCGGTGTGGAGGACGGTGCGCAGGCGCAGGATCAACACGGCGAGCACGACCAGGCCCCACAGCACCTGCAGCGCAAGGGAGACGCTCGGCCCACCGACGTAGCCGAGCAGGTAGGTGCCGGTCGCATACAGCACGTTGGCTCCGACGGCGAGGCCCGCCGCGGCGAAGTAGCGGGGGGTGAAGCCGTCGTAGCCCTTGCCGAGCCCCGAGAACTCCGCCACCGCCAGACCGGTCGCGGTGCCCATCACCAGCGGCTTGATGAAGCCTTCGAGGAAGACCAGGGACGCGAACTGCGCGGGCTGCGGAGCCAGCAGGCCACCGGTCAGCAGGTCCCAATGACGAACGAGCGTGTCGAAGCAGGCGTAGGCGACGCCGCTCACGACGCCGAAGGTGAGGCCGTCCATCAGGTCGTCGAACCGCGGCCGCGAGGCCAGCATCACCGGCCCCAGCTGGCGGATGACTTCGCCGACCACGGGCACGAGGATCGCGAGGATCAGGAAGCTCTGCCACTGGGGCCCGCTCAGCAGCGAGCCGTCCGGGGCCCTCAGGCCGGCCGAGAGCGGCAGCAGTCGGGTCCACAGCAGCGTGAAGACCACCGCCAGCACACCGGTGAGGGCGAACGCCAGCCCGGTGACGGGAAGCGGCTCGTCCTCCCAGAGGTTCACGTCGTAGAGGTACGTGATGTACACGATCGGAATCGCGAAGGCCGCAATGAGCACCGCGATCGGCATGGCCCCGAATATCGCCGCGATCAGGGCGGCGACCAGGGTGATCAGGAATGCCGTCCGATAGGTCTGCGGGTGTCGCCCCGCCTCCCGCGGCATGATCGTCGAGATCAGCGCGAACGAGGCGACCGGCTCATCCGGCGCCAGCGCGAACCGTCGTTGGCCGCGCTGGTCGCCCGGGACGAGGTCGAGGCCGCAGCGATGACAGAAATGGGCGACATCGGGAACCGGAGAAAGACAGCGAGAACAATCCATGGAAAAACGTCCCCCCTACGTTGCGATGACGCTGAGCATAGGGGCGCGACGGTTTGCCGGAATACCCCTCGGTCACCGCTTTCTCGGCGGTTCCGCACGCACCTTTCGCACCCAGAAGTCGTCGACCTGTTCGGCGAGTCGCTTGAAATCGCCGTCGTTGGTGATCACGACATCGGCCGCCTGCAGGCGTGCATCGCGTCCGGACTGGGCGCTGAGGCGTGCCCGAGCCTGTTCCTGGTCGAGCCCGTCCCTGGCCCGGACGCGTGCGAGCTGGACCGCGGGGTCGACGTCCACCACCACGACGATGTCGAAGGCGTCCTGCTGGCCGGTCTCGACGAGCAAAGGGATCACCTGGACCACGACGGCGCCAGCGGGCGCGGCGGCGGTGAGCGCAGCAGCTCGCGCGCGGACGGCGGGATGGATGATCTCCTCGAGGTCGCGACGCGCCAGCGGGTCGGCGAACACCAGCCTCCCCAGGGCCGGGCGGTCGAGGCGTCCATCGGGCAGGAGGACGCCCTCCCCGAACCGCGCCACGACGGCCTCCAGCCCGGGCGTGCCGGGCTCCACGACCTCCCGCGCGAGCAGGTCGGCGTCGATGACCACAGCTCCTCTGGCTTCCAGCAGGTCCGCGACGGTGCTCTTCCCGGATCCGATCCCCCCGGTGAGCCCGATCAGGAGCGCGGGGCGCGACGGGGTCACGAGAACGGTCCGCTCAGCTCGTCGACGATGCCGGCGGCCTCGCGTGCGGTGGCGGTCCCGGGCTTGGCAACCAGTGTTGCCATCACCAGCAGCGCGTTGCCGATGTCGTCGGTCCACAACTGGGCCCGCATCGTTGCCGCCTTCCTCCCGACCTGGCCGGACGCGGTCAGGACGGCGTGCTGCACACCGCTGCCCGGGTCGGAGAGGTCCTCAGCGGCGGGCAGTACTCCGGTGAAGGTGCCCAGCCGTGGCCGGGCCACGGCGCCGATCAGGTCGATCGCCCGGTGACGTCCCGGGTCCACGGCGAACGCGTGGGCGAGTACCCGGTTGGCACCCTTGGTGACGATGGCAGGGTCGCTGCTGCGCGCATCGACGGTCCAGCCGTCCGGCACCACCGCCGAGTACTGGCCGGCCTCGATGGTGTCGCCGGACCTGCCGCCGTCGGCGTATCCCGGGTCCTCCATGGGCGGGTCGTAGGGGTCGGCGGGGGGCATGGTTGCCGCCGTTTCGGAGATGACCGCGAGTGCCACAGCTCCGGCAGGGACGGCGAGGAGCAGCGTGAGCAGGTTGCGCCGTCCCAGGCCCGTGGACGCCGGCGGGGCCGGCGGCACGTCAGTGGGGCGGTAGGGCGTGATCTCGAACTCGGCCGTGGCGGCCGGAGGGTCGTCGAAGGACCGCGACGGCGTCGTGTCCCTCGGCGGATAGTTCTCGAACCGCACCGGCTCCTGGCTGGTCACTGGTGTCCTCCCGGGGGTGCGACCTGCCCAACAGCATGCCAGCCGGGACACCAACGCACCGTGCCCCCCACCTCAGAGGTGGGGGGCACGGTGTACGAACTACTCGGGTCAGCGACCGCCGGTGAGCTTCTCACGAAGCGCCTGCAGGGCCTCGTCAGAGGCGAGCGAGCCCTCAGGAGCGGCATCGTCGACGGAACCGCCCGCGGAGTACGCAGCCGTGTTGGCCTGGGCGACCGCAGCCTGCACGTCGGCGGCCTCGGCCTCCTCGACCTGCTTCTTGTGCGCCTCCCACCGGGCCTGCGCCTCGGCGTACTGCTGCTCCCACGCGCGCTGCTGCGCCTCGTAGCCGGGCTTCCACTCCTGGGTCTCCGGATCGAAGCCCTCGGGGTAGATGTAGTTGCCCTGCTCGTCGTAGGACGCCGACATGCCGTAGAGCGCGGGGTCGAAGTCGTCCGCGGCCACGTCCACGCCCTCGTTGGCCTGCTTGAGGCTCAGCGAGATGCGGCGACGCTCGAGGTCGATGTCGATGATCTTGACCATGACCTCGTCGTTGACGGTGACGACCTGCTCCGGGATCTCCACGTGGCGCTCGGCCAGCTCGGAGACGTGCACCAGGCCCTCGATGCCCTCCTCGACCCGGACGAACGCACCGAACGGCACCAGCTTGGTGACCTTGCCGGGCACGATCTGGCCGATCTGGTGGGTGCGGGCGAAGGTCTGCCACGGGTCTTCCTGGGTCGCCTTCAGCGACAGCGAGACGCGCTCGCGGTCCATGTCGACGTCCAGCACCTCGACGGTGACCTCGTCGCCGACCTCGACGACCTCGGACGGGTGGTCGATGTGCTTCCAGGACAGCTCGGACACGTGCACGAGGCCGTCCACGCCGCCCAGGTCGACGAAGGCACCGAAGTTGACGATCGAGGAGACGACGCCCTTGCGGATCTGGCCCTTCGTGAGCTGGTTGAGGAAGGTGTGGCGGACCTCGGACTGGGTCTGCTCGAGCCACGCGCGACGGGACAGCACCACGTTGTTGCGGTTCTTGTCCAGCTCGATGATCTTGGCCTCGAGCTCCATGCCCACGTAGGGCTGGAGGTCACGCACCCGACGCATCTCCACCAGCGACGCCGGCAGGAAGCCGCGCAGGCCGATGTCGATGATCAGGCCGCCCTTGACGACCTCGATGACGCGGCCGGTGACCACGCCGTCCTCTTCCTTGACCTTCTCGATCGTGCCCCAGGCGCGCTCGTACTGCGCACGCTTCTTGGACAGGATGAGCCGGCCTTCCTTGTCCTCCTTGGTCTGGACGAGGGCCTCGATCACATCGCCCACGGAGACCACGTCGAACGGGTCCACGTCGTGCTTGATGGAGAGTTCCTTGGAGGGAATGACGCCTTCGGTCTTGTAGCCGATGTCGAGCAGGACCTCGTCCCGGTCGACCTTGACGACCGTGCCGGTCACGATGTCGCCGTCATTGAAGTACTTGATGGTCGCGTCGACCGCTGCCAGGAACGCCTCGGGAGAAGCGAAATCGTCGAACGCGACGGTGGCTGCCTCAGGAGTAGAGGTCATGTAGTAGGGCTCCGATGGGTTGGTATGGATATGCGGGCGCACGCCGACCGCGTGCTCCACCGCGGGGAGACCAGGCTGACGTCTGGGGACCGCGCTGCGGAGCGTGCCGACCCGCTAGGTCTGTGGTCATGCCGGTCGAAGTGCGTTGGACAGCCTATCGATTGCGGTGAGCGAGGGTCAATCTCACCGCGTTCCGGCGGTAAGGTGGTGAGCCGACCTTGAGGAGGACCATGAGCGGCGTTGCCGAGATCCACGATGCGACCCTGACCCCCACCAAGCTGGAGCTGCTGGCTGGCTGGCTACCGGCGCAGGAGTGGTTCGTCGGCGATTCCGACGACCTGCAGCGGGTGGCGTCCTACCGGTTCGTGGATCCGGACGGCGAGGTCGGCATCGAGACGATCCTCGTGCGCTCCAACGGCGTCACCTACCAGGTTCCCCTCACCTACCGGTCGGAGCCGCTCGACGAGGCGGCGGACTCGCTCATCGGCACCCTCGAGCACTCCGTGCTCGGCACCCGTTACGTCTACGACGCGGTGGGCGACCCGGTCTACATGGTCGAGCTGATGCGGGTGATCCACGAGGGCGACACCGAGGCTGACCTCTCCAAGGGCGAGAAGAGCATGACGGTGCTGGGCTCGGGCATCGTGCCGGTGTCGAACGCCGCCGGTGAGTCGATGCGTGTGGTGCGGGTGCTCGACGGCGCGCACGTCCCGGGCAGCCGGGTGCCGCTGGGCACCCTCACGGGCGCGTGGACCGTGGACGGTGACGCCCAGGAGCAGATCCTCGCCGTTCTGCGCTGAGCTACCTCCCGCGGTATCCGGGACACCTGTCGTCCGGCGAATCGGGATGACGTGGACGACGCGGCACAACCCTTGTCGTGATCCGGCCGCGGCGACAGGACGCCCGAACCAGGAGCGCTCGGCTCAGTGCGCGGCCTCGTGCCACGAGCGGCCAGCCCCCACCGACACCTCCAGCGGCACGGCCATCTCGACCGCGTGGCCCATCTTGTCCCGCACCAGCTCCTCGAACACCTCCCGCTCGCCGGGCGCGACCTCGAACACCAGTTCGTCGTGCACCTGCAGCAGCATCCGGCTGCGGAGGCCCTGGCGGGCGATCGCGGTCTCGACGTCGAGCATCGCCACCTTGATGACGTCGGCCGCCGACCCCTGGATCGGGGCGTTCAGCGCCGCCCGCTCAGCCATCTCCCGACGCTGACGGTTCGATGACGTCAGGTCCGGCAGGTAGCGCCGGCGCCCCAGGACGGTCTCGGTGAACCCCGTGCGCCGCGCGGTCGCCACGATCTCCTGCAGGTAGTCGCGCACGTGCCCGAATCGCTCGAAGTACTCCTCCATCAGCCCACGAGCCTCCGACACCTCGATCTTCAGCTGCTGGCTCAACCCGAACGCGCTCAGCCCGTACGCGAGGCCGTAGTTCATGGCCTTGATCTTGGCCCTCATCGCACCGGTCACCTGGTCGGCCGGCACCCCGAACACGCGGGACGCGGTGATCGAGTGGAAGTCCTGCCCGGAGGCGAAGGCCTCGATGAGCCCCGCATCCTCGGACTGGTCGGCCATGATCCGCATCTCGATCTGGGAGTAGTCGGCCGTCAACAGGGTGTCGTACCCCTCGCCGACGACGAACGCCTCGCGGATGCGACGCCCCTCCTCGGTGCGGATCGGGATGTTCTGCAGGTTGGGGTCGGTGGACGACAACCGTCCGGTCGCGGCGATGGTCTGCACGTACGTGGTGTGGATGCGCCCGTCGTCCGCGACCGCCTTCAGCAGGCCCTCCACCGTCTGCCGCAACCGGATCTGGTCGCGGTGGCGCAGCAGGTGGGCCAGGAACGGGTGCTCCGTCCTCGCGTAGAGGTTCTGGAGCGACTCGGCGTCGGTGGTGTAGCCGCTGAGCGTGCGGCGTGTCTTGGGCATGCCCAGCTCGTCGAAGAGCACGGCCTGCAGCTGCTTGGGCGAGCCCAGGTTGATCGGTCGCCCGAGGACGGCGAAGGCGTCGGACTCCGCGGCCACCACGGCGGCGTCGAAGTCGGCGTACAGCCGGTTCAGGTAGGCCAGGTCGACCGCGATCCCCACCCGCTCCATCGTGGCGAGCGTGCGGGTGAGGGGAAGCTCGACCTCGCGCAGGAGGCGGGCACCGCCCTGGGCGTCCAGTTCCTCCTCCAGTGCGGCGGCGAGGTCGATCACTGCGCGGGCCCGCACCATGGCGTCGTGGCTCTCGGTGTCATCGAAGGAGAAGGCCGCCTGGTCGCCGTCGTCGGCGCCGCTGCCCGCGACCGCGAGGTCACGACGCAGGTGGCGTGCCGTGAGGTCGGCCAGGTCGTACACCCGCTGGTCGGGACGCAACAGGTACGCGGCGAGCTGGGTGTCGCTGGCCAGCCCGGCCAGCTCCCAGCCGCGGGACCACAGCGCGAGCAACGGGCCCTTGGCGTCGTGCATCGCCTTGGCCGCTGACTCGTCCGCCAGCCACGCCGCCAGTGCCTGGTCGTCGTCCGGCGAGAGACCGGTCACATCGATCCACGCGGCCGCGCCGTCGGCCGTGGCCAGCGCCAGTCCGGTGACGTCCCCCGCCCCCGCCCGCCAGCGGCCGGAGACGTCGAGCCCCACCACGCCGTTGCCGGCGTGCGCGTCGAGCCAGGCCCGCACGGCGCCGGTGGGGAGGATCTCACCGCTCACGTCGAACCCGCCCTGCGAGCCGGAGTCCTCCGCGGGCAGCGTCTCGAGCAGGCGGTCGCGCAGAACGCGGAATTCCAGCCCGTCGAACAGCGAGTGGACCGCCTCGCGGTCCCAGTCGCGACGCAGGAGCTGCGGCACCGCGACCGGTAGGTCCAGGTCGACGACCAGGGCGTTGAGCTCCCGGTTCCGCTTGACGTCCTCGAGCCGCTCGCGCAGCGCGTCGCCGGCCTTGCCACCGATGTCGCCGGCGTGTCGAAGCAGGTTCTCCAGGCCATCGTAGGTCGCGAGCCACTTCGCAGCGGTCTTCGGACCCACGCCCGGGATACCCGGCAGGTTGTCGCTGCTCTCCCCCACCAGAGCGGCCAGGTCGGGATACCGGCCCGGCGCGACGAGGTACCGCTCCTCCACAGCCGCCGGGTCGAGCCGGGCGAGGTCGGAGACACCCTTGCGGGGGTAGAGCACGGTGACCCGGTCGTTCACGAGCTGGAACGTGTCCCGGTCACCGGTGCAGATCAGCACGTTGAGCCCGGCAGCGGTCCCCTGCCGGGAGAGAGTGGCGATGATGTCGTCCGCCTCGAACCCGTCCCGCTCCAGGTGGACGATGTTCAGCGCGTCGAGCACCTCCTTGATCAGCGGGATCTGCCCGGTGAACTCCGAGGGCGATGCGGAACGGTTGGCCTTGTACTCGGCGTACCGCTCGCTGCGGAACGTCTTCCGCGAAACGTCGAAGGCGACCGCGAGGTGGGTCGGCTGCTCGTCGCGCAGGACGTTGATCAGCATGGACGTGAACCCGTAGACCGCGTTGGTGTGCTGGCCCGTCGTGGTCGAGAAGTTCTCCACCGGAAGCGCGAAGAAGGCGCGGTAGGCGATCGAGTGCCCGTCGATCAGCAGAAGGGTTTCGGGCCGCTCGGCCGGTGCGGTGGTTGGGCTCGTCACAGTCGTGAACTCTATCGTCCGCCACTGACGGCCCCGGGTTGGGCGGTGTGCCAAGGTTGGCGGCATGAGCACCGCAACGAATGTCCCCGACTGGTTCACCGGGCTGCGCAGTGCCCTCGACGAGAAGCTGGGCATGGAGCTGCAGGAGGTCACCCCCACCCGGGCGGTGGGCCGCTGCCCCGTGGCCGGCAACACCCAGCCCTTCGGCCTGTGGCACGGCGGCGCCTCCTGCGTGATCGCCGAGAGCCTGGCCTCCCTGGCCGCGGCAGCCGAAGTGGGCCCCGACGGTGTCGTGACCGGCGTCGACATCCACGCCACCCACCTGCGGCCGGCACGGGACGGGTGGGTCACCGGCGTGGCCACGGCGATCCGGATCGGCGGGTCGCTCGCGACCTACGACGTGTCGCTCACCGACGATGCCGGCGAACAGGTGTGCGCGGCCCGCATCACGGTGTTCCTGAAGCGGGCCCGTTGACGTCCGGCCCTACTTCTTCTTCCTGCCCTCGCCCTTGGACTGCTCGATCACGGCGTCGGCCACCTCGCGCATCGACTTGCGCAGGTCCATGGCGGTCTTCTGGATCCAGCGGAACGCCTCCGGCTCGGTGAGGCCGAGGCCCTCCTGCAGGAGGCCCTTGGCCTGGTCGACAGCCTTGCGGGACGCGAAGCGCTCCTCGAGGTCGGCGACCTCGGCCTCGACCGCACGGATCTCGGCGAAGCGGGCCATGGCGATCTCGATGGCCGGCACGACGTCGGAGGCGTCGAACGGCTTGACCACATAGGCCATCGCGCCGGCATCCCTGGCACGCTCGACGAGCTCGCGCTGACTGAAGGCGGTCAGCATGACGACCGGGGCGATGCGCTCCTCCGCGATCACCGCCGCGGCGGAGATCCCGTCCATCTTGGGCATCTTCACGTCCATCACGACGAGGTCGGGCGTGAGCTCGCGGGCGAGTTCGAGCGCCTCCTCACCGTCACCGGCTTCGGCCACGACGAGGTAGCCCTCGTCGGTGAGGAGCTCGACGAGGTCCATGCGGATCAGCGCCTCGTCCTCAGCCACCAGGACCCGGAGCTGTTCATCGTCGTTGCGCTGTTCTTCACTGGTCATCACGGTTCGGCTTTCCATGGCTGGAGCATCGTTCGCCCGGCGTGCGGGCAGGCCTTGAGGTTACCCTGCCCGGAATATGCACTGCCAAGTTGTGGCACACTTCTTGGGCACCTGCCGGGGTGGCGGAATGGTATACGCGGACGGCTCAAACCCGTCTGCCCGCAAGGGCGTAGGGGTTCGACTCCCCTTCCCGGTACCGGCTTGGACGAACCCCCGGCCCGTCGGGGCGTTCGTCGCTAGGCTCAGGGCATCGGCAGCCACACCTTGCTGCGGCCGCCGCGTCGCATCGCTGCGGCCCGGTGGACGCTCCTCGCGCTCAGCCTGGCGATGCTCACCACCGCGGGCTGGATCCGCCTGCGCTTCGGGCCGGTGAACACCGAGCAGCTCGTCTTGAACCTCCCGGTGAACGGATCGGAGGGCCAGGGTGTCGGCACCCTGGTGTGGGAAGGCGCTGGGGTGTGCCTCGGCGTCCCCGCCACGCTGGTCGGCACCGCCGGCCTCCTCACCCGGTGGCAGGGCCGCCGCGGGACGGTGCAGCCGCTGCGCCGGCCGCTGGCCTTTCCCGGCGTCGTGTTCGTGGCCGCGCTCGGCGTGCTGCTGTGGGCTGGGGGCGTGCCGGACCGGGCCGCGTCCCTGCTCTCGAACCGGACCTTCGCGCCCTACTACCTGCGCCCGTCGGCACCGGGCAACCCCGCTCCGCCGCGCAATCTGGTGACGATCTTCCTCGAGTCGGGCGAGGACACCTACTCCGATACGGGCATCTTCGGCCGGAACCTGCTCGCCGACCTCGACGCCGCGACGACCGGCTGGGCGCGCTACGACGGCCTGCAGCAGTATCCCGGCGGCGGCTGGACGATGGCGGGCCTCGTCGCGGACTCCTGTGCGGTCCCGCTGCGCAGCCGCCTCCTGGCCGACCCGACCGATCTCG
Organism: Actinomycetes bacterium; assembly: GCA_023392635.1. Classification (GTDB taxonomy): domain Bacteria; phylum Actinomycetota; class Actinomycetes; order Propionibacteriales; family Propionibacteriaceae; genus Propionicimonas. Next base: position 6,066 of record JAEVYS010000002.1, on the reverse strand, counting down.
ACGCCTATGGCGAGGGTGTCACGCGATACCTGCCCGCCGTCCGCTGTCTCGGCGACCTGCTGGCCGCGCACCACTACGACAACGTCTTCCTCGGCGGCGCGTCCGGTCACTTCGGCGGCAAGGACACCTTCTTCCGCGACCACGGGTACCGCACCGTGTTCGGCCTGTCGGACTGGCAGGCGGCCGGCGACACGGATGTGTCCGGCTGGGGACTGTCCGACGAGCGGCTCTTCGCGCACGCGCGGACCGTGGTCGACGGCCTCGCGGCGGCGGACCGCCCGTTCAACCTGACGCTGCTCACGCTCGACACGCACGAGCCTCCCGCGCTCTTCCCGGGCTGCGCCACCGGAGACGACGCCCCGATCAAGACGGCGTGGACGTGCTCACTGCGTGCCGTCGCCGGGTTCATCGACCACCTCAGGAAGACGGGGATCCTGGACGACACGGTGGTGGTCGTCACCGGCGATCACCTCAAGATGACCGGCCTGGCGGTCCCGTTCAGCCACGAACTCGACGCAGTCCCGGACCGCGGGCTCATCTGCCGGATCTGGAGTCCCGACCCGGTGCGGTTCGGCCGTCCGTCCGCCGACCAGCTGAGCATGCTCGCCACCACCCTCGACCTGCTCGGGGTGGGTAACGGGAGCGGCCGTGCCGGCCTGGGGGTGTCCTTCGTGGGCACCCACCCCCTCGATGGCACGGCGCTGGCCCTGTCCGAGGAGGACTACCGCTCGACGATCACCTCGCCGTCCACCGACCTCTACCGCTCCTTCTGGGGCGGCCCGGGATGAGCCGTGATCAGCGGTCGTTGAGGGCCATCTCCACCACGGCGCGTCCCGAGACCTCGCCGTGCTCGAGCCGCCGGTAGGTCGCCCCGGCGTTCGACAGCGACACCCGCTCCGAGACCACCCCGCGGTAGTCGAGGACACCCCGGGCGGCCAGGTCCACCACGATGGGGAGGTCCGTGCGCGTCCGCGCCCCGTACGAGCCCGAGATGTGCTGCCCGCGCCGCACCAGACGGTTGATCTCGACGGCTGCCGTCTGTGAGCCGGCGGCGAGGCCCACCGGCACCATCCGCCCGCCGTCGGCGAGCAGCGAGAGCGCCTGCTCGAAAGTCTTCGGGAAGCCGAGGGCCTCGATCGCCACGTCCACGCCGCGGCCGTCGGTCAGCTGCAGCACCCGCTCCCGCGCGTCGACGTAGCGGCTGTTGATCACATCGGAGGCCCCGTAACGGATCGCGTGCTCCAGCTTGTCGTCGTCCACATCGATCGCGATCACCGTGCGCGCCCCGAGTTCGTGGGCCACCTGCACGATGTTCGAGCCCACCCCGCCGATGCCGATGATCGCGACGGTCTCGCCGTGGCGCAGGTCGGCGCCCCAGCGCACCGCGCCGTAGGCGGTCATCGCCGCGCAGCCGAGAATGGCAGCGGCCACCGCGTCCATCCCCGCTGGCATCGGGGTGAGGGAGGTGACCGGGATCACGCAGTACTCCGCGAGCCCGCCCATCGAGTACTGGGCGATCACGTTGCCCGCGCTGTCGGCGAGACGGCTGGTGCCGTCGAACAGCTGGCCGCGGAGCCGGTTGAAGTCGAAGAACGGGCGGCACAGGTCGTCGCGTCCCCGGGAACAGTCAGGGCACTGTCCGCAGGGCATGAGGAACGCGCCACAGACCGCATCGCCCACCGAGAGGCCGCTGTGCGCGGTGTTCGGCCCCAGCTCGACCACCGTGCCGGACACCTCGTGCCCGAGCACCGCGGGTGTCGGGAAGGGGATCTTGCCCGCGATGACGTGGAGGTCGGAGTGGCACAGTCCACAGGCAGTCACCTTGACCAGAACCTCACCGGACCTCGGCCGCGGGGTGCAGATGTGCTGCACCTGCAACGGCTCGCCGGGCGCGACCAGGACGGCCGCACGCATGGTCCGGGGAATGGTCACCGAGCTGCTCACACCGATCGCCTGTCCGCTAGTCCATCTCCGGCTCCGCCGCCGGTAGGACCAAGGTAGAGACCACTACTTTGTCCTGTCAATAGATCATATATGCCATCTTTCGTGCGACCGCACCCCCACCGGGGGGTCAATCTTCATCATGGGAAGCGTCGGGGCCGGCTGGCACGCTGTCAGTACAGGCCCCGGACGCGCCGAGGCCGCCGAAGGAGGAGCAGATGACCGACGGCACGCCCGAACTGCCCTGGAACCTGAAGACGCCGCCCCTGTCCAGCGACTACCAGGCGTGGTTCGACGTGGTGGACAACACTCCTGTCCTGATGTGCCGGGTGGGCACCACGACCTTGTACTACGACCGCGAGTGCATCGACGACCTTCGCGACATGCTGCTGGCTGCCGGCGACTGGGTCGAACTCGGCGCAGCCGACGAGCAGAAGGAGGCCAGGCCCGGCACCGTCGAGGCCTGGGCGCGGTCAACGGGCAATCCGAAGGGAGGCTGGTACGGCTTGAAGAAGGGCCTGCGCGGGCGCTTCGCCATGTACGTGCCGCCGGTGCTCGAGCGCCTCGGCATCGCGGAACTGGAGCACAAGCCCCGCGGGAACCGGATGCGGGCCGTCGTCCCGTCGCCGGGCATCTCCCCGGCGGTCAGCGAACTGTCCGATCAGTCCATCTCGTAGACGCGCAACGAGTTCGTCTGGCGGGTGTGCCGCCCGGGGTTGCCCGCCACGATCACCACGTGGTCGCCGTGGTGCAGCGAGCCGGTCTCCGACAGCCCGGTCTGCACCGACTCCACCATCGCGTCGGTGCTGGTGTACTCCGGCGTGACGTAGGACTGCACCCCCCAGCACAGCGTCAGCTCCTGTGCGGTCTTGGGCAGCGGCGTGAACGCCATGATGGGCACCTCCGAACGGAGCCGCGCGAGCCGGTGCGGGGTATCGCCCGAGATCGTGAAGGCCGCCAGGTACTTCGCCCCGGTCCGCTCCGCCACCTCCACGGCGGCCTTCGAGATGACACCGGACGTGGTGTGCGGGTTCCAGTTCAGCGGGCGGATCTTGTCCAGACCCTCCGCCTCGGTGCGGGTGATGATCCTGGCCATCACGTCCACCGCGTCGATCGGGTAGTCGCCGACCGCGGTCTCGCCGGAGAGCATCACCGCGTCCGCACCGTCCAGGATCGCGTTGGCCACGTCGGACGCCTCCGCGCGGGTCGGCCGGTGCGCGGTGATCATCGACTCCAGCATCTGGGTGGCGACGATCACCGGCTTGGCCCACGCGCGGGCGGCATCGATGATCCGCTTCTGGACGCCGGGGACGTCCTCCAGCGGCAACTCCACGCCGAGGTCACCCCGGGCGACCATGAACGCATCGAACGCGTCGATCACTTCGTACAGGTTCTCGATCGCCTGCGGCTTCTCCAGCTTGGCGATGACCGGGACGTGGCGATCCTCCTCGTCCATGATCCGGCGCACGGGCTCGACGTCGGACGCGCTCCGGACGAACGAGAGCGCCACCATGTCGACGCCGTGACGCAGTGCCCAGCGCAGGTCGCGCTCGTCCTTCTCGCTCAACGCCGGTACGCTCACCGGCACCCCGGGAAGGTTGATGCCCTTGTGGTCGGAGACCCGTCCGCCCACGACCACCTCTGTGACCACGTCGGTGTCGGTGACCTCGAGGGCCTTCAGCTCGATGGCGCCGTCGTTGACCAGGATCTGGTCACCGGGACGCACGTCCTGGGTGAGGGTCTTCAGCGTGGTGGACGCCCGCTCGGCGGTGCCGGGCACGTCCTCGATGGTGATGACGAAGCGGTCGCCGGCGTGGATGTGGGCCTCGCCGCCCTCGAACTCGCCGAGACGGATCTTGGGGCCCTGCAGGTCGGCGAGGATACCGACCGGACGCCCGGCGATGCGCGCGGCGTCACGGATCCAGCCCACTCGCTTGGCGTGGATCAGGTGGTCGCCGTGGCTCATGTTCAGGCGGGCCACGTTCATGCCCGCGTTGACCAGGTTCACCAGCCCTTCTGCCGAATCCGTCGCCGGGCCGATGGTGCACACAATCTTCGCTCTACGCACGCCTGAAACCCTAGCCCAGCGGGCTGTGCGACACGACGCCGCTCAGCCGCGGACGAGCTCGAGGGCGTGCGCGAGATCTGCCGGATAATCCGAGGTGAACGTCACCGGGTCGCCGCTGCGCGGGTGCACGAACGACAGCCGCACCGCATGCAGCCACTGCCTCGCCAGGCCCAGCCTCGCGGCCAGCACCGGATCGCCCCCGTAGGTCGGGTCGCCGACGCAGGGGTGCTTGATGGCCTGCATGTGCACGCGGATCTGGTGCGTGCGGCCCGTCTCCAGGTGGATCTCGAGCAGCGTGACGGCCGGGAATGCCTCCAGCATCGTGTAGTGGGTGATGCTGTGCCGGCCACCGCTCACCACGGCCATCTTCCAGTCCGTGCCGGGGTGGCGAGCGATGGGCGCGTCGATCGTGCCCTCGAACGGGTCCGGGTGCCCCTGCACCAGGGTGTGGTAGGTCTTCTCCACGTCGCGCGACCGGAACGCGCGCTTCAACGCCGTGTAGGCCGGCTCGCTCTTGGCCACCACCATCAGGCCGGAGGTGCCGACGTCGAGGCGTTGCACGATGCCCTGCCGCTCGGCGGAGCCGGAGGTGGAGATCCGGAAGCCGGCCCCCGCCAGGTGCTCGACGACGGACGGCCCGTCCCACCCGAGGCTGGGATGGGCGGCGACGCCGGCGGGCTTGTCGACGACCACGATGTCCGCGTCGTCGTACACGATCGTGATGCCCTCCACCTCGGAGGGGACGACCTCGACCGTGCGCGCGGTGGTGATCTCGACCTCGAGGAGGTCGCCGGCCCGCACCCGGTGCGACTTCGCGACGGCGACGGAGTTCACCAGGACGCCGCCCTCGGCGGCCAGCTCCTCGATGCGGCTGCGGGACAGTCCGGTCATGCGGGCGGCCGCCGCGTCGACCCGGTCACCGTCCAGCCCGTCCGGGACGAGCCAGACGCTAGACATCGTCGGCGCCGGACCCTTCCTTCAACCGCACCCCACCCACGGAGACCTGGGTGATCATCGACAGCCAGATCACCATCACGGCAGCTGCCGTGATGAAGATGTCGGCGACGTTGAGGATCGCGAAGTAGGGCAGCTGGATGAAGTCGACCACGTGCCCGCGGAACGGGCCGGGCTCGCGGAACAGCCGGTCGCTGAGGTTGCCGGTGATGCCGGCGAGCAGCAGGCCGAAGGCCACCGCCCAGCCGACGTGACGAACGCGGGGTACCACCCAGCCGGCGACCGCGACCAGCGCGGCAAGCGCGATGCCACTGAGGACGACGGTGAAGTCCTCCCCCATGCTGAACGCGGCGCCGGGGTTGCGGATCAGTTGCAGCGTCACCAGCCCGCCCAACAGCGGGATCGGGTGCTGCGGGTCGAGGTTGGCGAGTGCGAGGGTCTTGGTGCCCAGGTCGACGGCGAACCCGGCGACGGCGATGGCGATGCAGAGCAGCCGGAGCCGCACGACGTCCACCCCGCCGGCGGACGGGGCGTCCACCGCGGCTCCCTCCTCGGTTATCGCCGTTCCTCCCGCTGCTTGCAGGCCACGCACATCGTGGCGCGCGGGAAGACCTGGAGACGGTCCTTGCCGATGGGCTGGCCGCAGGACTCGCAGATGCCGTAGTTGCCGGACTCGAACGCGCGGTAGGCGGCCTGCGCCTGCTCCAGCATGTCGCGGGCGTTCTGGGCCAGGGACATCTCCTGGTCCCGCTCGAAGTTGGACGAGCCGACGTCGGCCGGATCACGACCCGCCCCGTCGGCGCCCTCCTCGAAGAGGTCGGCCAGTCCGGCTTCGGCCACCTCGATGGCCCGCTCCATGCGGGCGATGTCGGCGAGCAGCTCCTGACGGATCTCCTCGATCTCCTCCTCGGTCCAGGGGTCTTCGCCCTCGGCAACCGGGAACGAGGCCGCGGTCTTGGCTTCCGCCTCGTTCTCCCTGGTGTGTGCCGACGCCATCAAAACTCCTCCTGCCGATGTCTGAGCAGGGAGAGTACCACCTGCCCGTGCAGCACCCCCCAGAAACGCCGGACGCCGCCCGAGGGCGGCGTCCGGGGGGGGCGGGG
>JAEVYS010000115.1 GCA_023392635.1 Actinomycetes bacterium | reverse complement strand
GCCCGGCTCTGGCGCATCCGCGCGGACGGGGCCGGGCTCGCCTCGGTCGGCCTGGCGAAGCCGGCGCATGCGGGATGGGAGGACGCCGCCGTGCCGCCTGCGGCGCTCGGGGCGTACCTGCGCGACTTCGACCGACTCCTCGTTGCGCACCGGCTGCACGGCCTGCCGTACGGCCACTTCGGCGAGGGCTGCGTGCACATCCGGATCGACTTCGACCTCGGCGACCCCGCGGGTGTCGCCGGCTACCGGCGATTCGTCGAGGATGCCGCCGACCTGGCCGCCCGGTACGGCGGCTCCTGTTCGGGCGAGCACGGGGACGGGCGCGCGCGCTCCGAGCTCCTGGGACGGATGTACTCACCGGAGGCGCTGGCGCTCTTCGGGGCGGTCAAGCACCTGTTCGACCCGCACAACCTCCTCAACCCCGGGGTGCTCGTCGACCCGCGCCCGCTCGACGCGGACCTGCGGTTGCCGGCGGCGTCCCTCACCGGGCTGCCGCGGCTCGACGCCGCGTTCGCCGCGCACGCGCACCGCTGCACGGGCGTGGGAAAGTGCCTGGCCGACACCGGCGGGGTGATGTGCCCGTCCTACCAGGCCACCGGGCGCGAGCAGGACTCGACCCGCGGCCGGGCGCACGCGCTGCAGGAGATGATCAACGGCACGCTGGTCACCGGCGGCTGGCGGGCGCGCGAGGTGCACGAGGCACTCGACCTGTGCCTGTCCTGCAAGGCCTGCGCCAGCGAGTGCCCCACCGGCACCGACGTGGCCGCCCTGAAGTCGCGCGTCCTCTCCGAGGCGTACCGCGGACGGCTCCGGCCGCGCAGCCACTACTTCCTCGGGCGCCTCCCGGCCTGGGGCCGGCTGGTGACCGCCGTGCCGGGCCTTCCCGCCCTGGTCAACGGCGCGCTCGCGCTGCCCGGCCTGGGCGATGTGGCGAAGGCCGTCGCCGGCGTCGACCGGCGGCGCCTCCTGCCCCGGTTCAGTGCGCGTCCCGCCCGACGCGCGCGCGTCCGTCCGGGCGAGGGCCGGCCGGTCGCGGTGTGGGTCGACTCCTTCACCGACACCCTGGACGCGGCGAAGCTCACTCCCCTCCTGAGGGTGCTCCAGGAGGCGGGATTCGCGCCCACGGTCCTGCGGAGCACCGCCTGCTGCGGCCTGCCGTGGATCACCACCGGACAGCGCGAGCGGGCCGCGTCCCTCCTGCGGCGGGCACTCGACCACCTCCACCCGGTCGTCGCGGCCGGCACGCCGGTCGTGGGGCTGGAGCCGTCCTGCGTCGCCGTGTGGCGCAGCGACGCCGCCGAACTCGTCGACGACCCCCGGGTGGCCGCCGTCGCCGCAGGAATCCAGACGCTCGCCGAACTGCTCACGCGGGCCGGCTGGCAGCCCCCCGACCTGTCGGGCACGGTCGTCGTCGCCCAGCCGCACTGCCACCACTCGGCGGTGATCGGCTGGGGGGCCGACGAGCGGCTGCTGGCCGGCACCGGGGCCACCGTGGTGAAGGTGGCCGGCTGCTGCGGCCTGGCGGGCAACTTCGGTGTCGAACAGGGCCACTACGAGACGTCCGTCGCCGTGGCCGGTACCCACCTGCTGCCCGCGGTGGACGCCGCCGGCCCGGACGCCGTCCTGCTCGCCGACGGCTTCTCGTGCCGTCTCCAGCTCGCCGGCCTCGCGAGCCGCCGCGCCCTGACCCTCGCCGAGCTCCTCACCCTCAACCCCCGCAAGCTGTGAGTTGAGCCGTGATGTCACGGCTCAACTCACAGCTTGCGGGGGTTGGGTGGGCCCTGCCCTAGACTGGGCGCCGCTCCACAACCCTTGAGGAAGATCGACCATGCCCGAATTCGTGTTCACCATGCACAACGTCCGCAAGAAGCTGGGCGAGAAGTTGGTGCTCGACAACGTCACCGTCTCGGTCTACGAGGGTGCCAAGATCGGCGTCGTGGGGCCCAACGGCGCCGGCAAGTCCACCATGCTCAAGCTGATGGCGGGCATGATCAAGACCGACAACGGCGACGCGATGCTGGCCAAGGGCAAGTCGGTGGGCATCCTCGAGCAGGAGCCGCCCCTGACCGAGGGCAGGACGGTGCTGGAGAACATCCACGAGGCCGTCGCCGAGACCAAGGGCCTGCTCGACCGGTTCAACGAGATCTCGCTGGCGATGGGCGAGCCGGACGCGGACTTCGATGCCCTGCTCGCCGAGATGGGCGAACTCCAGGGCGAGCTCGACCACCGCAACGCCTGGGACCTGGATTCCCAGCTCGAACAGGCCATGGACGCATTGCAGTGCCCTCCCGGTGACGCGATCGTCGACGTGCTCTCCGGTGGCGAGCGCCGTCGGGTGGCGCTGTGCAAGCTGCTGCTCCAGCAGCCCGACCTGCTGCTGCTCGACGAGCCGACCAACCACCTCGACGCCGAGAGCGTGAATTGGCTGGAGGGCCACCTCAAGAGCTACCCGGGCGCGGTCCTGGCCGTCACCCACGACCGGTACTTCCTCGACAACGTCGCCGAGTGGATCTGCGAGATCGACCGCGGGCAACTGCATCCCTACGAGGGCAACTACTCCACCTACCTGGAGACGAAGCGGTCCCGGCTCCAGATCGAGGGGAAGAAGGACGCCAAGCGCGCCAAGATCCTGGAGAAGGAACTGGAGTGGGTGCGCGCCAACCCGAAGGCCCGCCAGGCCAAGAACAAGGCGCGACTGGCCCGCTACGAGGAACTCGCCGCCGAGGCCGAGCGCAACCGCCAGGTCGACCTGGCCGAGATCAACATCCCGCCGGGTCCCCGCCTGGGCTCGGACGTCCTCGAGGCGACGAAGCTCACCAAGGGCTTCGGCGACCGGGTGCTGATCGAGGACCTCAGCTTCACGCTGCCGCGCGCCGGCATCGTGGGCATCATCGGCCCCAACGGTGTCGGCAAGACGACGCTGTTCAAGATGATCGTCGGGGAGGAGCAGCCAGACTCCGGCTCCCTGAAGGTGGGCAGCACGGTCAAGTTCTCCTACGTCGACCAGAGCCGCGCCGGGATCGACCCGGGCAAGAACGTGTGGGAGGTCGTCTCCGACGGCCTCGACCACATCAAGGTGGCCAGCTTCGAGATGCCCTCGCGTGCCTACGTGGCGTCCTTCGGGTTCAAGGGGCCCGACCAGCAGAAGCTGGCCGGCGTGCTCTCCGGTGGTGAGCGGAACCGGCTGAACCTGGCGCTGACGCTGAAGCAGGGCGGCAACGTGCTCCTGCTCGACGAGCCCACCAACGACCTCGACGTGGAGACCCTGCAGTCCCTGGAGGACGCGCTCCTGGAGTTCCCCGGCTGTGCCGTCGTGATCTCACACGACCGCTGGTTCCTCGACCGAGTGGCTACCCACATCCTGGCCTGGGAGGGCACGGACGAGGACGACGCCGTCTGGTTCTGGTTCGAGGGCAACTTCGCCGACTACGAGGAGAACAAGGTGGCCCGGCTCGGGGTGGACGCCGCCCGCCCCCACCGGACGGCGCACCGCAAGCTCACTCGGGGCTGACCCCCACCGGATCCCGCCGGTGCGCGGCCACCCGTGCCGGCGTCGCACGGGCGGCCGCGCGTGCCGGCGTGGCGCGGGTGGCG
>JAEVYS010000037.1 GCA_023392635.1 Actinomycetes bacterium | reverse complement strand
AGACGCCCACGGCGACCCCGACCCAGACACCCACGGTCACGCCGACCCAGACGCCCACCGAGACGCCCACGGCGCCGCCGACCCAGACGCCCACCGCGACGCCGACCCAGACGCCCACCGCCACGCCGACCCAGACGCCCACCGCCACGCCGACGCCCGAGCCTTCGCCGACTCACACGCCGAAGCCGATGCCGAGCCCGACAAGCCCGACGAAGCGTCCGTGGTCGTCGCCGGAGCCCGCCTTGACCAACGGCGTGCGCGACCAGCGGTCCTCCTCGGGACCGGGCTCACGGGCGCCCAGCGATCCGCCGGCTAAGCCCGACCAGCCGCCGGCCGAGCCCGCGCGGCGATCGGCAGGCGACTCGGCGAACGCCGCCGGGGCGACGGGTACCGGCACGAGGAGCCGGCACGCCACGTCGACGGGCCAGGCGTCGCAGCGCCCGTGGTCGGGCCACGGCCACCACCACTAGCCCGTGAGGTATCCGAGCGCGCGACTCGTGGCGGCCCTCGCCGGACTGGTGGTCCTCGCGGGGTGCTCGGTGCGACCGCCCACGCCGTCCTCCCCCGTGCCGAGCGCATCCGTGATCACGTCCGCGCCCGTCCCCTCGGCCACGTCCGCATCGCCCACACCGTCGGTGACTCCCGCGTCGCCCCGGCCGACGCCGAGTAGCCCGCCGAGGGACAGCCGCAAGGGTGCCCAGCTGAACAAGCCGTTCTCGGTGAACGGCATCATGATCGTCTCGAAGAAGCACCGGATCACCGCCGCCTACCGCCCGCCCCACCCCACCGGCCCGTACGGCCTCGACGCGCCCGCGGCCGCAGCCCTGAAGAAGATGACCGCGGCAGCCGCGAAGGACGGCGTGCGCATCGTGGTGCGCAGCGGCTACCGCAACTGGACGACCCAGAATGCGATCTACCAGCGGGCCCTGCGCAACTATCCGCAGAACATCAGCTTCTACGCCCCCGCCGGCGCGAGCGAGCACCAGATCGGGCTGTCGGTCGACCTGTGGGACGGGGTGACCTGGAGCCTCCCGATGGCGAGGTCGAAGGCCGGCAAGTGGCTGTTCGCACACGCACACGCCTACGGCTTCGTGCTCCGCTACCCCGACGGCAAGATGAAGATCACCGGCTACCACTACGAGCCCTGGCACTACCGCTACATCGGCAAGAAGGACTCGCTGAAGTTCCCGAACAACAAGCTCACCCTGGAGGAGTACCTCGGCCTCGCCTGACCGGACCGGATTGGGGACGGTTCCCAACTCGGTCCACCTCGGCGCCTCCGGCGACCGGACCGGATTGGGGACGGTTCCCAACTCGGTCCACAGACGGTCGTGGACCGGATTAGGAACCGTCCCCAATCTGGTCCATGGCGATCCCGGGGACGGGACAATGAGGCATGACCGACGAACACAGCGAGGCAGCGGCACTTCCCGGCGCCGGCAAGCGGATCGGGATCCTCACCAGCGGCGGTGACGCACAGGGAATGAACGCAGCGGTTCGCGCCGTCGTGCGCACCGCGGTCACGCTCGGCGCGCAGGTGTTCGCCGTGTACGAGGGCTACCAGGGCATGGTCGACGGCGGGACGGGCATCCGCGAACTGGCCTGGGAGGACGTCGGCAGCATCCTGCACCGGGGCGGGACGATGATCGGCACCTTCCGCTCGAAGGACTTCCGCGAGCGCGACGGACGCCGCAGGGCGGCACGCAACCTCCTCGAGCACGGCATCGACCGGCTGATCGTGATCGGTGGCGACGGGTCGCTGTCCGGACTGGACCAGTTCCGCGCGGAGTGGCCGGAGTTGCTGGCCGAGCTCGTCGCGTCCGGGGAGCTCGGCCAGGAGGTGGCCGACGCCCACCCCGCACTCATGTTCGCCGGGCTCGTGGGCTCCATCGACAACGACCTCGTCGGCACCGACATGACGATCGGGGCCGACACCGCGCTGCACCGCATCGTCGAGGCGATCGACGCCCTGGCCAGCACGGCCGCCAGCCACCAGCGCAGCTTCGTGGTCGAGGTGATGGGACGCCACTGCGGCTACCTCGCCCTGATGAGCGCGATCGCCGGCGGCTGCGACTACGTGCTGTTGCCCGAGAACCCTCCGGAGGACGGGTGGGAGCAGCGCATGTGCACCGCCCTCCACCGGGGACGGGCCGCCGGGCGCCGTGACTCCCTGGTCGTGGTCGCGGAAGGCGCGCAGGACCGCCACGGGCGTCCCATCACCTCGGCCTACGTGCGCCAGGTGATCGAGGACAACCTCCACGAGGACGCGCGGGTCACGATCCTCGGCCACGTGCAGCGCGGGGGCGCACCCAGCGCCTACGACCGCTGGGCGTCCACCTGGCTGGGGTACGAGGCGGTGCTCGAGGTGCTCGGAGCCGACGCCGACACGGCCGGCCCCGTCATCGGGTTCCGCGGCAACCGGGTGACACGGGTGCCCCTCGTCGATGCGGTGGCGAAGACACGGCAGGTGCCCGACCTGATCGCCGCCGGCGACTACGAGGGCGCCATGGCGATCCGCGGGGGGTCGTTCACCGAGGCGTCCCGGATCCTCGCCGAACTGGTAGAGCCGAGCCGCATCGACGCCCCGGAGGTGTCGAAGCGCGTCGCGATCATCCATGCCGGCGGGCTCGCCCCGGGCATGAACGCCGCCGCGCGGGACGCCGTCCGGCTCGGGATCAGCCGGGGACACACGATGCTCGGCGTGCACGACGGCTTCCCGGGGTTGCGCGACGGGCAGATCACCGAGCTGTCGTGGAGCGACGTCGAGGGCTGGCTGGTGGACGGGGGCGCCGACCTCGGGGTGCGCCGGACCATCCCGACAGTCGAGGAGCTGTACCGGATCAGCCGTTCCATCGAGGACCACCACATCGACGCGATGCTGATGATCGGAGGCTGGAACGGCTACCAGGCGGTCGAGCTGCTGCATCGGGAGAAGGACCGGTTCCCGGCGTGCGGACTGCCGATCGTGTGCGTCCCGGCGTCCATCGACAACAACCTGCCCGGCTCGGAACTCGCGATCGGGGCCGACACCGCGCTCAACGTGATCGTCGAGGCGGTTGACCGGATCAAGATGTCGGGCAGCGCGGCCAAGCGGGCGTTCGTCGTGGAGACCATGGGTCGCTACTGCGGTTACCTCGCCCTGATGGGGGCACTGGCCGGAGGTGCCGAACGGGTCTACCTGCACGAGGAGGGGATCAGCCTGGCGGCGCTGCAGGAGGACCTGGAATGGCTGCGGAACAGCTTCGCCTCTGGCCGCAAGCTGTTCCTCGCGATCCGCAACGAGAACGCGAACCCGCTGTACACCACCGACTTCCTCGCCCGATTGCTGGAGCAGGAGGGGCAGGGCCTGTACGACGTGCGCCAGAACATCCTCGGCCACATCCAGCAGGGCGGCTGCCCCACCCCGTTCGATCGCCTCCTGGCGGTGCGCCTGGTGTCGCGGGCGCTGGACCTCATCGCCGCGGAGTTCGCTGCCGGCACGTCCGAGAGCTCCTACCTCGGCCTCGTGAAGTCGAAGGTGACCGCCTTCCCGGTGGCGCAGATGATGGCCGAGATGGACGTGCGCTACCGCCGCCCGAAGGACCAGTGGTGGCTCGCCCTGCGTCCAGTGATGAAGGCCGTCGCGGACGCCGCCGTCTGACGCGCGTCGCATCGGGGACGGTTCCTGGTGCGTCAGGCTGACGCACCAGGAACCGTCCCCAGTGCGTCAGAAGGTGGAGGTGTCGATCACGAAGCGGTAGCGGACGTCGGAGGCCACCACCCGGTCGTAGGCGCCGTTGATGTCCTCCCCACCGATGACCTCGACCGTGGCCGCGAGCCCGTGCTCGGCGCAGAAGTCGAGCATCTCCTGGGTCTCGGCGATACCGCCGATGTTCGAGCCGGCGAGGACGCGCCGCTGCCCGACCAGGCCGCCGAGGCTCAGCGAGACCGGGTGCTCGGGCAGCCCCACGTCGACCAGGACGCCGCCGGTCTTGAGGCAGTTCACCAGGCCGTTGAGGTTCTGCTCGCCCGACACGGTGCTGACGATGAGGTCGAAGCTCTTGCGGAGCTTCCGAAGCGTGCCCGGCTCGGACACCGCGTGGTACTCGGACGCGCCGAAGGCCAGCCCGTCCGCCTCCTTCGAGCGGGTCTGGCTGATCACCGCCACCTCGGCGCCCATCGCCGCGGCGATCTGGACGCCCATGTGACCGAGCCCGCCCATTCCGACGATGGCCACCCGCTTGCCGGGACCGGCGCCCCAGCGCTTCAGTGGCGAGTACAGCGTGATGCCTGCGCAGAGCAGGGGTGCGGCGTTCGCGAGCTCGATGCCGTCCGGGATGCGACAGATGTAGTCCTGTTCGACCGTGGTGCAGGTCGAGTACCCGCCCGCCGTCGGCAGGCCGTCCCGCCCGGTCGCGTTGTAGGTCCAGATGGTCCCGCCGGGTCCGTCACAGAACTGCTCCTCGCCGGCCAGGCACTGCTCGCACTCCCCGCAGGAGTCGACGAAACAGCCCACGCCGACGCGGTCGCCGACCGCGAACTTCGTCACCTCGGAGCCGACCTGGCGCACCACTCCGGCAAGCTCGTGGCCGGGCACCAGCGGGTAGGTCGCCGGCCCCCACTCGCCGCGGGCCGTATGGATGTCGGAGTGGCAGATGCCGGCGTAGACGATGTCGAACAGCACCTCGGTCGGTCCGGGTTCGCGGCGCTCGATGGTCGTGCGCGAGAAACGGCCGGTGGGCCCGTCGATGGCGTACGCGGTGGCTTGGGGCATGCGAAGGCTCCTGTGGGTAGAAGGTCTGGGTGCATTCTGCCAGTGCGGCGAACCCGGACGGGTGACGCCCTCGCGGACCGTTGCCTAACGGGGTGCCCTGGCCATCAGGTCGCGAACGCCGGAAACCACCTTCCCCCCGTCGAGCCCCGGGATCGGCAGGGCGTTGAGGACCCCGAGGAAGAGGTTGCCCACACCGCCCACCCACCAGATCGACGTGGACGCGACCGCCAACGGAACTCCCGACCGCGGGGCCGTCGCGAGGGCGATACCGAGCAGGGGCAGCGCGAAGAGCAGCTGGACCACCGGGCCAGCGACGCTGCGGAGGATGCGTTGCCACCCGTAGGGTCTGGGCTCGATGACCACGCCCAGCCCGGCGCCGTTCAGGACGGCCTTGGTCCACTGGTGCCCGGCCAGCAGGCCGGCGGCGACGTGCCCGAGCTCATGCAGCAGCGTCCCGAGCAGGATCAGCACGGTCACGGCAGCGCCCCAGTTCAGGGACTCCGGGAGGGAGCTGTGGACGCCACTGCGACGCGAGATCAACGCGTGGAAGGCGCCGTAGACCACGACCAGAGCGCCCATCGTCACCGCGAAGCCGGGCCGCACCTCGACCTCGAACTCGGGCGCTGGGCGGTCGGGCACCTTGCCTCCCTCGGTGCTGTGGCGTGCGGATCGGCGGGACGGCGCTGCGACCGACCTTACCCGAGCGTTGCCTCGGGCCGGTGTCCCCCCGGCGCCCGGCACCGGCTAGAGGCTGCCCAGCCAGAAGCCCAGTGCGGCACCGGCGACGCTGAGCACGAGCATGCCCGCCGCGTGGAGAAGGACCGCCCAGCTGCGCCCCGCGCGGGCCAGGCGGGCCGCCTCCACGCAGGCGGTGCTGAAGGTGGTGTAGCCACCCAGGAAGCCGGTGCCCAGCATCGAGCGGACGCCGGGGTCGCCGGTGTGGAAAGCCCACCACCCCGTGACCCATCCCAGCAGCAGCGATCCCGTGATGTTGATCACCGCGGTGCCGAGCGGCAGCCCCAGGCCGGAGGACCGACGTGCCACCTCTGCGTCCACCACGAAGCGGGTGACGGCGCCCAGCCCACCGGCGAAGGCGAGGAGGAGCGGGATCATCGTCGGGTCCCCCGGCGGCGCGACCGGGACACCAGGCGGACCAGCCGGGCTCCGGAGTACGCCGCCGCGATCCCGACGACCACGCTTCCCGCCGCGTAGCCCAGCGCGATCGGCCACGCGCCGTACCTGAACAGGCCCAGCGTCTCCACAGAGAACGTGCTGTAGGTGGTGTATCCGCCGAGCACACCGGTGCCGACACCGAGCCGGACCCCCCGGCGCCACCCCCGGTCCGGGCCACTCTCCGCCAGCCAGGCCAGCAACACGCCGAGCACGAGGGCACCGCTGGTGTTGATCCAGAAGGTCGTCCAGGGCCACTCCCCCGGCGCGGGCGCGAACACCGACTCGAGCGCGGCACGCACGGCGGTGCCCGCCGTCCCGCCGAGCAGGATCACGGCCAGCCACGCCGGACGGACGGGGAGCCGCAACATCCGCAGGCCGGGGACGGTGTGGCCACCGCCCTCGGGAGCTACCACGGGGTGGGGGCCTTCCAGTCGACCACGGCGAGCGGGACCGTCAGGACGGGGCGGTGCTGGTGGTGCGTCAACCGCCAGGCCACCGAACCGGCCAGGAACTCACGGACGCGTTCGGAGGAGGCGACATGCCGAGCACCCACGATGATGGCCGACGCGTCCACCGCCCGCGCGAGATGGGTCAGGGCACGGTCCGCCCGTCCCGCCAGGTACCGGAACTCCCAGGGCCCGTCGTGGCCGGCGAGGACGCCGGAGAGGAAGCCGGTGATCTGACGCTCACGCTCCTGCCAGGAGTCGTCGGCAAGGTCCGGGTCGAGGTCGGAGTGCCGGACCGTCCCGTCCTCGTACTCCTCCTCGACAATGCGGGACGCGTCCGCGTAGCCGAAGTACAGCCGAACCCCGCCCAGGGCGTGGGACCACTCGGACGCGGTCAGCGCCACCAGTTCGGGCTGCCCCGGCACCACACCGACGACCAAGGGGTGCCCGGACACCGGCACCATGCGCTGGGGGCTGGGCTGGGGCGGATGGCGGAACGGCATCACGACCTCCTCGACCGGGCGCGCAGTACGCCCTTGACGACGCACAGGAACCATCAGCCGGACGGCGGTTCGGGACGAGCCCGGGCGGGATCCATCACCCGCTGCCCACCCTAGCGAGGCGACGCCCGCACCGACCCTGGCATTCACAGACGCCTCACCGGTCCACGCACAGCGAACGCACATCCCGGGCCGATTGGCTTGCCGTGTTCCACTCCCGAGCGACCGAGAGGCCCCTGATGACGTCCCGCTACTCCGCCGTGACCCGCCGCGCCTTCCTCAGCGGCGTGTCCGTCGCAGCCATCGTCGGGGTCGTCGGCTGTGCCGCGACCCCCACCGCGTCCACCCCGGCGTCGAGTTCGGCCACAGCGAGCAGTTCGGCGTCCGCCTCCGCGTCGACGTCGGGCAAGACCCTCCCCGACAGCGCGAAGGCAACGGTGTCCTGGACGTTCGCCTCCAGTGGGGGCATGTCCCGCAACCCCTACATGGCGGTCTGGATCGAGGACGCCAACGGCAACTTCGTGAAGACGCTCGCCCTCTACCACAAGGCCAACGGCGACAATTGGCTGAACAGCCTGTCCCACTGGTACGCCGCCTCCGGGGGCACCGACACCACCACCAGCGGCACCGTGCCGGCCGGCAGCTTCTCCACCACCTGGGACGGCACGACCGCCGCGGGCGCCCGCGCACCCCTGGGCGAGTACTACGTGTGCATTGAAAGCATGGTCGAGCACGGTTCGGACAGCCTGGTCCGCCAGAAGGTGGCGTTCGGCGGCACGGGTGCCCAGACCACGCTGACCGCCTCCGGCGACCTCACGGCTGCCGCGGTCGCCTACGCCGTGTAGTCGGCACACCCAACCCTGCGCGTTTCACCACCGGCCGCAGGAGCGCACCGCACCGGACGGGTCGATGGTGATCGCCGCCGACTCCGGGACGGTCATCAGCACGCGGACGGCGTCGGTCCAGTCGAGCACGCCCACCACGGTGGCCAGGGCGTCGGCCGTCATCGCGTCCGGCGCCTGCACCGTGGTGGACGGGCGCTCGGCCACCGGCCAGCCCGTGCGCGGGTCGAGGACGTGCCCGAACCACCGCTCACCGATCCGGAAGCCCCGGTGCACTGGACCGCTGGTCGCCATCGCCGCCTCGCCCAGCTCGACGACCCTTATCGGCTCCCCGCCCGGCGACCGCGGATCCTCCACGCCCACCCGGACCGGACCTGCCCCGATGTGGCGCAGGTCGCCGCCGGCGTTCACCAGCACGTCCCTCACCCCGTCGCAGGCTGCGGCCGCAGCCACTCCGCGGTCGACGATGTAGCCCTTGGCGATGGCGTTGAGGTCGAGGCCGGAGCAGTCGCCGGTGCGCGTCACCGTCCCCTCCTCCACAGTGAACGGCAGCGACCGGAGCTCACGAGCCAGGCCCCCGAGCTCGTCCGGTGACGGCACCCGCTGCTCCGCTTCGGCGCGCAGCCAGCGTTGCCGAAGACGCGCGGTCGCCGGGTGGAAGGCCCCGCCGGACTCGGCCCACCAGTGTTCGGCCGCCTCGAGCACCTCAGCGAGCTCTGCGGACGGCTCGAGGTCACCGCCGGAGCGCCACCGCGACAGCTCGCTCCCGGGATCGAACACCGAGAACACGGACTGCAGCCGCACCATCTCGGCCACTGCTGCCTGCTCCCCCGCCTCGGCGAGCTCCTGCGCGCCCACAGCAGACGCCGCCACCACCCGGATCTCGACATTGGTGCCGAGCAGCGGGTGGTAGACCCCTCGCGAGGTCGCGGGGTGTTCGGTACTCACGCTGAGCACCCTACGCACGCCGCCCGACACTCGGGGCCGGGAGGCCGGTGTGCACTCACATCCGCCGGCGACGACCCTCACAGGGACGGCACAGGCCCGGCCGGGAGGCTCCTTCCATGAGCCACCTGACCGCCCTGCCGCGGCACGCCCCGGGCGTCGAGGCCACCCCTGCGACCCGCCCGGCCGGGGATCGCCGGTCCCCGAACCACACGACAGCCCTGATGGCCGCCGGTTGGGCCAGCCTGGCCATGAGCGTGTACCTGTTCCTGGCCGAGGGTGGGGTCTCCCGCTTCGCGACGGTCGGTGGTGCGCTCACGGCTGTCGGGATCCTGGCAGGCCTGCTCGCGACCAACGCCCTGCTGTTGATGCTCCTGCTCGCCGCGCGCGTGCCGGTGATCGACCGGGCCCTCGGCCAGCCCCGGGCGACGGCACTGCACGCCACGCTGGGCGACTGGGTGGTCTACGGCCTGGTCGTCCACGCGGTGTTCGTGCTCGTCGGCTACATGCTCATGGACAACGCGTCCCTGCTCCAGGAGTGGGGCTACCTGTGGCCGCAGGGGGACTTCGTGCTGGCCGTGCTCGGCATGGCACTGCTGTCGGCGGTCGTGGCGTCCTCCATCGCGGCGGCGCGCCGCCGCCTGCCCTATGAGGTGTGGCACGGGATCCACCTCGCCAGCTACGCCGCGGTCGGACTCGCGATCCCGCACATGTTCTCGATGAGCGGCCTCCTGGGCCAGGGGTCCTGGCAGCGCGCCTACTGGATCGCTGTCCTCGCGGTCACTGGCGCCGCACTGCTGGGGTTCCGCCTCCTCACCCCGCTGGCCAGATCGATCAGGCACCGGGTGCGGGTGGCCGCTGTCCACCCCGCCGGGCCCGACGCCTGGAACATCGAACTGGTCGGGCGTCGGCTCGACCGCCTGGGGGCCCGCAGCGGGCAGTACCTGCACTGGCGCTTCCTCGGCAGCGGCCTGTGGTGGCACCAGCACCCGTTCTCCCTGTCGGCGGCGCCCGGCGCCGACCGGCTGCGCATCACTGTCCGGGGGCTCGGCAGGGGCAGCGCGGCACTGGCATCCGTGCGACCCGGCACCCGGGTGCTGGTCGAGGGGCCGTACGGCACCTTCACCGACCGAATGCGCACCAGCGAGAGGCTCGCCCTCGTCGGGGCGGGGATCGGCATCGCGCCGATCCGCGCGCTGCTGGAGGATGCGGCGTTCGCCCCCGGGAAGGCCACGGTGGTGCTGCGCGCCTCCCGGCCCGACGAGGTGTACCTGCGGGACGAGATCGAACACCTGTGCCGGCGCCGCGGCGCCACCCTCACGGTGCTCACCGGCCATCGCGCCCCGGGCAGCTGGGTGCCTGCGGACCGCGCAGGCCTGACGCTCGACGACCTCGTGCCGGACCTGGACGGTGCCGACCTCTACGTCTGCGGCCCGTCCGGCTTCACCCGCAGCGTGGTCGCCGAGGCGGCGGCGGCCGGGGTGCCGGCCCGGCGCATCCACGTGGAGGAGTTCGCCTTCTGAGGCCGCCGGAGGAGCCCTGTACCGGGATGGCCGAGGCCCGGCGCGGATGGGGCCTCCGTCTTCTCCGCCATCGATGTTGGCCGCACATCGCGCGGAAGTGGGTACATCTCCGGAGAAACGGAGGGGGGACCCATGACAGGACTGACGGGACACTCGGCGAGCACGTCCGGAGGCTCCGGAAAGGCTGCCCGCGCTGCACGGACGGTGGGGGACCACCCGGTCGTCGAGGCCGGAGCCCGCGCGGGTTACGCGGTGAACGGCGTGCTGCACCTGCTGATGGCGTGGCTCGCGCTCCAGGTGGCGTTCGGCAACCGCGGGGCGGAGGCCGACCCCTCCGGTGCGATGGCGGTGGTCGCGGCCACCCCGTGGGGCCGCTTGATGCTGGTGGCCGTGCTGGTCGCCTTCCTGCTGCTCGCGATCTGGCAGTTCACCGAGACCGTGCGCGCCGACGGGGCGGGACGGGTCGCGAAGTGCATCCTGAAGGGCGTGGTGTACCTCACCCTCGCGTGGGGAGCGCTGTCGTTCGTCCTGGGTGGCGGGACGTCCAACGCCGCCAACGCCAAGGACGCGACCGCGACCCTGATGGACCTGCCTGCCGGACCTTTCCTCGTCGGTGCGGCCGGCGTCGCCATCGCAGCGATCGGCGGGTACCAGATCTGGTCAGGGTGGACCGAGCGGTTCCTCCAGGACCTGGTCACTCCGCCCCGACGTCTGGTCCGCATCGCCGGACGCATCGGCTATATCGCGCGGGGGGTCGCGCTGGTCGCCGTCGGGTTCGGCGTCGTGACGGCAGCGGCCACCCAGCGTCCCTCACGCTCCCGGGGCCTCGACGGCGCCCTGCACGACCTCGCGAAGCTCCCGCTCGGCCAGGCGCTCCTCGTCCTCGTGGCGCTCGGCCTGGTGGCGTACGGCGTGTACTCCTTCAGCCGGGCACGCCGGGCCCGCACCTGAGCGTCCGGGCAGGATTGCGTAGATCCGGGCCGTTCCGTAACCTCCCGCGCCCCGGGCGCGGTATCCCACCCGACGGCAGGTCGCCCACGGCGGCCTGCGGCACCGGCCGGTGAGGGGGATACCGACCGATCCGATGCGTCGCCGCACGTCCCGTCGTGCCGGCCCTTCGCCCGGGAGGGTCGGCACGACCCGGGCCCCGGCCTGTCCGTGGCTGGCCCCCGCACGTCCCCGTCCCCTCCCTGACAACGGGTTCGACAGCCTGGCAGGGCGTTCCTACTCGCCACCGGCGGGTACTGGGTCCCCAGCGGTCGGCTCGACATCCGGGGGGGTGTCGCCACCGCAGTCGGCGCGAGGGGAACTGGCCAGCCCGTTGCGGCCGCAGGCCCGCCCCACGCCTCTGGCGTGGGGCGGGTCCTACCCCACGCACGGTCACCTGAGCTCGCCCACCGATCGTGTAGACATGACGCCGATGACCACCACCACAGCGCGCCCCACCGCACGCGCCCGTAACGGCGACCTGCTCGTGTTCACCGCCAACGGTTTCGCGTTCGCGTCCTGGATGTCGCGCATCCCCGACGTCAAGGAGACGCTGGCCCTGACCCCGGGCCTGTTGAGCCTGCTGCTGCTGTCGGTGTCGTTCGGAGCCCTGTGCGGCCTCCCGCTCGCCGGCCGGATCTCCCACCGGCTGGGCGCCGCCGGGACCGTCCGCCTCGGGGTGTTCCTGTCGATGCCGGGCCTGGTGCTGGCGTCCGTGGCCGTGGTCAGCCACGCCGGAATGTACTGGGCGATGCCCGGCCTCTTCCTCCTGGGTCTCGGCACCGGCATCTGGGACGTGGCCCAGAACCTCGAGGGCACGGTCGTCGAGCAGTCGCTGGGCAGCGCGATCATGCCCTGGTTCCATGCTGCGTTCAGCGGTGGCACCGTGATCGGCGCCCTGGTCGGCGTGGGCATGACCGCCCTGCGGGTCGACCTGCTCCTGCACATCGGGGTGGTCGCCGTTGCCTCCACGACCGCCGTGCTGTGGGGCACCGCGCGCTTCCTGCCCGCCTTCGACGATCCCGCGGACGCCGGGTCCGCGGACGGCCCCACCCCGGCGCGCCACGGCTCGGCCTGGACGGAGCCGCGCACGCTGCTGATCGGCCTGGTGGTTCTCGCGGCCGCGTTCACCGAGGGGACGGCCAACGACTGGATGGCGGTCGCCTTCGTCGACGGCCACCGGCTCGACAAGGCCCTCGGCGTGGTCGCGCTGTCGGTGTTCCTGGCCTTCATGACCGCCGGACGGATCCTGGGCACCCGTCTCCTCGATCGCCACGGACGCGTCCCCGTCCTGCGCATCCTGTTCGGAGCTGCCATCGTCGGCTGCGCGCTGGTCGTCCTCGGGAACCCGGCGCTGGCCTTCGTGGGTGCGGCGATCTGGGGGCTCGGCTCGAGCCTCGGCTTCCCGGTCGGCATGTCGGCCGCCGCCGACGACCCGGCACGGGCGGCCATGCGGCTCAGCGTTGTGACCACGATCGGATACACCGCTTTCCTCGCCGGCCCGCCCCTGCTCGGGTTCCTCGGCGACCACTTCGGCGTCCTGCGGGCGCTCACCATGGTCGGCGCCATCTCGGTCCTCGCCCTGCTGGTGGTGCCGGCCGCGCGTCCCATACCGGCGGGGAGGGCCCCGCGGGGCTGACCTCCCGGACGGATCGCCCGTCGGTGCGAGCACGATCTCACATGCCCCCGCCACGGCCCGGGCTCTGACTTTCGGCCGCGAATGATTGTCAACCGTCCCTCGGGCCCGAAAGGTTACGGGTCCGTGCCGAGGATTCCGTCCCGCCCACCCGCCGTGAGCGTGCCGGGTGGCAGACCTCCTCCTTTCTGGTGCGGCGGGGGGGCTGTCCGGGTACAGATCGGGCAGCGGGCCGGCTGGACATCCGGGGGGGTGTGTCGCCACCGCGACCTCCGCGACGGGGACTGGCTCCTCCGCCGTGGACACGAGAGTCCGCCCCGGCTCCCCAGCATGGGGCGGACTCTCTTCAGGACGGCCGCCGGGCCCGACTGCAGTTCGCCGGTCCGGCAACGGAGCGGCCAAGGAATGAGGAGACCCACAAATGTCACCGACCACTGGAACCGGCATCGGCCTTCTTGTCATCGGCGCCGTGCTCGCCTTCGCCGTACGGGACGCCGTACCCGGCGTCAGCCTCACCATGATCGGCTACATCTGCCTGGCCGCCGGCGTCCTGGCCGTGATCCTCGGGCTGGTGACCAACGCCCAGGCATCGCGGCGAACCAACATCGTCGAACACCGCGAAGATCCCCGGTAGACACCAGCAGACATTGGAACGGGGGGGCCGTGGAACGCTTGGTGCCGGGATTCGTCCTGGCGTCCCGCTATCAGCTGGCGTCGCGTGTGGCCGCTGGCGGGATGGGCGAGGTGTGGAAGGCGACCGACAGGGTTCTCCTGCGTGACGTCGCGCTGAAGGTGATGCACCCGCGAACGGTCCAGGAGCAGGCCCTGGCCGACCGGTTCCGGGCGGAGGCCCGGTTCGCGGCCCAGTTGAGCCATCCCAACATCGTCGAGGTGTTCGACTTCGGGGAGCACGACGGGCTGGCGTTCCTGGTCATGGAGTACATCGACGGCCCCACGCTGGCCGAACTGGTGGACCAGCACGGGCCCCTCGACCCCGGACTGGTGCGCAGGATCCTGCGGCAGCTGAGCGGCGCCCTGGCCCGCGCCCACGCCGGCGGCATCATCCACCGCGACGTGAAGCCCGCCAACGTGATCGTCTCCCCTGACGGGTTCGCGAAGCTGATGGACTTCGGCATCGCCAAGCACGTCGACGCGCCCTCCCTCACCACGACCGGCGAGATCCTGGGCACCACCTTCTACATCAGCCCCGAGCAGGCGCTCGGGGAGGAAGTCACCGCGCGCAGCGACCTCTACGCTCTCGGCGTCCTGGGACACGAACTCCTGACCGGCCGCCGCCCGTTCGACCGCGGTACCCCGATCGCCACGGCGATCGCCCACCTCGAGGATCCGCCGCCGCCCCTCCCCGCGCACGTCCCGCCCGATCTCGCTGCGGTCATCGAGGCGTGCCTGGCCAAGCGTCCCGAGGACCGTCCGGCCGACGCCACTGCGGTGGCCTCAGCGTTGGCACCCACCGGCGACACGGTGGTGCTGCCCCGCGTGGAACCACCGACCGCGGCCGGCCCACGGCGCGCGATCAGCAGGAACGGGACGGTCGGCCGGCGCCCCGCCGGCGACCTGCTCCCACCGACGCAGCGGTGGTGGCCGGTGTCGAGGGCGGGTCGTCGAGTGGCGACGCCGTGAGCGTGGGGTCCGCCAGGGCCCGCCGGCGACATGGACCCCTCAGACCATGTCGGTACAGCTAGCGACGTCAAGAACCGGTGCCCCCCAGGAAGGTCGGCGAGTCGGGACTCCCAGGACTGGCGGGACCCTGGGAGGGGCCATGGCCGAAACTACCCCCGCAGCAGCCGTGGCATAAGACCTCCTGCGGGTGACCGGGCCCGTCCGACGCTTCGCCACGGAAATCCGCCTTCGCCCCCGAGATCTCGGGAGCGAAGGCGGGTTTCGGTAGCGAAGTGGGAGTTCGGGAGCGAGGTCGGGCCCCTTGGGCACGTGTCTACTTCGGCTCGTCCTTGGCCTCGTCCTTCCCTCGCCAGCGGGGGCGAGGGAGCATCCTGACCGCTCGCTTCGGCGACCAGGCGTACGCCGACGGCAGCTTCCAGTCCAGACGGCGGGCCAACAGCGTCACCGCCATCCCGCTCGCGAGCGAGATCAGGGTGGCGAGCTGCTCGGGCAGCACGGGGTGCAGGACCACCAGCAGGGCCGAGGCGATGATCGCGGAGGTGGCGTACAGGGTGTTCCCGCCGAACACAGAGGGGGTCCTCTTGAGGACCACGTCCCGCAGCACTCCGCCTCCCACCGCGGTGATCACGCCCATCATGATCGCGGGGAGCCAGCCCAGCCCCGCAGCGAGCGCCTTGGACGCCCCGGCGGCCGACCAGCACCCGAGCGCCAGCGCGTCGAGGTAGGGGAAACCGAGGTCCCAGAGCCGCCGGCTGACCGGGACGAAGAAGGCCACCGCCGTGCCGCCGATCGCCACCGAGAGGTAGGCCGGATCGGTCAGCGCGAGGGGCTGGCCGGCCTGGAGCAGCACATCGCGGATCATTCCCCCACCGAGGCCGGACATGATCGCAATGGTCAGGAAGCCCACCGGGTCGAACCTCTTCGCCCTGGCGAGCAGGCCGCCCATGATCGCGTTCGCGAACACCCCCGTCAGGTCGATGACCCGAATGAACAGCTCGATGGGTTCCGGTTGCATGACGTCGGTTCACCGCCTCGCGTCAGGCCGGCGGCCGGTGGACGGCGTCACGGTCGTGGCCGGTCTCAGCGGTTGCGGACAGGCGGGGTCCCAGCCGCGGATCGGCCATCTGGACGATCTTGCGGGCGGCCGCACCGAGGGCACGCAACTCCTCCGGCGTGAGCACGTCCACGACGAGCCGACGGGCCTCGCTCACGTGACCCGGTGCGGCCTCCTGGATCTTGATCCAGCCCGACTCGGTGAGGCGGGCCTCGGTACGGCACCCGGTGAGCTGGCTGGACCGCCGCTCCACCCACCCGGCCGCTTCCAGCCGCCCCACCACGTGCGACAGCCGTGACATCGAACCGTTGGCGAGGGTCGCGAGCACGCTCATGGGAAGAGCGCGGCCCGGGGACTCCGACAGTGCCGCCAGGACGTGGTACTCGAACCCGTTCAGGCAGCTGTCGCGCTTGAGTTGGCGGTCGAGGGCGGCGGGTAGGGCGAGGGTGACCGCCATGAGGGCCTTCCAGTCCTCGATCTGGCATGGCGTCAGCCACTCCGGTGCGTCCATGTCCATACTCTAGCGTGGTGTTGAAGTTTCAAGTTTAGCGATCTAGCCTGTATTGAAACTTCAACATCAGGGTGCCGGCGGCGCCCGAAGGAGGCAACGATGACGGTCCTACGAGTCGATGGCAGCATCCAGGGTTCCCGGTCCAGCAGCAGTGCGCTCGCAGACCTCGTGATGGAACCGATCATCGCCCGGATGCCCGAGGTGCCGGTGCTCCGTCGCCACCTCGGCCGTCATCCGTTGCCTCCCGAGGCCTGGGCGACAGCGGTGGGCGCGGCACACCTGCCGGCCGAGCAGCGGACGGCCGAGCAGCGCGACGCCCTCGCGCTCGCGCAGGCCGTCGCCGCCGAACTGACGGCGGCCGACGCGGCCGTGCTGGCCCTTCCCCTGTACAACTGGGGCGTCTCCCAGCACGTGAAGGCCTGGATCGACCTCGCCATCACCGGCGGCGGCTCGGGAGCCCGCCTCCTGGAGGGCAAGCCCGTCGTCCTCATCGTGACCCGGGGCGGCGGCTACGGCCCCGGCACTCCCAAGGAGGGGTGGGACTATGCGACGCCCTACCTCCGGCGCATCCTGGCCGAGGTCTGGGGAGCTGACCTCACCGTCGTCGAGCGCGAACTCACCCTCGTCGGAGTCAATCCCGCGATGGACGGGCTGAAGGACCTGGCGGCGGTCGTGAAGGCCGTCGCCGAGGACGAGGCCAGGGCGGCCGGACGGGACCTCGCCGAACGGCTCGAAGCCGGCGTTTCCGCGGCAGCCTGAGCCGCGTGGTCGCGATGGCGAGAGTGATGACCGGACCCGCTGCGCCGTAGGCAGGAGACTCCAGGGACCTGATCGGGTGTCCGTTCCGCTTCGGTTCGCGGCGACGGACCACCGGCCCGCCCACCACGGCCGGGCGAGGACGATGCATGCTGGAGCCCAGCAGCCGCGCAGGAGGACCGTATGGACGCTCGCGTCAACGTCATCACGCTCGCCGTCAGCGACCTGGCAGCCAGTCGCCGGTTCTACATCGACGGTCTGGGCTGGACCCCGGCCTTCGAGGGCCCTGGGGTCCTGATGGTCCGGCTGTCGCCGACCCTGATCCTTTCGCTGTGGACGATCCACGAGTTCGAGGCGGAGGTGGGCCCGGTCCGGGCCGGGGAGGGCCTCGCTCCGTTCACCCTGGCGCACAACGTGCCGGCCACCGAAGACGTCGATCGCGTCCTGGAGGATGCCCGGCGGGCCGGGGCATCCGTCGCCCCCGCTGTCCGGCGGGAATGGGGCGGCTACAGCGGCTACTTCGCCGACCCCGACGGCGTGCGCTGGGAGGTCGCCCACAACCCCGACCCGCTGGGGGTGGCGCTGATGGCGGCCTCGGGCCTGACCGTCTGACCCTCGCCGTCGCCGTCGTGGATGAGGCTAGCGCGGCCTATCGCCCCGCATCTCGGGAATGGCGTCGAGGTTTGCGTGGACGATCGCGTCGACACCGGCGCTGTTGGGATGGTCACCGTCGTCGGCCAGAAGCGGCGTGGGATCATCGCCGCCGTGCCGCGTGAAGGGCTCCGTGAGGTCGACCACCTGGCCGCCGAGGGCCCGCGTCGCCTCGGTGATGGCGGCGTTGGCCGCCCCGGTGACCTCACGGCTCCACGAGACCTGGCCCTCCCCGCCTTCGCTCCGCGCCACGTCGCCGTCGGTGAACACGTTCCAGTACGTGTCCACGAGCAGGGGGCCTGGCCGCCCGGCCCTCAGCGACTCCACGAGACGGAGGATCGAGGCGAGCCGTTCGCGCATGGCGTCGACACGAGGCTGGTAGCAGTCGCGGTCGCAGTCGCTCTCCCGCCACGCGGCGAGGGCGTCGTTGAGGTCGTTCGCGCCGACGATCAGGACCAGGACGTCGGCGTCCCGCACCGCCCGCCGGGCGGAGGAGTCCGCGTTCAGCTGACGGAGGACGTCCGTGGTGGTGTATCCCGCGGTGCCGAGGTTCGTGGCCGCGACCGGTCTTCGCTCGCGATGCTCGAGCAGGCGGGCGAGCCGGGTCGGAATCGTCTCGCAGCCGCAGTTCGTCCCCGCCATCACCGAGTCGCCCAGCCCCAGCAGGGTCAGCGCGCGCAGGGGCACGGGTGCGGGTGTGGCCTCCCGCGAAGCCGGCGCCCCGGGTGGCGGGACGGGTTCACGGTGCGAGCCGTCCGAGGTTGTTCCCAGCACCGTGGCGACGGCGACGGCGGCGATGACTGCGCCGAGGGCACCGCGGCACGCTGGGTGGGCGAACGTCACCCGACCGCGCCGGACTTGGCGAGCCACTCCAGGGCGGGGCCGAGGTAGGCCTTGTAGTTGCGGTAGTTGTGTCCGCCCGTCGGGAAGGAGGTGGTGCTCACCGCAGCGTCGCCGTGGGCCGCCAGGGCCATCGTCTGGGTGGAGGCCCAGGACCAGGAATCCTGCTTTCCCGCGACCATGAGGAGGCGCGTACCGCGCATCCCGTAGGTCTGGTAGAGCCACAACGGTGAGTTCTCGTTGCGCACCTTCGTGCTGCCGCCGAAGAGGTCACCGGTGGTGTTGTCGAGATACGGCTCGTAGGCTCCGCCGAAGCTGACCGCGGCCGAGAACAGGGACGGGTGCTTCAGGAGGAGCTTCGTGGCACAGAGGCCGCCGGTGCTCCATCCCAGCAGTGACCACTGCTTGCCGGGCGGTTCCACGCGGTAGTTGGCCTGCACGGCGGCGGGCACGTCGGTCGTCAACCAGGTCTCGGCCTGGGGGCCGGAAGGCACGTCGACGCATTCGGTGTCGCGGGGCGGAGCCACCATGATGGGCGGGAAGACCGCCACGAAGGGCTTGACCCTCCCGCTGGCGATGGCTTGGCCGGCCACGTTGCCGAAGTCGTACTGGTTGAACAGGTGCTGCGGGTGCGACGGCTGCCCAGGCAGGAACATGACGACGGGGTAGCGGGTGGTGCCACTGGTCTTGTAGCCCGGCGGCAGCCAGATCAGGGTGTCCGCCGTGACCCCCGACTGGGCATGGACGGAAAGTACTTCGGCCGTGCCCACGCCACCCTGGACCTGGCTGACCGGGATTCTGGCGGGGGCGTCGCCGCCGGTTCCGAGGAGGTCGGCCCAGGAGCTGTAGAAGCCGTACTGGTTGTTGACCGAGAAGAACAGGGCCGCCATGGCCGTGAACTGGGCGAGGACGACCAGCCCGGCCCGACCGACGGGAGCGAGCAGCCGGGATGGGCCGCGTCGCGGGCTGCGAGGCGTCCTCGTCCAGAGCACCACGACGAGGATGGGCAGGGCGATGGCAAGGGTCACGCTGAGGATCAGGATCGGTTGCCCGGTGAGGTCGAACATCTCCGCAGTCCTTCGTGCCGGCCGGACGGTGCGGCTCGCTCACCACTGTACCCGCGGCGGGATCGGCGCCGGAGTAGCCTCGAGGAGTCGGGGGCACGGGAGGGCAGCCAGATGCCGGCGGGCGGCGTTCGAGCTTCGTTTCCGGACCGTGGTGCCCGCGCCCTGACTGCGGTGTACGCCTTCTCCACCGTTGTCGCCCTCGTCACCTGGCTGCTGGGCCACTGGGGGAATCCGGGGCCGAACTGGCTCGAGCTGTTGGTGACGCTCGTCAACGTGCCACTGTCACACTCGGTGGCCTCCATAGCGCTGCTGGCCCTCATCTCGAGGGCGTTGCTGGGCCGCAAGCGGATCGCGCTGGTGGTCGTCGCGGTGACCCAGGTGTTCGGGATGTACCTGGGGCTCGCGGTGCTGACGTCCTGGCCGACGAGCCCCCTGCTGAGAGGGTGGCGGCACGAGCATGCCCTGTACGCCTGGCTCGACATCGCCGCTCTTCCGCTCGGGGCCGTCATCCTGGTCTTCCTGTGGAAGATCCGGACCGCGTTCAGCGGCCGGGTGAGGCCCGGCTCCTGGTGGCGCGCGTTGACGGTCGCCGCACTCGGACTGGCGACCACGGCCCTGGTGACGGCCGGAGTCCTCTCGCTCGTGGCGCCCCCTCGCGTGGTGCGATCCCCCGACGTGTTCCTTGCGGTGCTCACCCGCGCGCTCGGGGAGACCGGGCGGGACCTGCGGGAGGACCTGGCAGTGGTGCCCTCGTGGGTGCCCTCCATCACGGCCGCGCTGCTCACCCTGACGATGCTGGCGTCGGTCACGGTGTTCCTCCGGTACGCGAAGGACGTCACGAGGTGGTCGCCGCAGCGGGAGGCGCGCATCCGGCGCCTGATCCGGCTCTTCGGCGACGCCGACTCACTCGCCTACTTCGCGACCCGTCGGGACAAGTCCTCGGTGTTCTCGCCGGACGGAAGGGCCGTGGTCACGTACCAGGTGTCCTCGGGGGTGTCCGTGGCGTCCGGCGATCCGATCGGCGACCCCGCCTCGTGGCCCGCAGCTGTCCGGGCCTGGAAGGAGGACGCGATCCGCTACGGGTGGATCCCCGCCGTCCTCGCCGCGTCCTCCACCGGTGCGCGCTGCTACGCGCGCGAGGGTCTCAGCGTCACGGCACTCGGGGACGAGGCGGTGCTCGAGACCCGGACCTTCTCGCTGGCCGGCCGGGAGATGGCGGCCGTCCGCCGTTCGGCGCAGCATGCGCGCCGTGCCGGCCTGACCGTCCACATCGCCTATCAGGAGGACCTGGACGACGCCGACCTGGATCGCCTCCGAAGCGCTGCGGACCACTGGCGGCACGGCGACACCGAGCGCGGCTTCTCGATGGCACTCAACCGCTTCGCCGACCGGTCCGATCCTCGAGTGCTCTTCGTGATGGCCCGTGACGCCGGGGAAGGGCTCGTCGGCGTGCTCTCCTTCGTCCCGTGGGGCACAGCAGGGCTCTCGCTGGACACGATGCGGCGCAGCCCGTCCGCACCGCAGGGAGTGACCGAGTTCATGGTGAGCGAGTTGATGGCCGCGGCGCCCTCTCTGGGCGTGGCGCGGGTGTCACTGAACTTCTGCCTGTTCCGCAGGGTGTACGAGCAGGCCGAGGACTTCGGTGCGAGTACGTTCACCAGGCTCAACTCCTCCTTCCTGGGAGTGCTCGACCGGTTCTGGCAACTCGGCCGGCTCTATCGTGCGAACCGCCAGTACCACCCACGCTGGGACCCCCGGTTCGTGTGCTACGACGACCGTGTCGGCCTGCCCCAGATCCTGGTCGCCCTCGGCTCTGTGGAGGGCTTCCTCCCCCGGCTCGGGCTCACGCGGCCGGCCGCGTCGCACCTCACCCCCGCCGAGCTCGCGCAGGTCCTGGCCGCCGACGACGAGCCCCTTCCTCAGCCGACGGGCACCGAGCGCCGGCTCCCCGAGCAGCTACGCATCCGGCGCGAGCACCTCGCCGCCCTGGCACGCCGGCCGGTCCCGCCCTACACACCGGGTCGTCTGACCGGAGTACTGACCGTGCCCGAGTCGATCCAGGCCGGTGGTGGCGACGGGGCGGAGTCGATCA
Source organism: Actinomycetes bacterium (assembly GCA_023392635.1). Classification (GTDB taxonomy): domain Bacteria; phylum Actinomycetota; class Actinomycetes; order Propionibacteriales; family Propionibacteriaceae; genus Propionicimonas. The sequence continues at coordinate 69,199 of JAEVYS010000037.1, read as the reverse complement.
CCGTCAGCGGTCGCATGAGGGCCGTACGGGACCACGGACGCGTCGTGTTCGCGGACCTCGTCGGCGGCGGCGCGAGCCTGCAGCTGCTCCTTGGTCCCGACCACCTCCCGCCCGACGAGATCCGGGCTTTCCGGCGACTGGCCGACCCCGGCGACATCGTCGCTGTCGCAGGCCGCCGGGGGAGGTCGCGGAACGGCACGCCCTCACTGCTCGTGGAGAAGTGGGTCGTCCTCGCGAAGGCCCTCCACCCGGTCCCGTTCTCCGGCCTCACCGACCCGCAGTCGCGCGCGCGGAGGCGGTCGACCGACCTCATCGTCAACCCCGCAGAGATCGGGCCGATCCGTCAGCGCGGGGCCGTCCTGCGTGCGCTGCGGCGCACGCTCGATGATCGGGGTTTCCTCGAAGTCGAGACACCGATCCTCCAGCCCGTCCATGGCGGCGCCAGCGCGCGACCCTTCCGCACGCGCATCAACGCCTACCAGACCGACCTCTACCTGCGCATCGCGCCCGAGCTCTACCTCAAGCGCCTGGTCGTCGCCGGCCTGGGGCCGATCTACGAGATCGGTCGCAACTTCCGCAACGAAGGGGCCGACGCCACCCACAACCCCGAGTTCACGTCCCTCGAGGCATACCAGCCCGGCGCCGACTACACCGTCATGCGAGAGCTCACCGAGGACGCGATCCGGTCGGCCGCCGCAGCTGTCGTCCACGCGCCGGGAACGCGTGGCTGGGCTCCCCCGCCCGGTCCCTGGCCGGCCATCACTGTGCTCGACGCGGTCTCACGCGCCGTCGGACAGCCGGTGAGCCCCACCACCGACATCGCCTTGCTGCGCGACCTCGCCCGACGCCACCACATCCGGCTCACCGCCCGCACGGATGGCCCGGGCGCCGTCCTCGAGGCGCTCTACGCCGCACTCGTCGAGCCCGCCACCACCGAGCCCACGTTCTACGTGGACTTCCCCCAGGAAACGTCCCCGCTGGCGGCAGCCCACCGGATCACCGAGGGCCTGGCCGAGCGATGGGACCTCGTGATCGACGGCATGGAGGTCGCGACCGGCTACTCCGAGCTGACCGACCCCGTGGAGCAGCGCCGCCGGCTCACCCTCCAGTCCGTGCGAGCTGCGGCCGGCGACCCGGAGGCCATGGAACTCGACGAGGACTTCCTGTACGCGCTCGAGACGGGGATGCCGCCGACTGGAGGCGTCGGCATCGGAGTCGACCGCCTCCTGATGGTGCTCACCGGGCACACCATCCGCTCGACCCTCACGTTCCCGTTCGTGAAGCCGATCGAAACCGCATCGACCACCCGCACGCTGCGGAACTAGCCGAGGTAGGCCATGGCAGCGACCACGATGGCTTCCGTGCCCGTACGCAGGGTGGGCTGGATGGCAGGGGCGAACGCGGGGTTGTGGTTCGGCTGGACGGGCATCCCCGGCAGGAAGCCGCCGAGCCCCCAGTAGGTGTAGGGAACTCCGAAGGCGTCCGGGACGATGCTGAAGTCCTCGCTCGCGGGAACCCGGTCCAGCCGGTGGACGCGGTCCTGACCGAAGTGGCGGGTGAACGCGGCCGTGACCACGTCGGTGACGACCGGATCGTTGGAGGTGAGGGGGTACTGGTCGTAGTACTCGAACGTCGGCTCCCGTGGCGACCCGGCGGCGGCACACTCGCCCCGGACGATCCGCTCGATCGCATTGTCGACCGTGTCCCGCACCCCCATGTCGTAGGTCCGCACGTTCACCAGGAGGACGGCCCGGTCCGGGATGATGTTGCTCTTCGACCCGGCCTGCAGGCTGCCGACGGTCACGACCCCGAACTCGCCCGGGGGGAGCTCACGGGCCACGATCGCCTGAAGGCGTGTCACGATCGACGCTGCGATCACGACCGGATCGACACCCAGGTGCGGCATCGACCCGTGCGATCCCTTGCCGAACACCGTGATCCTGATCGAATCCCCCGCCGACAGCACCGGACCGGCCGCGGTGGCCACCTCCCCGGCCGGCGGCGATGTCAGCACGTGCTGGGCCAGGGCGACGTCCGGCCGGGGCACCCGCTCGAGCAGGCCATCAGCCACCATCGCCCGTGCGCCTGCTGCGATCTCCTCGGCCGGCTGGAACAAGGCGATGTAGGTGCCGCTCCATGCCTCCCGCGCGTCGGCGAGCAGTTGCGCGGCGCCGAGTCCGGCGGTGACGTGGACATCATGGCCGCACGCGTGCATCACCCCCACCGTCGCCCCCGAAGCGTCCACCACGGTCTTCGTCGAGGCGTAGGGCAGGCCCGTCTCCTCCACCACGGGCAGGCCGTCGATGTCGGCGCGAACCAGCACGGTGCGCCCTTCGCCGTTGGCGAGGACCCCGACGACACCCCCGCCCACCTGCTGCACCACATAGCCCCAGGACGTCAGGCGGCGGGTGATCTCCGCAGCGGTCTCCACCTCCTGGAGGGGCAACTCCGGGTTCTGGTGCAAGGTGCGGTACAAGGCCTCCTGCCAGGTACCGGCCGAGTCCAGCCCCGCCAGAACAGTCTGCGTACTCGTCACGGCCACACCTGCCTTCGTTCAGGGCCGTCGCCCGCACCGCGGCGTCCAGCCACCCGGTTCGGCGTCCGACGGACGTGTCGAACCCGCCAGGACCAGCGTAGGTCTCGACGGCAGGTGCTCCCCTGCTAGTGCTGGTGGATCATCCGGTAGCCGAGCATGCTCGGGTCGAGCATTCCGAAGATCATCGCCACGTGTGCCACCACGAGGAAGACGGCGATGAAGGTGGCGTGCCACTTCAGTGCGCTGCCGGTGCCGACGAGGCCGAGCTCGACGAGGGTGATGCCGACCAGGGGAATGACGCCGGACAGGTAGAACAGAACCGCGATCACGTCGGCGGGACCGCGCCAGCCGCCGGTGACGGTGAGCGGCACCACCGCGTTGACGACCAGGTGGAGGAAGATCGCCACCATGACCGGGCCGGCCAGCAGGCCGGCGACGCGGCTGGTGGTGCGCACCCAGGCGGGGGTCGCTGCCCGCCGGAAGAGGATGGCCAGTTCGGAGATGGCGAGGGTCTCGGCGAGGATGACCGGGATTGCCATGAACACGATCAGGTTGCGCGGCTGGTGCACCGCCAGCAGTTCCATGTAGTGGGTCATGCCCATGCTCATCCCCATGCCGAGCTCGTTGGCGACGAGGTTCGGCCCGAGCAGTGCGGCGATGCTGAGGACGCCGGTCAGCACAAGGGTCGCGATGGCCGCCGTAGGACTCGGGAGGGTGCGGCTGGGACGGCGGGTGGAGGGTCGGGTTGCGGTCGCGGTCACGGGAGTCTGCCTTGGCTGGGTGGACGGGATCGGGCTCCTCCAAGGATCGCGGAGGTGGGAGGTGCCGGCGGACCGGTTTCGGTGAAGTTTCTGTGAAGTTCCTGCGCCACGGCCGGTGGCGGGGAGCACGAGGGTGGAGGCCCAGCCGGTTCCCGGGCCGTCGCGGTCCCGGCGGGAGATTGCCGCGTCCCTCAGCGGCGCTCATCCCCCCGGCATTTCCTCCTTCGTCCGTCCGACGCCCGGACGAGTCCGTGGGTCTGTAGTTGCGGTCTGGGCCACCCCGGGGGATTCTGGTTGCGGCAAGATCTTGTCGTGGTGCTCCGTGCCGAGGCATCGCCTGGGCCGGGTGGAAGTGGCAGCTCCGTGCGGGAGGTGACGGTGACGGGCAAGAGTGACGCGGCGCGCGACTGGGAAGCCGACAAGCGAGATTTCGTCGCCGACCAGCGCGACTCCGCAGCCGACCTGCGAGACGAAGCGGCGGACGCCCGCGACACGATGGCCGACGCGAGGGACGACATCGCCGACGCCCGTGAGCAGCAGCTGCAGGCATGGGAACAGCAGCTCCGCGCGCGGGCCCGCCACCTGGGCCTTGTTCCCCCCGACGACGGGGTCGACACCGGGTTCGAACAAGCCGCCGCTGCGCGCGACGACGCCGCCGCCGACCGGGCCGGCCGAGGCGTTGAACGGGAGCGGGCGAGGCAGGCCAGGGACGTCGCCAGGGAACGACGATCGGCGCAGCGGCGGGACACCCTCGTCGCCGCGGCCTTTGCCGGCATCGCCGAGTACCTGCAGGAGTCCGAGACAGCAGAACAACTGCTCGCCCGTATCGCCGAGGCGGCCGTCACGACGATCGCGGGCGCCACCAGCGCCACCGTGACGATCGGCGAGGGGGCAACGGCCGGCGACGCGGTCCCCCACCACGCGTCCCGGCCGGGGAGGCGGGAGCCGTCGCTCACGTTCGCGTTCCCGACGACCGGTCGTGCGGGCGAATCCCCCGTCGCTGCACTCAACGTCTTCGCCAGCGATCCCGCCGCGTTGGACGAGGCGGCCCAGGACCTGGGCGGCATCCTCGCGGCCCACGCCGCCCTCGCCGCTCGCACCGTCGGCGAACGGATCAGGCTGGAGGACCTCAGCGGCCAGCTCGAACGTGCGCTGATGTCCCGTGACGTGATCGGGCAGGCCAAGGGCATCCTGATGGAACGGCTGAAGACCACGCCGGAGGACGCCTTCGAGCTGCTCCGGCGGTCATCGCAGCTCCTCAACATCAAGCTGCGAGAAGTCGCCCGCACCCTCAGCGAGACGGGTCAGCTCCCGCCGAGGCCGGCCTCCTGAACCCGTCCCGGGCGGCCGTCGATGACGACGCAGCACCGGCCGGGCCCGGGTTCCAGGCGGGGAGTGAGGCCCCCGAGGCGGGCGCACACGGCGCCGAGCAGGTCGTGGTTCATGCCGCACACGAGGGCGGTGTGCTGGCGGGCGAGGGCGTGGAAGGGGCAGTTCACCAGTACCAGCCGCCCTCCGTCCCGACGAGGCTCGTACCCGAGCCGGCGGAGGACGGCGGTCGCGGTGTCCAGCGGGTCCGACGTCTCCTCGACGCTCTCCGCGATCTCTGCTCCGTGACGAACGGCGACCGATTCCAACGCGTCGGCGAGCGGGACCTCGCCCTGGAGGGCGAGGTCGATGGCGCCGGCGAGGAGCTCCCCGGCCAGGGCGTACTGCCGCGCGGGCAGCGACACGGCAACCTCGTCCGGGGAGCGCCGGTACAGCTTGGACGGCCGCCCCGCTCCGGGACCGGACCGGCCGGTCAGGCGCGCATACCCGGCCTCGAGCAGGCCCGCCCGTTCGAGGCGCTCGAGGTGGAAGGTCGCTTGGTGTCGGGGCAGGTTCAGGGCGTCCGCCGCCTGCTCACGGCTCACGCCGGAGTCCTGTGCGATCACGTACTCGTACACCCCTCGGCGCACGGGGTCGGCGAGTGCGCTGATCCCGCCGATGTCCCCGGAACTGTCGGTCATGACTGCCTCGTACGTAGCTCTTTCCCCTGTCTTGACGATACCGCGCAGGCTTTCTAATGTACAGATATGTCTGTTTTAGAGAGCGAAACGGGAGGCCGGTTCACCGCCGGCCTCACCCTGCTACGACGGGCCGAGGTCGATCGCCGGCCCGCCGACCTCGGACGGGCGGAAGCCGCCGCCCGGGTGTTCCTCGAGGCGCTCGGTGTGGACTGCGACACCGCCGGGACCGCAGACAGCCCCCGCCGGATGGCGCACGCCTACGCCGAGATGCTCACCGCCAGGGACTTCGAATTGACGACCTTCCCCAACGAGGAGGGTTACGACGAATTGGTGGTCGTTCGCGACATCCGGTTCCAGTCCGTGTGCGAGCACCACCTCCTGCCCTTCACCGGGAGGGCCCACATCGGCTACCTCCCCGGTGAGCGGATCCTGGGCCTGTCCAAGTTCGCCCGCGTCGTTGAGCTCTTCTCGCGGCGCCCGCAGGTGCAGGAGAGGCTGACCATGCAGGTCAGCGACTGGCTGGACCGGGAGCTGTCTGCACGGGGCGTGGGTGTCGTGATCGAGGCAGAGCACTCGTGCATGAGCCTGCGCGGAGCGATGGCCAACGGCGCCACCACACGCACCACAGCCCTCACGGGAGCACTGCGGAACGACATGGCGACGCGGGCGGAGTTCCTCGACGCCATCGAGGCCAGGAGGGCGTCATGACGTCGGCCGGAGTAGTGGTCGTCGGCGCCGGCCTCGCTGCCGCCCACGTCGCGACGGCACTCCGGGACGCCGGGGACGGGCGACCGGTCACGATCGTGGGCGACGAAGCCGTCGTTCCCTACGAGCGCCCCGGGTTGTCCAAGGGCGTGCTCCAGGGAGAGCAGGAGGTCGCTTCCCTCTTCGTCCACGACGAGCCGTGGTACGCGGACCATGACGTGACGCTCCGGCTGGGTGACGCCGCCGTGAAGGTCGACCTCGCCGGACGCGAGGTCCGCGTGTCGTCAGGCGCCGTCCTGCCGTTCGCCGACCTCGTGCTCGCCACCGGCGCCCGCCCCCGGCTCCCCGACCTGCCCGGCATCGGACTTCCCGGGGTGCACACGCTCCGGCGCATCACCGACAGCCTCGCCCTGCGCACCTCGTTCGCCCAGGGTGGCCGGCTGGTGGTCGTCGGGGCCGGCTGGATCGGACTGGAAGTCGCCGCAGCCGCCCGGAGGGCCGGCATGGAGGTGACCGTCCTCGAGTTCGCGCCGGTGCCCCTTCGGGCTGCGCTCGGGGAGCGGATGGGACGCTACTTCGCACGACTCCACGAGGAGAACGGGGTACGGCTGCGCCTCGGCATCGCGGTCACGGCGCTGGAGGGCGAGGAGCGGATCGCCTCCGTCCGTGCGGATGACGAGAGCTTCCCGGCCGATCTCGTCGTGATCGGCGTCGGCGCCGTCCCCAACACCGAACTCGCACTCGCGGCGGGCCTCGCCGTCGACAACGGCGTCCTGGTCGACGATTCACTGCGTGCCGCCGAGCACGTGTTCGCCGTCGGTGACGTGGCCAATGCGCTGAATCGGGCCGTGGGGGCGCGCCTGCGGGTCGAGCACTGGGACAACGCGATCCGCCAGGGACGACTGGCCGGCCGTGTGCTCCTCGGCGAGGACGCGCGCTACGACTGGCAGCCCTACTTCTTCACCGACCAGTACAGCCTCGGCATGGAGTACGTGGGACGGGGCAGTGCCACCGACGACGTCGTGATCCGCGGCGACGAGGGCTCCGGTGCGTTCCTCTGCTTCTGGCTCCGCGAGGGCGTCGTCACCGCCGCGATGAACGTGAACACCTGGGACGTCAATGACCGGCTGCGCACCCTGATCGGCCGGCGGCTCCCGCCGGCGCAGCTCGCCGACGACCGGATCCCACTCGCCGAACTCTCCGGGAATACCGACTCCCACGCGCTGGTGCGCTGAGGTCGGCGGGGGCGGGCCAAATGAGTTGGACCGACCCACCACTCGGCACCATTGCGCACATTCCTCCGGTGCGGGTGAAAAGGCCCTCGTTCCGCAGCGACAACGCCTGATAGGTAAGACAAACCTAATTCCGTCCAGCTGAGGTTAGGCATTCCTTCGTGGAGAAATGCCGCATTCTGAGGGAAGATTGCGGTGTGAGCATGACGAATTGGGTGCGGCGATATCCGGTGGTTGCGACGACCTTGGCCGTCGGGATGGTCGGGCTCGGGCTGCTGTGGGCGAGCCAGCCGATGGTGTCCGGATGGCTGGTCGGCGGCTATGCGCTGGCGATCGCCGCCTGGCAGGCATGGTCGATGATCCGAGACCTGCTGCGCGGCAACTTCGGGCTGGACGTGCTCGCCGTGACCGCCATCACGGCGACCGTGCTCGTCGGGGACCACTGGGCGGCTCTCATCGTCGTGCTGATGCTGACGGGCGGCGAAGCGCTCGAGGACTACGCCAACGCCCGTGCCCACCGTGAGGTGTCCGCGTTGCTCGAGCGTGCGCCGCGGTTCGCCCATCGCGCCGGCGCGGACGGGGCGTTCGTCGAGGTGGCGATCAGCGACGTGGTGGCCGGTGACCTCGTGATGGTGCGGCCCGGCGAGGTGGTTCCGGTCGACGGGGTGCTGGAGGGCGAGGCGGCCTCGTTCGACGAGTCCTCGATCACCGGCGAGCCGCTGCCGGTGGAACACGCCCACGGAGACCAGGTGCTTTCCGGCACGGTCAGCCAGCAGAAGGTCGCCCTGGTCCGGGCCACGGTCCCGGCGAAGGAGAGCCAGTACCAGCAGATCATCGACCTGGTGCAGGCCGCCGCAGAGAGCAAGTCGCCGATCGTGCGGTTGGCCGACCGGTACGCGGTGCCCTTCACCCTGGTGTCGCTGGCGATCGCCGGGCTGGCCTGGTGGCTGTCGGGCGACCCCGTGAGGTTCGCCGAGGTCCTCGTGGTCGCCACGCCCTGCCCGCTGCTCATCGCCGCCCCGGTCGCGTTCCTTGCCGGCATGAGCCGGGCGGCCAGCAACGGGGTCATCGTCAAGTCCGGCGGGGTGATGGAGAGCCTCTCCCGCGTCCGCACCGTGGCGCTGGACAAGACGGGCACCCTCACGCACGGCCAGCCCGTCGTCGACGTGGTCGAACCCGCGACGGGCACCAGCGTGGACGGGCTGCTCGCCATCGCCGCCGCCGCCGAGACGTTCTCGACCCACGTCCTGGCGCGGACCATCGTGAACGCCGCCCGGCACCGCCACCTTCGCATCCCGCTCGCGACCGGTGTCGAGGAGACCACCGCAGCCGGCATGACCGCGACCATCCACGGCCGGCTCACCGCCGTCGGGAACGCGACGCATGTCGCGCGCGCCACGGGCCACACACCCCCCGAGGCGCCCGTGCCGCCGGGCCACATCGCCATCCACCTCGGGACCACCGACGGCTACCTCGGACGGATCCTGCTCACCGACCAGGTCCGCAACAACGCCCCGGCCACCCTGCACGCCCTCCACCACCTGGGCGTACGCAGCGTGGCCATGCTCACCGGGGACGCTGTCGTCACCGCCCGCCACATCGCCGACCAGATCGGGATCGACGACGTCCGCGCCGGCCTGCTGCCCGCCGACAAGGTCGCGCAGGTCGCGTCCCTGCCGGGCCGACCGGTCGCGATGGTGGGGGACGGGGTCAACGACGCCCCCGTCCTCGCCGCCGCGGACGTCGGCATCGCCATGGGCGCCAAGGGAGCCACAGCGGCCAGCGAATCCGCGGACGTCGTGATCATGCTCGACGACCTCAGCCGCGTCGCCACCAGCATCGCCATCGCGCAACGCACCGTCCGGATCGCGCTCCAGGCGATCTGGCTCGGCATCGCCATCAGCGTCGGGCTCATGCTGGTCGCCGTCTGGGGGATCCTGCCGGCGATCGCCGGCGCAGCCCTGCAGGAACTCGTCGACCTCGCCGCCATCCTCACGGCGCTGCGCGCGGTCCGCCCCGGGCCCACGGAGCGCGAGCTGACCCATCTGCTCAAGGCTGGGGTCCCGATCACCTCCACCCCAACCGGCGCCACCCTCGAGCCCGTCCACTGAGGGGAACACTCCTCGGGCCGGAGCTCCCGCCGTCCGGGCCGAGCGGGTGGATGTCGTCGACGACCTGGCTCCGGCTCGCTCGCTGACGGACCGCCTCAGCGATCGTGGCGACCTTCGCCGCGTGCGCAAGCTGCCGGACCGGCCTGCGGAGGTTCCGGGCAAGGGGATGCGTGATCGCGACCGGGACCGGGTAGAAGTCTTCGCGTTTCTGGGTTGCAGGGGGGAACTGTGGCAGCGACTGATCAGGGGCGGGTGCCGGAGTCGTTGGAACCGGTGGCGGACGTGCCGGCGAACCGGGCGGCCGACGGGTCGGGGTCGGAACTGAGCGGCCCGGACCTGTCGGATCCGGCGCCGCCGTCCAGCCCGGCGAGGCGAAACCGCCTTCGGGCCTTCCTCGGGATCCTGGGCCCCGGCCTCGTGACCGGCGTCGCCGATGACGACCCCTCGGGGGTGGCGACCTACTCCCAGGCCGGCGCGGTGCTCGGGATGGGCCTGTTGTGGACGGCGCCGGTGTCGTTGCCCCTGATGTATGCGGTTCAGGAGATCTGTGACCGCACCGCCCTGGTGACGGGTGACAGCCTCGGCACGCTGGTGCGTCGCCGCTTCAGCGGGGGCGCACGCTGGGTCATCGGGATGCTGGTGGTTGCGCTGCTCGTCGCGAACTGCCTCAACGTCGCCGCGGACCTCGCCGCGATCGGGTCGGGCATGGAGCTGCTGGGGCTCGGCTTGGACCACGTATGGGCGGCTGTGGCAGGGGTGGCGCTGACCGCTGCGCTGGTGTGGGGATCCTTCGAGAAGCTGGCGACGCTGTTCAAGTGGCTCTGCCTGGTGCTGCTGGCCTACGTCGGAGTCCTTGTCGTCGCCCACGTGCCGTGGGCGCAGGTCGGGGCAGGCACGCTCGGCCTGCGCATGACCTGGAACTGGACGTCGGTCTCCCTGCTCGTGGCAGTGCTGGGCACGACGATTTCGCCCTACATGTTCTTCTGGCAGAGCGCACACCGGATCGAAGAGATGCGCAACGAGGAGGACGAACCCCACGCCTCCCGACCGTTGCCCCAACAACCCCGGGTCCGTGCGCTGCGGAAGCTGTTGATGGCCAGGATCGACGTGCTCACCGGCATGCTGGTCAGCACGGCAGCCATGTTCGCGATCATGGTGTCCACCGCATCAACGATCGGACGCAACGGCCCCGTCCAGATCCAGACGGCAGCCGACGCAGCGAGGGCACTCGAACCCGTCGCCGGGCCGTCAGCCTCAGCGGTCTTCGCAATCGGGTTCGTGGCCACCGGCGTGCTGGCCGTTCCCGTCCTGGCCAGCTCGGGCTCGATCGCGCTCGCGGGGCTGCTGGGCAAGCCCTGGGGCTTCGATGCATCCCCGCGCAGGGCACCCCTGTTCTACGGCCTGATCGGCGTCGGCACGATCGGCGGGATCCTGATCGCCTACTTCACCGACAGCCCGGTCCATCTGCTCGTCCTCAGCGCCATCATCAACGGAATCGCCGCTGCGCCCTTCCTCATCATCGTGATGATCATCTCGGCGAGCCGCACGCTGCTGGGCGAGTACCGCAACGGTCGCCTCGCCACCGTCGTCGGGTGGACAACGGTCGCCATCATGACCGCGGCGGGGGTCGCCGGGCTCTACGCGACGATCGTCCAGCCGTCCTGATCCTGCAGCCTGCTCCGAGGGTGGCCCTCAGGCGGCTCGAGCGCGCGCGGCCGCCACGATCAGGGCGACGACCTGGTCATCGGTGAACCGGGTGCTGTCGATGACCAGGTCGTAGTAGTCGTCGCCCACCGGATCGAACCGGAAGATCTGGAGGGAGAGTTCGCGTCGGAAGTCGTCCTCCAGCGGCTGCCGTCTGGCCGATCGCTCCTCCGAGATCCCGAAGATCCCGGCGGCCCGGGTCACCCGGGCATCGGCCTGGCCCACGAGCTTGACGTGCAGGGCACCGGGTCGTTCGTGCAGCAGGAAGGCGCCGTTGCGGCCCAGGATCACACCGCCCTGATCGGCGAAGGCGTTGACCTCGGCGGTCACCTGCCGTGCGGTGTCCTCCACGGTCCGGGCCTGCTCGATCACCACGTCGCCGGCGCTGCTGGTCGGGATCGCGGCGGGGGACAGGCTGCGGAGGAACCGTCCGAAGGCGCCCTCCCGTTCCCGCTCCGCCATCGAAGCCTCGATCTGCTCACTCGAGAACGCCTGGCCGTGGAGGGTCAGTGCGAGTTCCTCCGCGACCTTGGTCGCGATCTGTTCCATCCCGCATCCATAGAGCTCCCAGAGGGTGATGACCTGGGGCCGTTCTGAGTTCGTCATGGGAGTTCGTCTCCTTCGTTTCGACGCCGGTGTCAGTGGTTCTCGGTGGCGGCCATCGCCAGTGCCTGGTGGCGCCTGTTGAGGTCTTCGGTGTTCTGCAGCACGACCTTCTTGCTCAGCGGGTACCACACGAGCAGGACGAGGGCGACCAGGGCGTAGAGGACGCCCGGGACCAGGGTGGACAGCAGGTAGATGCCGTTCACGGTGGCGTCGGACTGCGCGGTGGTGCCGGCTTTGTAGCCGACCCACCCCAGCGCCCAGCCACCCAGACCGGCAGCGAGAGCCTGACCGACCTTGCGGGCCCACGAGTACACCGAGTAGACGACGCCGTCATCACGCTGGCCGGCGATGACCTCCTGGTAGTCGATGACGTCGGTGATGAAGGCCCAGATCAGCATGTTGAAGATGCCCAGCCCGATGCCGGCGACGATGACTGCGACGATGAACACCCACGGGGAGCGTTGCAGCGGAAGGAAGCTCAGCACGATGTAGATCACCGCGGCCGCGCCGACACCGACGATCGAGATCTCGCGCTTGCCGAAGCGGCGGGACAGGTTGGTGGCGAACGGCAGCAACAGGAGCGTGGGCAGCAGCGACAGGGTCACAGCGAGGCTCTGGAGGGCACCGTTGTTGAAGTAGATCGCCCACAGGTAGGACGTCATCGCGCCAACCAGCATGGTGGCGATGAGCAGGAGCAGTGCGCCGACGATGATCGAGAGCATGGCCCGGTTCCTCACCAGGTTCGCGAGCGTCCTGCCCATCCCCAGGGTCTCCGACCTCGGCTTGACGACCTGCACGCGCTCGGTGGAGAGCGTGAAGCAGCCGAAGTAGGAGATGATCGACAGCACCGCGCACACGAAGGCGATGTAGAAGAACGACTGCGGGACGACCTGGGTCTTGCCCGCCGCGTCCTTGGCGAAGATGAACAAGGGCACCGTGAACGAGATCAGCAGGTTCGCGACGAAGGCGCCGAAGGTGCGGAACACCGACAGGGACGAGCGGTGCGTCGGGTCGGAGGAGATGACCGCAGCCATCGACCCGTAGGGGATGTTGACCGTGGAGTACAGCACGCTCCACAGCAGGTAGGTCACGGAGACGTACACGATCTTGCCGGTATCGCTGAACCCGGCAGCGCCGTAGAAGTACATCAGTGCGGACGCGATGGCCACCGGGATGCCGAACCGCGCGATCCACGGACGGAAACGACCGTTCGGGCCGATCTTCGACCGGTCGACCATTCGGCCGACCGCGACGTCGATGAACGCGTCGAACAGGCGGACCAGCATCATGATCGTGCCCACCAGGGCTGCGCTGATGCCCAGCACGTTGGTGTAGAAGATCATGAGGAACGATGCGGCGAGGATGAACGAGAAGTCGTTGCCCAGGTCACCAAACGCATAACCGAGCTTGTCGCGCAGGCCGAACGGGTTGACGGTGAGCCGCGACCCTGCTGGCGCGGCTGCGCCCGTTGCGGGATTGGGAAGAGCGGAAATCGACACTGGAGTTCCTTTGGCTATCGGAGCTACCTCTGAGCTCACCTCGACTGTAAGAACCAGGCGTCCCCGGCGGACCCTCGTTGCCAGGTGTTTCCTCGGGGAAGGGGCGCAGGCGCAGCCGCTCCCCGGTGTCGCCGGACAATATCTGGCAAACCATTGCCGGAGGGCCCCGGGCACGACGACTGTGTGTCCCAGGACCATTCCGCTGGGAGACAACATGAATGCGCTCGGGACGCTTCCCTGGCAGGACACCACGAAGCCGCCGCGCGAGCGCGCCGAACTCCTGGTGTCGGCGATGTCACTGGAGCAGAAGATCCAGCAGCTCCACGGCAACATGGAGACGATCGACATCTACGCGCTGTCCAGCAAGGCCACCACCGCTGAGGAGATGGAACAGCTCGCGGCCCAGATCCGGGTCGAGCGCCACGTGAAGGCGATCGATGAACTCGGTATCCCCCGCCTCCGTGTCACCAACGGCCCGGTCGGGGTCGGCATGGGCGACGGCACCCCCAGCCCGCCGGCCACCTGCCTGCCCATGGCCATCGGGGTCGCCGCCTCCTTCGACCCCGAGGTGGCCCACGCCTACGGCGACATCATCGGCTCGGAAGCCGCCACCCTCGGCCAGCACGTGCTCGAAGGTCCCGGCGTCTGCCTGCATCGTTCCGCCATCGCCGGACGCAACTTCGAGTACTTCTCCGAGGACCCGTACCTCTCCGGCGTGATGGGCGTCCAGGTCACCAGGGCCATCCAGGCGCATCATGTGATCGCCATGGCGAAGCACTACATCGTCAACGACCAGGAGACCGAGCGGTTCCGCACCTCAGTCGAGGTCGAGGAGAACGTGCTTCGCGAACTGTACCTGCTGCCGTTCGAGATGCTCGTCAAGGACGCCGACATCGCGGCAGTCATGAGTTCCTACAACCGCGTGCGCGGCGTCTACGCCACCGAGAACCGGTATGTGCTCACCGACATCCTTCGCAAGGAGTGGGGCTTCGAGGGCTACGTCCAGTCCGACTTCTGGTCGTGTCGGTCCGCCGCCGCATCACTCAACGCGGGCATGGACCTGGAGATGCCGGACGCGAAGTGGCTCAACGAGACCACGATCACCAACGCCCTCAACGACACCAGCCTGGAGATGCAGGTCATCGACCGGGCGCTGGTGCGCCGGTTCACCCAGATGTTCCGCTTCGGCCAGTTCGAGCGCCCCTACGCCCCCGGCGAGATCGACGCGCAGGCCCACGGTGCCATCGCCCGCCGCATCGGCGCCCAGATGGCGATCCTGCTGAAGAACCGGGACAGTCTCCTCCCCCTGTCCCCCGATGCCGGCCGCATCCTGGTCATCGGCCAGTCCGAATTCGTGGACGACGCCTGCCAGGGCGGGGGCGGATCGTCCAAGGTCATTCCGCTCTACACCGTGCCACCGGTCGACGGCCTCCAGGACGTGATCAGCGACCTGGGTGGAACAGCCACCGTGTCGAAGGTGACCGTCGCCCGCGACCTGTCGAACCTGGACGAGGCCCGGGCCGCGGCCGCCGACGCTGCCGTTGTGGTCCTGATGGCCGGGCTCGTCGCCACCGAGGGCGCCGACCTGCCGGATGCGAACCTGATGCACCACCAGAACGAGATGCTCGACGCCCTCCTCGGAGTCAACCCCCAGACCGTCGTCGTCCTGAAGTGCTCGACCCCGGTGCTCATGCCATGGCTGGACAAGGCACCGGCCGTCCTGGAGGTCTGGAACCAGGGCAGCGAGGACGGCCACGTCGTCGCCGACCTGCTGTTCGGCGTGGTGAACCCGTCGGGGAAGGTGCCCACCACCTACATGGCCGACGAGGCCGACTCCGTCCTGCACGGCCACCCGGAACGCTACCCCGGCGTCGACGAGGGCGAAGGCTGGCCGACGATCACCTACAGCGAAGGCCTGAACATGGGCTACCGGTGGTTCCAGTCCCAGGGGATCGCACCGCTGTTCCCCTTCGGCTTCGGGCTGTCCTACACCCGTTTCGAGTTGTCCGGCTTCGTCAGCACACCCGCCTGGTCGCCCGGCGAAGGACCGATCACTGCGTCGGTGACGGTGACGAATCGCGGCGAGCGGAGCGGCGCCGAGGTCGTGCAGCTCTACGTGGGCATCCCGCACGCAGGGCAGCCACCCAAGCGTCTGATCGGCTTCGCGAAGGTGCATCTCGAGCCCGGCGCGTCCGAAGTGGTCAGCATCGACGTCGACCCGTCCGCGACGAACCATCCACTGGGCGTCTGGGACCAGGCCTCCCGCGCGTTCGTGGTGCGGCCGGGCGAGTACACGCTTTGTCTGGGCACATCCAGCGAGGACACCCCGCTGCAGGCCACGGTGGCCGTGCGCTGACCGGCACCACCGCCCACGGCGGGCGATCGCCCACGACTTCCCCGCCGGCGACGGCGTCCGCACCGCCCCGACGGGGTATCTGAGGTCGTCCGACTCTGTAGGGAAAGCCAGCTCATGTCATCACTGGAGAAGCCGATCGTCACCCCCGTTCGCGGCCTGCGCAAGTTCGTCGGTACCCATGCGGCCCTGCTGGCGACGGGCGTTGTGGGCGCCGCGGTGTTCGCCGTCCTCATCACCGCCAGTGCGGATGTGTACGAGGCAGTGGCCAATTCCAACGGCGTCAGCGGCCTCGACCGCCCTGCGCTGGACCTCGCCGTCTCGCTGCGTACGCCCGCCGCCGAGCGCTGGGTGACGGCCTTCACCAACCTGGGCGGCACACCGTCCATGGTCTTCATCACCCTCACGCTCACCGCCGTGTTGTGGGTGCGATGGCGCCGCCGCTCGATCCTGCTGCTGATGGGCATCGCGGCCGCCGGCTCGCTGCTCTTCACCGCCGTCGGCAAGACGGTCGTGGGCAGGGCGCGGCCGCCGTTCGCGCTCGCCGTACCGCCGTACGAGTATGCGCCCTCCTTCCCCTCGGGCCACACCCTGAACAGCACCGTCATCGCCCTGATGCTGGCCTACCTGGCATGGTGGTTGTCCGAGAGCGCCTGGGTGCGCGTTCTCGCTCCGGCGCTCGGCGCACTCTGGGCGGCGGCGATGGGCCTCAGCCGTGTCTACCTGGGCCACCACTGGATCACCGACGTCATGTTCGGGTGGGTGTTCGGCCTGGCGTGGCTCGCCCTGTTGATCACCGTCCACCGCGTCCTGCTACGGCTCGACCGTCGCGACCGTGGCATCGCGACCCGCGGCGGCGTCCCCGACCAGCCACCGGAGAAGGCCATCGAACCGGACGCCCCGCCCGCGTCGCCCGGCGCCGGCCGGCCGGAAGCGGACGAAGCCTGATCGGGAGCTCAGTACTCCTGCGATCGGTCGTCACGTTGGGACCCCGCCGGGTATCACGAGGTGGTCAGAAGGGGGGACCATGACCACGACCACATCTCGGGACGAAGCGAAGCGCCGGCAGGACGACGACGCCACGCCCGTCGACACTTCTCGGCCCGGCCCAGGCGTCCCGGGCCGGATCGGTGCTGACGACGCGGCCGAGACCGAGCCAGGGCCGCGCCTGGGGAGGCTGGCCATCGTGGTCAACCCCTCGAAGTTCAGCGACCTCGCCGCGATCCGGTCACAGATCACCGGTGGCTGCGCGGCGGCAGGCGCGACCGACGTCCGCTGGTACGAGACCAGCAAGGAGGACCCCGGCGCCGGCCAGGCCAGACAGGCACTCAGCGACGGCGCGTCCCTCGTCTGTTCGCTGGGTGGAGACGGGACCGTACGGAGCGTGGCGAGTGCACTGGTGGGGACCGGGGTGCCACTCGGCCTCCTCCCGGGCGGCACCGGCAACCTCCTCGCGCGCAACCTGGAACTCCCCGTCGATGACCTCGATGCCGCGCTGGACGTCGTCCTCACCGGCAGGGACCGCCCCATCGATGCCGGGGCGGTGTCGTGGGACGGCGGCGCCGAGGAGACCTTCGTGGTCATGGCGGGGATGGGCATGGACGCGACCATGATCGGCGACGCGAACGAGACCATCAAGGATGCCGTGGGCTGGCCCGCGTACCTGCTCTCCGGCGCGAAGGCCCTGTTCAACCCCGGGTTCGGGGTGGCAGTCACCACTCGAGGGGAGCACGCACGCAGCCGCAGGGGCCGGATGGTGGTGGTGGGCAATTGCGGCACGCTGACCGGGGGCGTGGAACTGCTGCCCGAGGCCCGCCTGGACGACGGTGAACTCAACCTGGTGGTGGTGGCCCCGCGCGGCTTCTTCGGCTGGGTCGACGTTGCGAAGGACATCCTCACGAGCCGCGGTAGCGCACGGAAAGCGGTACGGCACCTGGCGGGGACCACCTTCGAACTGGACACCAGCCGGCCCGTCGGGGCCGAACTCGACGGGGAAGCGGTGGGCGAACGCCGGCACATGCTGGCCCGCATCGTTCCCGGCGCTCTCGTCGTGCGAGTGCCCGCCATCGAGGGGGGAGCCTCCGCCGCATGACGACGCTAGCCCGCTACCGTGACGACGGCTCGCCGCCCGCGCTCCGCGCGGCCGCGCGAGATCTCCTGGTCAGAGGGGTCCTGCCCGCGGTCGCACTGCTCGCGGTCGGGCTCCTCGTTGGCCGGTTCCTCATCGAACCCCTGTCGGCACTGACCGGGGAGGACCAACTGAACGTCCTCCTCCAGTCAGGCCGGACGGCATGGCTCGACGAGGTGGCACGACTCGCCTCCGCCATCGGTGGTGTGACCGGCAACGCCGTGATCTGTGTGCTGGCGACACTCCTGCTCTGGGCGATGTCACGGCAATGGTGGCTCGCGACGCTGCCCGTGATCGCGCTCAACCTGCACATCTTCGTTCACATCGTCACGTCGACGCTGATCGCCCGACCCCGACCCGCCGTCGAGCACCTCGACATCGGCCAACCCACCGCCAGCTTCCCGAGCGGGCACATGGGAGCCACGCTCGCCCAGCTGCTCGTGGTGGTCCTGTTCCTCTGGTACCGGATCCAGAGCCTGGCGGCCCGGATCGTGGTTGTGCTCATCACCGGCTGCTACCTGGTGGTGCTGGCGTGGTCACGGATCTACCTCGGGATGCACCACCCCACCGACGTCGTCTGGGGGGCCGTGAACGGGGTCGCCTGCGGCCTCATCGCGTGGCTGTACCTGCGAAGAAGCCCCTCACCACACGCACTCACGGCGGAGTGACCCACCCCGGGCCATCCGCGCTCGGCCCCCCACCCGGAAGTCCCCTCGAACCAGCGCTGTGGACCTTCCTACCAATGGCCCGCCCCTGGCTTGTGGGCGTAGCGTGCGCAACCGTCCGGATCATGCCTCGGACGGGGGCACGACGGATCCACCAGGATGACGGAGGTCCACAGTGATACGAACCAGACACCCGTTGATGGCCGCACTCGTCTGTGTGACATTGACGACAGCGGGCCTCGTGGCCAGCGCGGCGCCGGTCGCGAGCGCAGCCAAACCAGTGAAAGCCGCCCCGCAGAACACTCTCGGCGTCTCCGTCGTCAGGTTCGACAAGGCCACCAGCCGTGCCGACATGTACGCCGCCGTCGCTGCCGCCGGCGGTGAGGTGCTCACTGACCTCTCCAAGACCAGCCGGCTCGCCGTCAGGTCCGATTCCGCGACGTTCCTCACCAGGCTGAAGGGCAACAGCAGGGTTGCTGCCGTGTGGACCGACCGGATGATCAGGATCCGCCTCACTGATGCCGGTGGCGCAACCGGCAGCAACACCCCGGCACTCGGCCGTCCCGGCGCTTCGGCGCTGTTCGACCCGTGGCACGACGCCACCGGGCCGTTCCTCAACGAGAACGCGCCCGGCGTCTGGCAGTGGGACGACGACGCCAACGGTGCTCGAGGCGCCCGGGTAGCCGGCGCGAGCGGTGCGGGCATCAAGGTCGCGGTGCTCGATACCGGGGTTCAGGGCTCCCACAAGGAGTTGCTGCCGAACTACGACAACCAGAACTCGACCAATACGATCCCGTGCAACCTGCTGACCCGGCAGTTCGGACCGCTCGGCCAGAAGGACTGCAGCTCGGAGGACACGGAAGGTCACGGCACGTGGGTGGCCAGTCGCATCGCCGGTGCGTTGAACGGGTTCGCCAGCAACGGCGTCGCCCCGAAGGTGACGATCTCGGGCTACAAGGTCCTGTCGACCACTCTCGGCGGCGGGCTGACCAGCTGGATCGTCGATGGAATGATCCGGGCCTGCAACGCCGGTGCGGACCTGATCAACATGTCGCTCGGCGGATACGACGCACCCGGTGTGGACGACGAGGACTACATGATGTGGGTCGACGCCACCAACTACTGCCGTGCGAAGGGCACGGCGATCATCGCCTCCGCCGGTAACGAGCACGTGCGCATCAACCGGGTGAACACGATGGTCGGCGGCGTCCCGATGCAGGGTGTCGGCCAGGTCGCCAACACCGACGAAGGCATCATCACGATCATCCCCGGCGACACTGTTGCGAACAACGACCTCCGCGGTCTGCTGGAGACCCCCGCGGGCGTGCCCGGCGTCATCATGGTGTCGGCAACGAACAACGCCAACGGGTCACCGAGCAGTCCAGCAGTCCTGGCGCATCTCAACTCCAAGCCGGTCGAGGGCGCCACCGACCAGCTGGCCTACTACTCCAACTACGGCGGGCGGATCGACATCGCCGCGCCGGGCGGCGCCCGCAAGATGGGTATCCCGCGCTACGACGTCGGAAACGAGGACGTGCTGTACGGCGGTTGGGGCGAGCTCGGTGCGTTGACCGGGAATGGGGAGATCTGCCAGGACCCGTCGCTGGCCAGCACCCTCACGTTCAGCTGCTTCAAGGTCACCGGTTCGGCGTTCGGCTGGCTCCAGGGCACCTCGATGTCCGCGCCGAACGCGACGGGTGTCGCCGCCCTGACACTGGGGCAACATCCGAGCCTCGGCCCGGACGCGCTGCTGTCCCGACTGAAGGCAACGGCGCGGACGAACATGGCCAACGGCACCGGTCCCAATGACCCCACCGACCACGGCCCCAGCGCCACGGCGGGGCCCTGCACCAGCGGCTACTGCCACCTGGACTACTACACGCCCGGAGATGCGGCCAACCCGATCACCTTCGCCGACGCCTACGGCGCCGGCATGGTCAACGCGCAGGCGGCTGCGGGCTGAGACTGCCTTCTGACGTGGATGGCCTGAGGGGCCCGGCGTCGCGCCAGGCCCCTCGGCGCGCTCCCGGCCCGAGGCCGTCGGGCGGGGAGCGGACGAGCACTTCCTAGAGCCAGAGCCCGGCGAGCCACCCCGTGGCGATCGCCGTCGCGAGGAGCGTGCCGATGACGAGCGCGACGATGCGCCAGCGGGCGATGACGAGCATTCCGCTGATCGCGCCGACGCTGGTTCCGGCACCGGTGATGAGGAAGGCGATGCCGGCGCCCGGAGCCATGCCGCCATGCAGGAGGCTTGCCACGAGGGGCAGGGATGCGTCGGTGTTGAGGTAGACGGGAATGCCGAGGACGGCGGCGAGCGGGACCGACCAGACGGGGTTGCCCGTGCCCAGCCAGTCGGTGATGAGGCCGGTGGGCAGGATCCGGATGACGAGGTACCCCAGACTGGCGAAGGCGAGGAAGTAGAACGCGAGCTTGCGGGCGTTGGCGAGCAAGGCGTCGCCGAACTGGCGCAGCTTCGGAGGCCGGGTGACCACGGTGGCCGGGCTCTCGACGACGGCGAGCAGCCGGGTCCCGCCGGAGCCGGCGGTGGCGGGTTCGCCCGGGCCCGTGCCGCAGGTCTCGCCACAGCCGGACTCCTCGGAGGGGGTGGCCATCCGGGCCTGCCCGTTAAGGAGACCGCGGCGTTCGAGCCCCCAGGCGGCGGCACCACCGATCAGCCCGACGGCGATCGCCGCCAGGAAGAACGTGGTGGCGAAGGCAGGCCCGAACAGACCGACCGAGAGCACGTACTCCTCCGGGCTGGTCAATGGTGAGGACGCCATGAACGCCACGATCGGCGCCCACGGGACCGACGAGGCCATCGCACCGAGCACGATGGCGGTGGTGCCACAGGAGCAGAACGGGGTGAGGGCCCCGAGCGCCACGGCACCGAGGATCGCGACCCAGGTGCGGCGCCGTAGCCACGCCGCGAGCCGGTTCTGGTTGATGTAGACCTGCACGGCGGAGGCGACGACCACGCTGGCGAGCAGGTAGGGCCAGTTGTGGACGATGGTGGTCCACACATCACCGGCGACCGTCGTGGCGAGGGTGATGAGGTATTCGATCACGGCGAGCTCCAGATTCATAGATGGCTATCGATTGTTCGACGCCAGTCGATATGATAGACATACTTCTATGAGTTCACAAGAGGTGCCGCGACGGCTCAATCTCGTCAGTGACCTGTGCTGTTCGCCGGTCCTGCAGGCGCCGCTCGGGGCGGACGACGCGCTCGCCCTCGCGACGGCACTGAAGGTGCTGGCCGACCCGGCCAGGCTCCGGCTGCTGAGCCTGATCCGTTCCGCTGAGGAGGGCCGGGCGACCACGGGGGTGCTTGCCGAGCAGGTGCGCCTGACCCAGCCGACCGTGACCCATCACCTCGGCGCGCTGTTCGATGCGGGGTTCGTGGAGCGGGAGCGTGACGGCCGCCAGACGTGGTACTGGGTGAACCCCGATGCGCTGCAGGCGATCCAGCAGCTCCTCGACCCGGCACCGGCCAGGCAACTGCTGACCATCGAACCAAGGAAGTGGGAGCAGCGATGACCGAGAGCGATCTGGTGGGGCAGGTGCGGGACCGGTACGCCGCTGCGGCACGGGCGGCGATGGGTACGGGGCGGCGGACGCTCGACATCCTCGACGACCTCGACGGCGGCGGCAGCGGGTGCTGCGGCGACGAGGACTGCGGCGACGTCTTCGGCGCGGCGCTGTATGACTCCGAGCAGGCCGGGCAGGTTCCGTCCGACGCGGTCACGGCGAGCCTCGGGTGTGGAAACCCGACCGCGGTCGCGGACCTGAACCCGGGCGAGAGGGTGCTCGACCTGGGCTCCGGTGGCGGGCTGGATGTTCTCCTTTCGGCCCGCCGGGTCGGCCCGAACGGATTCGCCTTCGGCGTGGACATGACCGACGAGATGCTGGAGCTCGCACGGAGGAACGCGGCGAAGGCCGGCGCGACGAACGTGCGGTTCCTGAAGGGACGCATCGAACAGGTTCCCCTGCCCGACGGGGCGGTCGACGTCGTGGTCTCCAACTGCGTGATCAACCTGTCCGTCGACAAACCCGCCGTGCTGGCGGAGATGTTCCGGGTGTTGGCTCCCGGCGGCCGGGTCGGCGTCTCGGACGTCGTCGCCGAGGATCAGCTCAGCGTCCCCGAGCGCCGAGAGCGCGGCAGCCACGTCGGCTGCGTCGCCGGTGCCCTCGCCCGCCAGGAGTATGTCGACGGGCTGGCGGCGGCAGGGTTCACCGACATCGAGGTGCGCTTCACCCACGAGGTCGCGCCGCAGATGCACGCAGCGATCGTGCGAGCGGTCAAGCCTGCCTGACCTCAGCGGGCGGCGAGCAGGTCCTTGACCTGGCGGGCGGTGGGGACGCGCCCGGACAGCAGGACCTGCTCGTCCACGACCAGTCCCGGGGTGCGCAGGATGCCGTAGCCGGCTATATCGGCGTAGTCGGTGACCTTCTCGAACGTGGCCTCGAGGCCGAGTTCGTCGACGGCCTCCCGGGTGGCCTTCTCCAGGTTGACGCAGTTGGCGCAGCCGGAGCCGAGGATCTTGACGTGCACGTGATGTCCTTTCAGAGGATGGCGTTGAACAGGTAGCCGACGGCGACGATGCCGAGGGCGGTGACGGCGGCGAAGGTGGCGATCAGGCGCGGCTTGAGTACGCGGCGCAGCAGGATCATCTCCGGCAGGCTGAGCGCGACGGTGGCCATCATGAACGCCAGCAGGGTGCCCATCGGCATGCCCTTGGCGTACAGGGCGTCGACCAGCGGGAGGACGCCCGCGGCGTTCGAGTACAGCGGCACCCCGATCCCGACCGCCACCAGGACGGCGAACGGGTTGTCCGGCCCGGCGTAGCGGGCGAAGAAGTCCGCCGGCGCCCAGCCGTGGATGAGCGCGCCGAGCCCGATGCCGACCAGCAGGTAGGGCCAGATCCTGCGCAGGATGGAGGCGACCTCTTCGCGTCCCATGGCGAGCCGGTCCTCCCAGGTGAGGCCGGTGGTGGAGTCGATGACCTGGCCGCGGAGCCGGGTCTCGTAGACGAACGCCTCGACCTGGCCCTCCAGGTGGAGGCGGCCGATCACCATGCCGGCCGCGATGGCGACCGCGAGCCCGGCTCCGACGTAGAGCATGGTGGGGCCGGGGCCGAACAGCCCGAGCAGCAGTGCGATCGCGACCTCGTTGACCAGCGGGCTGGCGATCAGGAAGCTCATCGTCACCCCGAGCGGGATGCCCGAGGAGACGAACCCGATGAAGGCAGGGACCGCGCTGCACGAGCAGAACGGGGTGACAACACCCAGCGACGCGGCCAGCACGTTGCCGACCCCCTCGCGTCTGCCCCCCAGCAGGGCTCGGGTGCGTTCGATGCTCATGAAGCTGCGCAGCACGGTGACGACGAAGATGATCCCGGTCAGCAGCAGCGCGATCTTGACGGTGTCGTAGCTGAAGAAGTGCAGCATCGACGGCCAGCCGCTGCCGATGTCGAGCCTGAACACCGAGGAGTAGAGCCACGTCCAGGCCACCTCGTTCACCGCGTACGCGCCGACCCAGCCGGCCGCAGCAGCGCCGAGGAGTGCCCACCGTCGTACGGCGGCGCGCTCCGGGCTGGTCTGGGTGGTCACCGTCGGGCGCCGGCCAGCGCGGGCTCGGGGTCGACCGCGCACCCGCACACCCTGCTTCCCGGGACGGGTAGCGCGGCGTGGAGGCGATCCATCGCGCCGTCGGTGAGCTGGTAGTCGATCCAGCGACCCCGGCGAGTGCCAACGACCAGACCTGCCTCCCGCAGCACCTTCAGGTGGTAGCTCAGCAGGTTCGCCGGGATCTCCGGCTCGGTCCGGAGCTGGCAGACGCATCGCTTCTCCTCCGACAGCTGGGAGATGAGCTGCCATCGGATGGGATCCGCGACCGCCGCCAGCAGCGACGCAGACACTTCAACCGAACTTGATTCAACCACGGTTGAAGCATAGAGCGCTTCAGGCAGCCGGGAGCAGTTCCTGGCGAAGTGCCGCGACGCGTGGCCGGAGCACGCCACCGTCCGTGGTCATGAGGCTTCTTCGAAGCTCCTGGCCAGTCGGGTGATCCGCCCGGTGATCTCGGTGTAGGCGTCCTCGAACGCGCTCGCGGTGGCGGAGAGGGCGGGGTCAGGGACGGACCAGTGCAGGGGTCGGGTGTCGAGGTCCTCGTAGGCACGGTCACAGACGGCTACGACCAGTTCCTCGCCGGTGAGCACGTCGGCGGCCAGGCGTGGCCGGGCGCCGGCCAGGTCCAGGCCGTGGCGGCGCGCGACCGTGACCGCGCCGGGGTGCACCCGCTCCGCGGGGTGGGTGCCACCGGAGACCACCGGGATGTCGCTGACGGTTCGCCAGTAGGACTCGGCGAGCTGTGAGCGGGCCGAGTTCTGCGAGCACACGAACGCCACCCTCCGCGGCCGCGGCAGGTGGGCACTGCCGAGAAGCCGGTTGCAGGCCTCGGTACGGGTGACGTAGCTGCGGCGGGCGTCGCCCTCGGACCGCCTGCGCTCGATCAGGCCCGCCTCGTCCAGCACCCGAAGGTGGTGCGCGGTCAGGTTCGTCGGGATCCCCAGCGTCGCGCCGAGTTCGCCCGGGGCGAGGTCGGCGTGAGCGAGCAGGTCGATCATCGCCAGCCGGGACGGATCACCCAGGGCGGCGTAGGCCCGCGAACGGTGCTCCACCGTGTTCACCGCACTCACCTCCACTACTGTTGAGTCAATGGTAACTGAGCTAGCATGGCGTCCGGGCTGCGCGGAAGAGCCGCCCCGGATTACGAGGAGATGCGGAGAATGAGCAAGCCCACCGTCCTGTTCGTGTGCATCCACAACGCCGGACGTTCCCAGATGGCCGCCGGCTACCTGCGCCACCTCGCCGGCGACAGGATCGAGGTGTTGTCGGCCGGCTCCGCACCGGCGGAGACGGTCAACCCGATCGCCGTCCTCGCGATGGCCGAGGAGGGCATCGACATCGCCACCGAACAGCCCAAGATCCTCACCACCGAGGCGGTGAAGGTGTCCGACGTGGTGGTCACCATGGGTTGCGGCGACACCTGCCCCTTCTATCCGGGCAAGCGGTACGAGGACTGGGTCCTCGACGACCCCGCCGGCCAGGGCATCGAGGCCGTCCGCCCCATCCGCGACGAGATCCGCAGCCGCGTGGAGGCACTGATCGCCGAACTCTCGTCGGCCGGCTAGGGGACGTGCCGGCCTTCGGGGGCATTCGTGGACGAATCTGCCGCTGGATCGGGATGGGAACGCGAACCGGAGCCAGTGACGGCCATCGCGGTGCAGATTCGTTGCTGCACCCCGCGACTCCTGGCGCCGCCCGCGGGGAGCGGGTCACGCGGGTGAGAGATCCCGCGGGAGGTGGTGCCCCAGCCGGTCACGCTTCGCGCGGAGGTAGGCGGCATTGGTTCGCGTCGGCGGGATGCGCAACGACTGCGTGGCCACCAGTTCGATACCGGCCGCGCGCAGCGCATCAACCTTTCCGGGGTTGTTGGTGAGGAGCCGGATCCGGCTCGCCCCGGTGGCCTCCAGGATCGCCGCGGCCGCGCCGTATTCCCGCGCGTCGACGGGCAGACCCAGTTCGAGCTGGGCGTCCACGGTGTCGAGGCCCTCGTCCTGCAGCCGGTAGGCCGCCAACTTGGCGAGGAGTCCGACGCCGCGCCCCTCCTGGCCTCGCAGATACACGATCAGGCCCGGCTGGCCGCCGACCAGGGTGAGGGCGCGCTCGAGCTGGGGGCCGCAGTCGCAGCGTCGTGAGCCGAACACGTCCCCGGTGAGGCACTCCGACTGCACCCTGACCAGCGGTGGATCCTCGGCGGAGCCCAGCCCGAGCGGGCTGATCAGCGCGAGGTGCTCCTCGCCGGTGACCCGGTCGAAGTAGCCGATGGCGTCGAAGGTGCCGTAGGTGGTGGGCAGGACCGTGCGGGCGGCCTCGACGACCCGGCGTGATTCACGTCCTGAGGGCATTCCGGGCTCCCTCCCCCTGCGGAATCGGGCGTGCGGTGATGCGGACATCGGTGCCGACCACGGTGACATCGGTGAGGGTCAGACGCAGGGCGTCCGCGATGGTGTCGATCCCCAGGTCGGCGACGGGCGACGGGCCGCCGCCCAGCACGGCGGGCGCCACGTAGGCGATGACCTCGTCGACCAGCCCGTCCCGCACGAAGGCCCCGGCCAGGGTCGGGCCGCCCTCGAGGAGAGCGTGGTGGATGCCTCGTCCAGCAAGCTGCGCCAGGGCTTCGCGAGCGTCGTGGGATTCCACGACGAGGGTGCGAGCTGCGCCGTCACGCACGTGTGCCCCGGACGGGATCGGGCGCCGCCCGATCACCACCCGAAGCGGCTGCACAGCTGTTCGGCTGGGTCCACGGACGGTGAGCCGGGGATCGTCGGCGAGGACCGTCCCCGTGCCGACGATCACCGCGCCGCATCGCGCCCTCAGGGCATGGACGTCCGCTCTCGCCGCCGGTCCGGTGATCCAGCGGGAGGTGCCGTCGCGCGCGGCACTGCGACCATCCAGCGTGGCCGCGAACTTCCAGGTCACGAACGGTCGACCCGTGCGCATCAGGTGGGTCCAGGTCCGGTTCAGTTCCAGCGCTTCGTCGGCCAGGACACCCGCCCGCACCCGCACTCCGGCAGCCACCAGGATCGCCGCACCGCCGGCGGCCACCCGGTTCGGGTCGGTCTGCCCGAACACCACGCGCGCCACACCGGCGCCGAGCAGTGCGTCGGTGCAGGGATCCGTCCGCCCGGTATGGCTGCACGGCTCGAGCGTGACATGCACCGTTCCTCCCCGGGCCGCCGGACCAGCGGCCCGCAGCGCCTCGATCTCGGCGTGGGGGCTCCCGGCGCCACGGTGGTATCCCTCCCCGACCACCGCTCCGGCGGCATCAGTGACCACCGCGCCGACCAATGGGTTGATGTCGGTGGGCGATCCTCTGCGGGCCAGCTGGAGGGCGCGCCGCAGGTGGTACTCGTCCTCGGCCTCGGATGAGTCCATTTGCTTCAGCGGTACTCCGGGTTGGGGTGGTCGGGCTGGGACAGATCCCATTCCGTGGCGATGTTTCCGTAGGCCGGAATGCCCCCGCGGTCGGTCAGCATCCGGGCCAGGTGGAGCATGTTCCAGGTCATGAAGACGGTGTTGCGGGTCGTCCAGGCGTTGTCCTGGCCACCGCCGGGATCGTCGAGATAGGACGGACCCGGCCCCGCTTCCCCATTCCAGTACGTGTCCGATTGCGGGGGGACGGTCAGCCCGATGTGCTGGAGGGCGTACAGCATCTGGGCTGCACAATGCTTGCCGCCGTCCTCGTTGCCGGTGATCAGGGCCCCGCCGACCTTGCCATAGTAGGACCACTGACCCGCCGCGTTGAGTTCGCCCGACCACCCGTAGAGCCGTTCGATGATCAGCCGCGTCTGCGAGCTCTGGTCGCCCAGCCAGATCGGCGTCGCCAACACGATCATGTGGGCCGGCTCCACGAACTGCCGGTAGAGGTCGGGAAAGTCGTCGCGCTCCCAGCCATGCTGCCGCATGTCCGGCTGGACCCCCGGCGGGATCACGTGGTCGACGGTTCGCACCACGTCCACCTGGACATCCAGCGCACGGAACAGGCCGATCGAGATCGCCATCAGTCCGCCGGTGTTGCTGGCGCCGGGCGACCTCTTCAGGGTGCCGTTGAGGAAGACGACCCTCAGGTCGGAGTAGTTCTCTGGCGAGCGCTCGGCCTGTTGGTCGATGAAGCGCTGGATCGGTTCGGGGATCACTGGGCACTCCCTTCATTGAGTCGTGACCCGTGCCCGGCATGGATACGACGGCCATGGCGCGAGCGACTGGTTCCGAACAGTTGGAGCTAACCGCATGCGGCTGCACGACACGACTGCACCAATTACCCCCGGGCGAGACCGGCCGACAGTTGCCGCCCCTCCCCGGGCTCGGTGCCGGCACATCGTGCTCCCGGAACGCTCGATCATGCCGAACTGCGGATGCTTCTGCTTGCCCCCTCCGGCTGTCGTGATGAGAGTGGTAGGGAGCGTGCGGGCGAGCCGGAGCGTGGTGCCGGGCGTCTGCTCGAGCCAGATGCGTCGGTTGGGTGAAGAGCCAACGCACCGCTAGCGGAGTCCAGATTCTCGGGTCGTGGAGAAGTGACGGTGACGGGCGCTGTGCCCGCGGATGATCAGCGCGCCGGAGAGATGATGAGCGCGACCGGGCAGCTGACGCCCAGGGATGCCGTCGCCGATGCACGCGATGTGCGTACTGCCGCCAAGGGCGATGTTGCCTACCCGCGAAGCTGCCATCGAGGCGCGCGCAGCTGAACCGGTGGCACGAGGAGCTGAAAGCGCGCGCCCGGCGGTGGGATTCCTGAACGGAGAGTCCGTGGCGCTACACGCTGGTGGTGGCGAGGCCGGCGAGCCGCTTCAACGACGGGCGTCTGGATCGCGCCACGCCTCCTCGACGAAGCCAGCGGGGACAGGCCCCTAGCGCCAGATGCTCGGCGAGATCGTTCGTATCTTGCTTTTACCAACTCCCACAGCCATGGCTGCCATGCCGCTTCCGAAATAGCACACGATCACATGGTTTTGTATCTGAGCGTTCCGATACTTCTTCGCGATCTCCGGGTCAATGCTGGTCGGGTCGCCGTACACCGAGTCCACTGGGTCGCGCAGCGGATCGAGGACGTGGAACTCGCCCGCCCCGACCGAAGCCGCCTCGACAAAGCCCTCCGCCGGGAGTCCACCCGGCCCATGCGCAGGCGATTCAGGAAGCCCGCCCGAGCTCTTGATCAGCTTGATGACTGCAGAAATTGACACGGTTGCCCCACTCGACTCATCCATCGGATTTGGCGTCTTGGCCTTGCCCGGCTTCTTCTTCCCACCCTTCTTCTTCTCTTCCTCCTTCTTCTTCTTTTCCTCTTCCTCCTTCTTCTTCTTTTCCTCTTCCTCCCTCTTCTTCTGCTCTTCCTCCTTCTTCTTCTTTTCTTCCTGCGCCTTCTTCTCCTGCTCGGCTTCCTCAGCCTTCTTCTTCTCCGCCTCGCGAGCCTCCGCCTCCTTCTGCGCCTTAACGTCTGCTTCAGCGTCCTCTCGCACGGCTTCAATGCCCTGGTGCGCCACGTAATGACCGATGGCCGCGATCCCGGCACCGACGAGGGCGACCGGCAACGCCCCGGTTTCGGCGGCGTCGTGCATCAGACCCTCTCCGGCAGCGGATACTTGAATCCCGGCCTCAAATACGTTCCACCCCGCCTCGGCCAAAGCCCCGGAGACCATGCTCGTCTGGTCCAGCGGCACCTGGCCTTCGGGATGCTCGAATGGACCGGTGCCAGGGGAGAACCCTGGCGGTCCCGGCTCGTCGGCTTTCAGGGCGTTCATGCCCAAGGCTTCCCAGAACGCCTGGTCCCCACTGGGCTGGTAAGCGCCGAACGGGTCATTTTCTCCCACCTTGTGAGACGTGAGTCCCTCGAACTCCTCCCCTAGCCATTCCTTAAGTTGGGCTTCGAGCATTCCTCGGAACGGATCAGCGACATGCGTGAGACCATCGAGCAGGGCCGATTTGTGATTCGCCGCAGCGGGCACGGGTGGTCGACCTGCAGCTTCTTGAAGAGCAACACGCCAGCCATCGCTGACGACCAGAGCTGCTGACCCGGGGAATTCCGAGATCGTTCCGTTCACCGCACCGACGTAGATCGGACACCGTGCCCCGAAGAGACTGTCGGACGAGGAAATGAAGCCCAGGAGCGAGTCGATCACCGGAGACGGGGCCCGGAACCAGAGGTGGTTCACAAGGGTGGCTGCAAGCCCTTCACACCCCTCCGAATTCTGGATCACCTTGGTCGTGACGATGAGGTCGGCAGCCGCCCGTACCAGCACCGGCAAGGATGCGCGGCGCAGGTACGCGAGTACATTTCCCTGCACTACGGCGTGGGCGAAGAATGCCCCCACGCCGCTGTGCCGGTTGCCGATCGATGAGAGGACGGGCGACCGCGGATATACGGTTCGCCGGCCGAGATCACTGAGAATCGAGATCACCACTGGCGACGGGGCGACCAGCAGTCTCGCAGTACCGCGATAGATGGGGCCCGACATTGTGGTAGCTGCGATCGAATACTCCACGGTGTGCCTCCGTCGGGTCGTGCACCCCAGCGCCACTCACTGGTGAGCCCTGCAGTAGCGAAGGTAGGCCCGCCCGTGAAGGCCGTAAAGGTGGCTATCCTGCCCAGCCAACCCACCGGGGGGTACGAACGGCCGACTCTGCCGGGACGGCAGCATGGCTATGACACCGTCAGCTTCCTAGATGGCCCGCCGCGCGGCCAGACTTCGTGTCACTTGAGCGCCAGACCTCATCCGGACGACTGGGACGCGCACTCATGCCGAGCGCGTCGTCACCTCTCCGCGCTCCGACGATCGAGTTCGGCCTCGGCCTGGCGCAGCTTCTCGCGCCACATCCGCGCGCCCTTTGGATTGCGTTCTGTGCCGCGGGACATCGCGACGGCTTCGAAGAGACGTACCATCAGACGCGGTCCTTCACGCCTTCGACGGTGAGGCCCAGAAGTCCTTCTCCCAATTCCGAATGGCCTTGGCGGCCATGGCGCGCCCAGTATCGAGTAAGCGACAGATGCACGCATTTGCCGCTGAGCTGCCGGTTTCACCGCGGCAGAGAGTTGATGACCGTAGGGTGAGAGAGAGTTGATGACCGTAGGGTGAGGATGTGCGCAGGTTGTTCGGGGTCGTCCTTGTGCCGTTGCTGGTCGCACTGGCTGGGTGCTCGGGCGGAAGCACTGCCAACTCGCGGCTAGTGCTGGGAGATTCACACCACTTCAGTAGGTCGGAGGTGGAGGCTGCGGCAGAGGTGACGATGTCAGATTTCCGGAGCCTGTCGGGGTGTTCTCTGGAGCAACTCACCTACGACGAAGCGCTGTCGGATGCACAGGCCGCCGCAGACCGCTCGAGCGCACCGACTGGCGACTTGATCGTTTTCACGGCCGACTTCAGGGTGGACGCGCGAGGGGGCGATGGAACCCTCGAGCCGAACTCAACCCAGCACTGGACGTGGACGTTGAAGCGGGCGAGCCAACAGGCAGGATGGGTGGTTGCTAGCCGCGGTGCTGGTTGATCATGGCTGTTTTGGCATAAGCCCGCTTCTGTCGTGATGATCCCGGGCCTGTGGCAATCGCGAGCCTGGCCGTTCGAGATTAGGTCAGGCCACTACGTCGGGCTCGTCGGTAGCCTCGTTGCCGTGATGGCCACCGCGCGGAGGAGATACGTCGGATCTGTGGTTCTCCTTGGGTGTCAGATTGCGTGGATAGCCGCGACTGCCTGGTGGTGGGTGAAATCAATGACACCGGTGGACTACACCGGCCGCGTCCTACCGGACTACTCGAGCGCGGAGATGTTCGACTTCGCGTTGTTCGTGTTCGCCGGGATAGTGATGCTCTTGGGGTGTGTCGCGATTCCAGTCGCTGTCGTGTCGAGTTCCCGGCGCTTCCGAGCTTGGGGTGCTCCTATTGCCGTCGCTGTGACGATGTTGGGTTTGCTCGCTGTCCTGCAGTGCGCGTACATGGCGGCGCGGTTCTATGGCGTGGCTCCCTTCTAGTCGAAACGAACCCAATGAGCGGCAACCGCGCGTGCCTCCCCGTCGAGGAGCGGCAGAAACAGGCGCGAGGACTACCGCGGGGGCTGGCGAACGCCCGCTTCTGCCGCCGTCCGCGCTGTCCGTGTTGCAGGCACAGGTCGCAAAGGGGGCGACCGCGGGAAGAAGTGCCCGATCCAATCGCACCCGCCTGGAATTCCTCAGTGAAGCTCTCGTGGGGTGTGCGTGCACCGATAGAGTCTTTTCGTCCCTAGGAGATGTGAGGCTGTTGCGTGTCCAGCGTGTTGCGTGAGACCGAGGTTGATGGGGTTCGTTGCTTCTGGGTCGACACGGGCCGGCCGACACTGAATGCGCAGTTGAGCTTCCGTGCGGGGCTCCGGGATGGCCGATTGGCTCAAAGCGGATGGCTGCACCTCCTGGAGCATTCCGCTCTGCATGGCCGCGGCGGTGGGAGCTTGCAGGTAAACGGGTCGGTGGGTGTTCTGTCGACCCAGTTCGATGCGCATGGTCCTGCTGATCGTGTCGCGGGCGTGATGAGTGAGATCGCCTGCTGGCTGGCCGCGCCGGAGTTCGAGGATCTGGAGCGCGAGCGGAGGGTGCTCCAAGCGGAGGCGCGGTTGCGGCGGGGTCCGGCGCGGGCCTCTTTCGTGTGGCGGTACGGCTCGCTCGGGTTGGGCATGGTGAGCAACGACGAGCCCGGGCTCGGCCTCGCGACGGCGTCGGGCCTGTCCGCCCTGGCTACAGAGGTGTTCGTCCGGTCGAATGCCGTGCTGGCGCTTGACGGGCCGCCCCCGGCAGGGTTGCGGTTGGCGCTGCCTGAGGGCCCGTACCGGCCGGTGCCGCCTACCGGACCGGGTGAGGCCGGCAGCCAGATGTATCGCGACGAGTCCGGCCTGGTCCTGAGCGGAGTCGCCACCGTTTCACGCGCGGCGATGTGCTGCCCGCCGATGCTGCAGCGGGCGATCCGCGAGTGGCTGCGTGACCGTGAAGGTGCGGCGTATGCGCCGTGGTCGATGTATGAGCAGCTCGACGCGGAGAACCCGCTGGTCGTTGCCGGCTCCGATGTGGCCGCGAGCTCGCAGGACTTCCTGCTGGGCGACGTGCTCGACCTGCTCCACCGTCTCAACGCCGACGGAATACCTCAGCCCTGGCTGGAGGAGCTTCGGGAGGAACTGCTGCAGCGGATGACCGACCCGCACGCCGCGGCCGCCCCGGCGTGGCGATCGGCGTCACGGGTGCTCCTCGGCGGCCAACCCCAAGATCTGGACGCCGCGATCGAAGAGGTCAAGCAGGTCGACACCTCGGCGGTTCGCGACGCGGTCCTCGAGGTATGCGCAACCCTGCTCGTCGGGGTGCCCCACAAAACCGTCCGCGACCCCCGCCTGCCCGAAATGGTCTTCCCGACCAGCGATCAGCCGCCCGAGGGCCGGACGTTCTCCAGCGTCAACGCGCCCGCCGACACCTCGTTCCTGACGTTGACCGCTGATGACCTCGCGGTGACCAGCCGCACCGGGACCTTGTCGTTGCCGATCCGCTCGGCTGCTGCGCTCTACGTCTATCCGGACGGGCAGCGCACCCTGATCGACAAGGACGGCTGGAGCCTATCCATCGACCCCAGCCGATGGCGGAACGGCCACGAAGCCGTCGCGCTCCTCGACGAGGCCGTCCCGCCGGACCTGCATCTGCCACAACCAGCACCCGACAACCCATCCACCTTCGAACCGGCTCCATTTCTGCAGCGTTGGTGGCTTCATCTGCGACGCGAGGACTCCTTCTGGCTGCTCGTCGCAATCATCCTCACCCCACTCGTGTACGGCATCTCCGTCCTCGTCGCCGCCCAAGCGCCCGACCCAACCACCCAGATGATCATCCGGGCAGCGCCCGCGTGGATCACGGTCTTCGCTGTCGCCTACATGTACAACAGATACGCCCGCGGCCGGCGATAACCGAGGGCTGCCGAAATCAACCCGGACGAGCAAGCGACTCCAGCAATCGCCCTCATTGCCGCCGGTCGCGCGGTGGATGATGCCGAACAGCAGGCTAGAAGTCGCCGCGGCCCCAGCGAGTTACTTCACGACTGTGGTAAGTCCGCGACTCCGTCTCAAGCACCGTGGCGCACTCGAAAGTCAACATTCCAGGCTCATGTTCGGTGGCCCGGATCGTGAGTCGCGCTGCGCTCACCGTACCCTCGGGTACGCCGTCGCGCTCCAATCGATCTCTAAGCCACCTGCTGGTCTCCTCCGCGATCTCCAAAGAGGGAGACAGTTCACGGTCCTCGACCGTCGCCGACCCATCCATCAGGTCCACAGTTATGACCAGGCCAACCATCTGGCTGAGCCGGCGCAGGTCGCCGTACAACCTCCATCCACAGGCGATCTGGGTAGGCGTGTTCGCGAGGTCTTTCAGCAGTCCACGACGCACAACGACAAGGTATCGAGTCGGTCATTGCTCCGAGTGCGAAACCTACGCTCATCAGGTCGTCAGGGCGTTCCGCCTAAGTGTCGGGACGACGGTAGTAGGGCACGAGAACGTCCGGATCTGCCGCGGTGTGCGAGGGTAGCCTTAGGCTTCGGCCTCCCGAGCACGACCGCCCTCAATTGCCGCGGTGTGCGAGGGTAGCCTTTCGGCTGGCCGGCGCCCGAGCACAACCGCCCTCAATTGCCGCGAACTGTCTACGGCCGACGTCGGGGTCGGAGCAGGTCCGGTATGTCCGTGTAGACATCAGAGATAATTGGACATCGTCTGAGATGCGGGCAGTGAGGCGGCGAAGGAGGTTGCGGGTGACCACAATCGTGCGCCCTTGGAAGAGTCGGTGTATTCAGCCACTGGTGGTGATCGCGTTGGCGGTCTGGCCGAACATCATCTTCTGGATTGCCGGCACATTCCCGTGGCAGTTGGCCGTGGCCACTGTCGGGCCAGCCGCTTGGCTGAGCTGGCGCCTCGCCACCTCCAAAGCGGTAGTCGACCAGGACGGCTCGCTGCTAGTCCGCGCAGTGCGCCGGACGCATCACTTCCCGCCGGGAACCGTCGACGTCGAGGTTGGCGAGTCGAACACCTTCTTCTCGTTCATGCCCCAGCCCTGCCTCAGGCTGGTTGGCGACGAGCGCGCCTGGGCCTTCTGGTCCATCAGCGACACTTCCGACCGTCGAGTCGAGCGATGGATCGGTGATCTGAGGAACGCGTTGTCGGTCCCGCGGGAGTACACGAAACGCCAGCCCGGAACATCCTGATTTGCCGCGATCTGTGTCATCCTCCTTGGGGTGAGCAAATGGTCGTCAAGCCACTCGCGGCATAAGGACGAGTGGGGAGTTGCCGTGCATCTCAACGACGGCAGAGTCCTCTACCTGTGCGAGGACGGCCAGCGCCAGGGCCAGCCCTGGGGCCCTCGCGTCTCACAGGCGCGTCGTTTTCCAACCCGTGAGGACGCACAGCAGTACGCACAAGCGTGCTCCATCAACGCCTCAGCCCGCAGCTACGAAGCCATTCGACTCACTGCCAAGGAACTCTGAGAGCCGTCCGGACTTACCGCGGTGATCGCGGGCGCGCGCCTCCGCCTGATCTCAGCCGAGCGCTGCTTTGATCCGCACGCGGTGGCCACAGGCGGGGCAAGTGAAGTGGCCGAAGACCTGCAGGAGCTGGTCTTGAATCTGTTGCTGACGGTGGGCACCAGCTAGATCGAGAAGGATCGACTCTGGTTCCGTCAGATCGGATCGGGCCGCAGGCTCAAGTCGCGTGCCCGCGTCTAGGTCGTCGGGCTCAAGGCTCGCGATCGAATCTAACTCGGTCAGTTCCAGGTACACATGATCACCGCAGGCTGGGCATTCGAGTTCCACCTCTTGGTTGGCGAGTCCCTCCAACTCGCGCTGCCACACACCAAGGTCCTCGAAGACGGCGACGTTCTGCAGCGCATACACGAAGTCGGTCCGATCGGTCACCAAAGTCAGCTTGTGCCTGGCCAGCGGTCGCATCGCCTCCACCAGTTGCGCATGCTCGGCACGAACGACCTCCCGCGGAACGGGCCCGGCGATGGAGGACAGAATCGCGGCAGCGAGAAACAGAGCCGGGTCGGTTGCGACTTCGGGCCTGGACCTGGCGATATCGCATAGCGCCGGCACTGCGGCGTAGCTGGCTGGTGCCACGCTGCCCTGGTGACAAAGCCGCCCCCACAGCTCGTCCCAGACTGGGGCGTCCCAACTCGTTTCGCTCGCCGCCACCTCGCGCAGACCGGGGATGTCGCCGGCCGGGCCATAGACATCGCGAAGCTGCGACCAGTTCAGCATGACCAAAGTGAAGCACCCGCACGACAACTCATTCGGCCCCAATCAAAACATCCGGAACTGCCGCCGTCGGTGCGCGGCCATTTCGCCAGGTTGGCGTCTTGCCGCCA
Organism: Actinomycetes bacterium; assembly: GCA_023392635.1. GTDB lineage: Bacteria > Actinomycetota > Actinomycetes > Propionibacteriales > Propionibacteriaceae > Propionicimonas. Next base: position 32,922 of record JAEVYS010000037.1, on the reverse strand, counting down.
GAGATTTTCGTTATACGATTTGGGTGTGGTGAGTGACGAGCAGATCCAGAAGTGGGCCGAGGAGGCTGATGCCGGTTACGACGTCGCCGAGTTGAAGCGTCGCGGGCGGGGCCGCCCTGGGCGTGGCGCAGAGCCGGCGCAAGTGGTTGCGGTGCGCCTGACGGCTGAGGAGTTGGAGGCTCTGGACGCTGCCGCGAAGCGCCACGACTTGAGCCGCTCGGAGGCGATCCGGGCCGCACTGGCGCATTTCGCGGCGTGAAGGTCCACGCCAGCGCCCTCAAGCACGGGATAGCCGCTGAAGATGTCGAGCAGGCCGCTGAGTGGGCACTGTGGGTCGAGCCGCTGGACGACGGCCCGCCGCTTCGCGAGCTGCGGCTCGGGTTCGACACCCATGCGAGGTTGCTGGAGACCGTGGTCTTGGTGTTCGAGGGTGGCGAAGAGATGGTGATCCACGCGATGCCGGCCCGCAAGCAGTACTGGGACCTGCTGCCCTGACGCTTTGCCCGGTGCGGCGGGACGATCCGGGGATGAGTATCCAGCCTGTTCTGTTTCCGGTGTTGCTCGCCGATACCGACCCGTTGATTCGGGCGGTCGCTGCCTATCTGGCCAGGTTCAAGGACGCCACCCGCGTCCACACCGAATCTGACCTACGCGCGTTCCTCACCTGGTGCACCGAGCGGCGGCTGCCACCGCTGGCTGCGCAACGGGTGCACATCGAGTTGTACGTCCGGTGGATGCAGGAGATCCGCCGGCTCAAGCCCTCGACCGTGTCGCGGCGGATGTCGGTGGTCGCCGGCTTCTACCGAACCTGCGTGATCGACCAAGTCCTGCCCACCTCCCCGGCCGATTACGTGCGCCGACCAAACGTGCCACCCGAATCCCCGACACTAGGGCTGTCGCACCTGCAGTTCGAAGCCATGCTTGCCGCGGCCAGGGACTCAACCAACCGGAATGACTTCGCATTGGTCGCCATGCTTGGCCTCCTGGGCCTACGGATCTTCGAAGCCTGCAGCGCGAACATCGCCGACCTCGGTGAAGAACACGGCCACCGGGTGCTGAAGGTACACGGCAAAGGCGGCAAGGTCGTCCTCACCCCACTCCCACCCGCCGTCGCCAGAGCCGTGGAACGAGCCGTCGCCAGCCGTGAAGAAGGCCCGATCCTGCTGAACCGGCGCGGGGCACGAATGGACAGGCATGCGGCCACCCGACGACTACGCAGGCTCGCCCTCGCGGCGAACGTCCGACTGCCCAGGATGCATCCGCACATGCTGCGGCACACCTTCGTCACGACAATGCTCGACGCCGGGGTCGACCTGCGTGATGTGCAGATCGCTGCACGACACGCCGACCCACGCACGACCATGCGCTACGACCGAGCCCGCAAGAGCCTCGACCGGCACCCCAACTACATCCTCGCCGCCTACATGGCCTCCGGGACCTAGAACCATCCGACTCTGCCGCCGACCTCGCGAGAGTTTCGGGACGGCGGCCAGCAGTTAGCTGGTAACCGATGTTGCGCTGGTCGGCGACGCCGACGGAATCCGGTTTGCGCGGCTGTCAAGCCACCAGAACAGCATCGTTGCGAAGGCCGCCAGCAGGCACATGACGACGGTGAAGGAGCCCGAGCCCGGAGGGGCGTCCCAGTTGGCGTCGCTGAAGGCCACTGCGGCGATGTACTCGCTGATCTGGTGGAACAGGCCAGTCGAGGTCGCAGCGCAAACCACGATCGCGGATCGGGCCAGCAGCATCCCCATGACCCCAGCCGCACCGATAGCGACCAAGGCGAGCAGCGCAGACACTTCGATCAAGACCGCCAGGGCACGGCCGAACGCATCGTCGGCGGTTTCGGGGCCGAGCGACATCACGGCGGAGTTGATGGCCAGTGCAATCCCCAGGAGTCCAGGAAGCGTGGCTGCCGACGTGACCAGCCGCGGTAGCCGCAGGGCAGGCAGCAGCACCAGCCAAGCGCAGGCCAGCAGAACTCCCGCCGCTGCACCCAACGAACCGATCAGTGTCCAGCCCGAGCCCGGCTGGGGCAGGACGAACATCGGCGCCCGATCCATCGCGGCCAGACACTCCACGGTGAACTCCGACTCGTACCGGTAGCCGCGCAGGATGCTGCCATTGAGCATGCTCCCCGCACACGGCCGCCAATAAAGCATGACGGCGACCGCCTCGAGGGCAGCGCCAGCCGCGATCAGCACCGCAGCCAGCAGCCACAGGTTCGACCTTCCTCGCACACAGCGAGCGTAGGCACCGCCGGACGGCGGCGCGAGGCTGAGTACCGTATGAACCTGGCCAGTCAAGCCCGCGCGGCCTGTTGCCTGTGACCGTGAGTCGGCGAGACTAGCCGAACTGCCACGTGAAGCCGCGCAGCATCGCCTGCAGTCCGATGGTGAAGTGGTCGTCGGGTGTGGTCTGGTCGGACGCCTGGGCGAGCGTGTTGTATTCGACGTCGCTCGACGCGGGCTTTCGGCTCCGCCGCTGCCCTTCCAACTGGAGTGTGGAGACGCTCAGCGCGTGCCCGACCGTGTACTCCCGCAGGCAGCGTAGGATTCGCAGAGCAGTGGGACTCGTGATGCCTGCGTCCTCGATCTTGGCGAGCATGCGCACGCCCGCCTGTAGCGACTCCGGAGAGCGCAGCGGTCTGGTCGCGAAGATGGCGACCGCGTGTGGATGCCGCAGTAGGGCCTCTCGTAGTCGATTGCAGTACTTCTCGGCAAGATCGGCCCACGGTGATTCCCAAGGCAGGGACGCGGTGTCGGTCTCGGCGAAGATCGCCTCAGCGATGCCGTCGAAGAGGGCTTCCCTGTCCTCGAAGTGCCGGTAGGCGGCCATTGGGTCAACCCCGATGGCCGCGCCCAGCCGTCGCATCGAGAACCTGTCCAGGCCGTCGGAGTCGATCACGGCGAGAGCGGCCCGAGCGAGGTACTCCCGATCAAGTGAGGGGCGCATCGGGGGCGGTGGGATCGACGCGCCGCTCATCCGGCAAGACCCTCGAGCACGTTCAGCAAGGCGCTCGCGAAGGCTGCAGGGTCTTCGACATACAAGGCGTGCCCGCCAGGAAGGACCTCACACGGCACCCCAAGGCGCTGGCTCAGGACCAGCGCGGGCCGATGGTAGGGCTTCCCGGCGCTTTCCTGTCCCACTGCCAGACACCACGGCACATCGACACTCCGGAGCGCCTGCTCGTCGGCCTCATATTCGAACGCGATGACCGGCAACTCACGGCGCAGGAGAAGGTCTGCATTGCCCAACTGGCGTGTCATCGAATCTGGCTGCCTTCCTGTGAGCCGACGCCAAGCAGCCCCGAGCACCAGAGCGACGCGGGCTGCGCCAGCAATGGTGGCCTGGCCCAAAGGTGAACGGAACAGCCATGGCGGGTTCGTCATGGTCATTGCGCCGAAGGCAGCGTAGGCGCGCAGCGGGCTCTTCTTGGCGAGGTCGAGTATCGACACAAGCTCCTGCCGCTCGGGGCTGTCATCCGGCAGGAGGGACATCAGTGGCGGCTCATGGGCGACGAGGCTGGCCACCCGGGTGGGGTGGCGGGCCAACAGGTCCAGCGCGATGAGGGCGCCACTACTGCTGCCGAAGATGTGTGCACGATCCGCGCCATGGTGATCAAGAACAGCCACGGCATCGCCCATCTGAGCTGCGATGCCGATGTCCGGGTCTGCGCCGGTGAGCCGGCTGCGCGAGTTGCCACGGCGGTCGTAGGTCAGCACCGTGAAGCGCTTCGCCAGCTTCGGAACAACCTCCTCGTACATTCCGGCGTCTCCGCCGCCGCCAGCGATCAGAAGCAGCGCCGGACCATGCCCGAGAACCTCGCAATACAACTCCGCCCCGGGAACCTTCACGCGATCAGCCGTCACAGACCCCTCCATTCCCTCAGGTCTACACCGTAGCCCATATCTACGGTGTAGGCGAAGTGGAAGACAGCTGGTGGGGCTACTTGGCAATCCGCGTAAGTGCTTGGCACTCGGCGCAGTCCCTGTCTGCCGCCAAACTGGAAGCGGGTCCCCACGACGTCGTCGTCCGAACGAACGTGTCGCAACTCCTCCGCCTCAAGAGCCTCCTCAATGGCGTCGTAGTCACGCCGCCAAGCGACCACATCGATGTCGTCGTGAGGTCGAATGACCCTGCCAACCCAGAAGTCCACAGCCCGGCTGGCAATAGTGCTGCCAGGCGCGTGCACCGTCCGTCGCCACAAGGAACGACTTCGCCTCGCGGCGCTTGGTCTCGCCGAATGCAGGGTGCCCGCGGGGGCGCCATCCGGCATGATGGGGTCGAGCCGTACCAGGGCTTGGCTGACCGTGTTGTGGTGCTTGTCGAGCGGTGAGCGGCTGTCGCACGAGCCGCAACCCGCGCCACGCAAGCATCCTCAGCGACGTCCCGAACCACCACTGCCCGGGTCGATCCCGCGAACTGATCCGGCCTCTTGGTCGCCGAGCAGTGATCTGGCGGTGAGGTCGCGGACGCGTCGCCGGATTGCGCGACCGGCACTAACTGCGGTCAGGGCAGGTACCACTCGACCAGCGCGACCGGCGTGCCGTGGACCGTGTACACGGTGAACGGGGTCCAGTAATCGTTACCCATCTCCTTCGCGCGCGCGGCCTCTGCCTTCAGGTAGGTCGGCAGCTCAGCGACGGGTAGCTGGTGTGGCCCGTCGCCGGCCATCACGAGGACCAGCAGGTCGCCCGAGGTGACGGTCTCCCACTTCAGCTTCGGATTCAGCCAGATGGGCACATCGCTGCCGTCGGACCACTCCGGGTTCCACTTCAACCGGTCCAGCGAGAACGTCACCGTCTTCGTTGACGCACCGTCGGGGTTGTAGGCCGCGCTGCGAACGATCGCATCGAACGACTTCTTGACCGGCTTGCCGAGCAGGTCAGCCACCAGCCGCCACCGGACAACGTCCGTCTCCCGGGTCTGCTGACCGGCGGAACGATCCCCCACGTCCTCCGGGCTCCAACCGGTCGGCTCCGGGGTCGGCTCCTCGGAGGGCTCGACTGTCGGTTCGTCGACCGGCTCATCAGCAGGGGCGGGCCACATCGTTACGGTCACGGTCGGTGCCGGGGAGGGCGGCATCGCGTCGGACGGCGGGGTGACCGCGCAGCCGGTGAGCAGGAATGCAGCGACGATGGCGAAGGGGCGGATGTACACAGGTGTCCTAGATGCTGGTGGAGCCGGGATCAGCTTGCCGCAGCTCGCTACGCGCTGGGGGTGAAACGGAGGACCCGTTCGCCTTCTGCGACAGGATCTGGCCTGGCCGCAGTTCGAGCCGATGCCGGCGACGGCAAGGGACTCGGACAACCCCAACGATTTCGCGCTGGTCGCCATGCTCGGCCGGCGCGGGCTACGGATCTTCGAAGCCTGCGGCGCGAGCATCGCCGACCTCGGGCTCGTGCCGAAGCCACGAATCTGCCCCCAGATCGACCCTGGCGGCCGCGCGGGCGCCGAATCGAGAGGAACAGATCCAGATTCGTTGAGCGCGGGTGAGGGTCAGTACTCGAGGTCCTTGTGGTGGTCAGCGCTTCTTGAGCTCCTCGGCGAACATCACAAGGATGCCGCTGGGGCCACGGAGGTAAGTGAGCCTGTAGACATCCTCATAGGTCGCGACGCCCCGAAGCGGATGGCAACCGTGCCTCGCCGCAATCTCGAGGGCAGCGTCGATGTCGTCGACCGAGAAGGCGACCCGGTGCATCCCGATCTCGTTGGGCAGAGTGGGTTCTGTCTGGATGGCCTCGGGGTGGATGTACTCGAAGAACTCGAGGCGACCCTGGCCGTCCGGTGTCTGAAGAACCGCGATCTTGGCGTGGTTGCCGTCGAGGCCCACCGCGGTGTCCGCCCACTCGCCGCTGACAGTGTCGCGACCGACCAGGGTGAGACCGAGGTCGGTGAAGAACGAGATCGTCTCCTCGATGTCGCGGACTGCGATGCCGACGTTGTCGAGTCTGATGGACATGCGCCGAATGTACCCAGCCGGCCCATGCCGATCGGGTGACGCCGGGTCCGATCACACGCCAGCGACGCAACCCACGGTGGATCGAGAAGCTCGCCTGCTTGCTCCAGGACATCCGGGACTGCCGCGGTGTGGGGGTGGCCCTCCGCCGAAGGGCGGCCGGGCCGATGCGGGAGCTGATGGCCTGGAAGGCGGGGATCGACTCGGACACGTCGGTCGGCGGCTCAGGTGCGGTAAGGCTACCCATGTGGAGCTGGGTACCGGCGGGACCATACTCGTTGTGGAAAGGTCCGAATGGCGACCAGCAGCAGGAATGCGCCGACTTGAGTATGACCACAAGGGCGCCGACGGCGTCGACGTTCGCCCAACATCCCGAGTGACTCCGCCAATCCTCACAGGAGCGACACCCCCAACCTCTGGTCGATCGGCAGGTGGGTCGTTCTCAGATGGATCGGTTCAGTCCTGCCTCGACTCGCCCTTGCTCGGGCCACGGCGGACGAGATGGGGGTGCCATGAGCGCGCAAACTATCCAGGCCCTGCGGGGTTCGGTGCGTGGCCACGTCATCACCCCGGGTGACCCCGGGTATGACGAGGCGAGGAAGGTCTACAACTTCATGATCGACCGGCACCCGGCGGCCGTCGTGACATGTCGGACAGCGGAGGACGTCGTCTCGCTCGTGCGGCACGCTGCGGAAACCGGCACTGAACTCGCCGTGCGAGGAGGCGCGCACAGCGTGCCGGGTTATGGAACCGCCGATGACGCGCTGGTGATCGATCTCTCAGGGCTCTCCGATGTGACAGTCGACGGCTCCAGTCGGACCGCTCGCGTCGGAGGCGGCGTCACCTGGGGCGGCTTCAACAATGCTTCCGGTGCTTCAGGGTTGGCAACGACCGGCGGGATCATCTCAACGACAGGGGTCGGCGGCCTCACTCTCGGGGGCGGGATCGGCTACCTTGCCCGGGCTTACGGTCTGTCCTGTGACAACGTTCTCTCGGCTCAGGTGGTCACGGCTGACGGGCACATGCTGACCGCCAGCGAAACCGAGAACCCGGACCTGTTCTGGGCGCTACGCGGCGGGGGCGGCAACTTCGGCGTGGTGACCGAGTTCACGTTCACGCTGCATCCGGTCGGCGAGGTCTACGGCGGCCCGATGTTCTTCGAGCTGTCCGATGGAGAGGCGGTGCTCGCCTACTTCGACGAGTTCATCCAGACCGCGCCCCGCGAGTACGGGGGCTTCCCGGCATTCCAGATCGCTCCGCCGCTGCCGTTCGTCCCCGAGAACAGGGCCGGGGAACCTTTCGTCGCCGTGGTGTCCTGCTGGACGGGTTCCGCAACCGAGGGCGCACAGGTCCTGCAGCGGTTCCGGGATGTGGCCCGGCCCGTCGCGGAGATGGTCGGGCCCATGCCGTATCCGGCGCTGAACAGCGCCTTTGACGGCCTGGTGCCCCGCGGCCTGCAGCACTACTGGAAGGCGGCCTACGCGCGGGACCTGTCCAAGGACCTGATCAAGGCGCACATGGAACGCGGGCCCAAGGTGCCCGTGGTCAACTCGACCGTTCACCTCTACCCGATCAACGGCGCCTGCCACGATGTGGCAGGCGATGCGACCGCCTTCGGTCACCGGGACGCGACCTACGCAACCGTGATCGCCGGCATGTGGCCCGACCCGGTCGACAACGAGGCCAACACCCAGTGGGTGCGCGACTACTATGCGGCGATTGCGCCACTGTCGCAGCCCGGCGGATACGTGAACTTCGCTTCGTCCGACGACCAGTCGAAGGTAGCTGCCAACTACGGCGCCAACTACGCCCGCCTGCAGGAGGTGAAGCGACGCTACGACCCCGACAACCTCTTCCACCTGAACCAGAACATCCAACCCTGACTTGTCTGGGTCCGACCCCAACGGGAAGCGGGTGAGCGTGCCAGATGGACGGGGCCATTCGGGCTGACTACCTGGTGGTGGGGGCCGGAGCCGCAGGCATGGCGTTCGTCGACAGCCTGATCGACCATGCCGACGTGAGGGTGGTGCTGGTCGACCGTCGGTTTGGTGCGGGCGGGCATTGGCTGGACGCTTACCCGTTCGTGCGCCTGCACCAAGCCTCCACGTTCTACGGGGTGGCGTCGACCATGCTCGGGAATGGCAGGATCCAGGACTCAGGGCCTGAGAAAGGCCTGCACGAGCGTGCGACCGCAGCCGAGGTGGCGTCCTACTACCAGCGCGTCCTCACCCGGATGACCCGCTCCGGAAAGGTTGCGTTCTATCCCGGCTGCGACTACGTGGGTGAGAACCGGTTCGTTTCCCTGGTGTCGGGCAGGCGCTACGAGGTGAGCGGCTCCTGCCGGCTGGTGAATGCGAACTACCTGTCGCCCGACATCCCGTCCCGCACTCCACCACCTTTCGGTGTCGCGGGGGCGCAGGTGATCCCGGTCAACGATCTGGTGCGGGTCGCCGAGGCCCCCGCCCGGTTCGTCATCGTCGGCTCAGGCAAGACCGCGACCGACGCCTGTGTCTGGCTGCTCGGCAACGGCGTGGACCCCGACTCCATCTGTTGGATCCGCCCGCGTGACCCCTGGATGCTGAACCGCGCGGTGGTTCAGCCGGATCCGGCCGTGTTCATGGGCATGGTTGCCGACACCCTGGCTGCGGCCGCCGGCTCCGCCTCCCCTGACGAGTGGTTCCTTCGGCTCGAGGCCGCGGGCATCATGCTGCGCATAGACGAGGCATTCACCCCCACCATGGCGAAGACGCCGACGATCGCACAATGGGAGATCGACCTCCTCCGCCGCATCGAGAACGTCGTCCGGATGGGCCATGTCCGCCTCGTCGAGAGAGGTCGCATCACCCTCACCGAGGGCGACATCAAGGTCCCTTCCGACACCCTCATCGTGCACTGCGCCGCGTCCGGTCTGAAGTATCCCCCCGTCGTGCCGGTGTGGAGCCGGGAGGAGATCAGGCTCCAACCGGTGCGCTCCGGTTTCCCCTGTTTCGGTGCGGCCATCATTGGCTATGTCGAGGCGACGCGCGGGGACGACGACGAGAAGAACCGGGTCTGCCCGGCATCATGCTTGCCGGACACACCCGTGAGCTTCGCACGCATGCAGGTAATGGGAAACCGCGCGGCACAAGCCTTCACAGCGCAACCGGACATCAAGGAATGGGCCAACCGGACGACCCTCAACCCAGGGAGAATTCCGCCCGAGCGGGCGGGGGCCCCGGACGTCGCTGCGGCCCTTGAGCGCTTGCGACACCACGCAGCCGCGGGCCTGGCACGGCTCGCAGAGTTCGCAGACCCATAGCCAGGCAGATCGAGACAGTCGTCAGCCGGCAACGATTCCGGGAAGGACGAGTTCGAGCCAGCGCCCGATCCGTGGGGGCTGGTCAGTCGGTCGGCCTGTGGCCACGAGGAGGCTGTCGCCATGACCGTGGACGCCGAGGCCGGCGGCGGCGGCCTTGACCGCGCAGAATGGTGGCATGGCAAGCGGTGTCCGACGCGACGGCGCGAGGCTGCGGGGAGTGATCCTGATCGCGCTCTGTCTGGCGCTGCTCGCCGGCTGCTCAACCACCGGCACGCAGCCCACGCGCCAACCCTCTCCTACCGCCTCGTCCGCTGCATCGGCATCCACGACAACTGTCGAGGTCGACGGCCGCCCGGGGTCGCTGTACGTGCCGCCGAGCCGCCCGACCGGGCTTCCCACGGCCCTGGTGGTCGTGCTGCACGGCTACACCGGTCAGGCGGCAGAGGCGGTCGACTTCTTCGGGCTGCGGACCCTCGCCGACCAGCGTGGCTTCGTGGTCCTCGCTCCCCAGGGCACGACCGACACCGAGGGCAACACCTTCTGGAACGCGTCCCCGGCGTGCTGCAACTTCCACGGCTCACCCGTCGACGACTCGGGCTATCTCAGCAGGCTGGTCGCGACGACCATTGCCGCCCAGGGTCTGGATCCGGCACGGGTGTACATGGTCGGCCACTCCAACGGCGGGTTCATGACCCACACGTTCGCGTGCGAGCACGCCGACCAGGTGGCGGCAGTCGCGTCTCTCGCCGGCGCGCTCGCCACCGACCCATACTGCAGACCCTCCGTGCCAGTGAGCGTGCTGCAGGTGCACGGCACAGCGGACGACACGATCTCCTACAAGGGCGGCGAGATCGCCGGAAGGTCGTATACCTCGGCCGCCGAGACCGTCGCCTGGTGGCGGGAGGCCGACCACTGCTCGGGCGACGCTCATTCCGGCGACCGGCTCGACGCCGATGCCCAAGTGGCCGGGGAGGACCTTCGGCAGACCACCTGGACAGGCTGCCGCACCCAGACGGAGGTGTCGCTGTGGACGATCACCGGTGGCACCCACGTACCGACCCTCACCCCGGCGTTCACCGCGGCCCTCTTCGACTGGCTCGATGCGCACCAGCGGACCCGGTGAAGCCCTTGGACGGTCGGGCGCACCCCAACATTCCACCCTCGGCGCGCTGGGCGACCGGGTCGTGCGAAGCATCCTGATCTGGGCTTGTTGCTCGTTCGAGGGCTTGCCCTCGAGCGGCCTGATCCGTGCCTGATCTTCGCCGCGAGGCTGTCGTGCGTAGGTGGTTGAATGACGCAATGGCGCACGGGACCTCCGCTGATGGAAACCTCATCTCGTATCGCACGGTCGGCAAGGGCGAGCCCATCGTCACGCTTGCCCGCCGCGCGTCGGGCGCCAACGGCGCTACCGAGCCCTTGGCCGTGCCCGAATCGCACGACCGCAGCATCGACCCGGTCGGCACCGCGCGGGAGATCCGCAGGCGGCTCGTCGCATGACGCGCATGCTCGCGCTCGCGCGCGGACTCAACGTCGGCGGCAAGAACACCGTCGCGATGGCCGCGTGGCGGATCAGCCTTGAGGCACTCGGCTTCACCGACGTGGAGACCTACATCAACAGCGGCAACGTGCTGTTCACCTCGACCGACTCGGTGGCGACCGTCAAGAAGAGGATCGATGCCGACCTGGCCGAGAACTTCGACGTCCATGACGAGAACGTCAAGGTGCTCGTGCTCACGCGCGACCAGCTTGAGAGGGTCATCGAGAATCGGCCGAAGGGCTTCGGTGACGAGCCGGACAAGTACCACAGCGATGCCATCTTCCTTCTGGGCGTCTCCTCAGAGGCAGCCATGGCCGTCTTCAACCCCCGCGAGGGCGTCGATGCCGTCTGGCCCGGCGACGGCGTGATCTACTCACGGCGCTTGAGCGCCGAACGCTCCAAGAGCCGCCTGAGCGCGATCATGTCGTCTCCGCTCTACAAGTCGATGACCATCCGGAGCTGGAGCACGACGATGAAGCTCTGGGACCGAATGAAGGACGGGCCCACGGCTTCCTGAGAGTGACCGGCTGGGATGCGTGGACTAGCGGTCTTCGTGGCCGTTGTCGGTCCAGGGCACCCGGATGAGCTGGAGCTGGTCGGCCTGGCGGAACATGATCGTGGGGATGAGGTCCGAGCCGGACAGGACCCGGTGGTCGGACTTGCGGAGTACCCACTTCGAGACGAACGAGCCCTTGGAGCCGTGCGCCGGTTCCGTCGCCCTCGCCAATCGCTCACGATCTGGCGGAGTCGCCTCCCATTCCGGAAGCACCCCGGTCGCTCGAAGTTCGGCGGTACTCCCGAGCCTCGCACCCGTCCGAGCGAGTGCTCTCAGGTAGTTCGCCGGTCAAGATGACTTCGTCGGCGACGTCGATCAGGCGGCGGTTGAGGTTGTGGCTGGCGGTCCTCAACCGCTCGAACGCATACTCGCGGGTGCATCTGCTCCGGGCCATCAGAATGCCGACGGCGACGCCGATCTCACGATTCGTCTCCACGGCCCTTCGCAGGCCGGCGACGTCACGCTCCTGGAGCCGGTTGAGCAGCAGCACCGACGCGAAAGAGGCGTAGATGGCAGCAAGCGCGAGGTCCTCCTCACGGAAAGCGGCGGGGCGGTGGGCGTAAAGGGTGAGCGCCGCACGGTGGTCCCTGAGGGCCCTCAGCCGGGTGCTGAGCATCGAGCGCAGGCCGAGTTCCACCGCCCTCGGGGAGAACCGGGGGAACTGCTGGTCGGACACCAGGTCTGCGACCAGCACGAGGTCGCTTTGAGTCAGCGCAGCCAGGCTCGGGCCCTCACCGATCCGGCATTGCAGCGCGTCGGCGCGCATGGCGAGGTCATCGCTGGCGAAGCACGTCCTCGGCTCGCCCCGCGCACTCATCACGCTGATCCCTGCGTGGTCGACCCCGGGTATCGCCCAGGTGGCGTGACGCACAGCGGCGTTCAGAGCAGGAGTGGTCGTGCCCGCGCCGAGCCGGTCCAGCATCGTGTCGAACCAGGACGCCAGTGGGGGCGCCGAGTAGGGGCCCTTCGCTGAGGTGGCCAAGGTCTTCAGCCTCTCGCCGGGTACGCACGTTCACCCGCTGCTCGAGCGACGCCCGCATCCGATGAGTAGATACCCTGCCCGCGAGATCGGTACCCGAGCGGTTTCGCTAGACGACCCAGTCCGTCATCCGGGGTACTGCGGACTCGCCTGAACCCGAATCACCGCCGGGGCACTGTGTCCAGGAGTTCGGCGCCCAGTCTGGTCGGGTCCTGCGGTTCGAGGTGGGTTCCGCAGACCACCCCCGGTGCCTGCGGAACCCCCTCCCCCTCGATGGGGGCGAACCTGCGGCTATCCGGCCGCAGCGGAGCCCGCCCACCTCTCCTGCCGACCTTCGTGATCGACCGGCACCCACCTCGATGCGCTCCCCGACGGCGTGGCGATGCTCCCCGCCTCGGGCTCGCGCCACATCTCCGGCCCCCCGAGGTAGCGCAGGTCTCGCCGCTCGACCGCGCCGGGAGCGGACCGGCCTGCGCCCTGCGCCATCCGGAATGCCTGCTCGTACACCGTGACTCCCCGGGTGCGGGCCGATTGCTGCAGTCGCAGGAATGCCTCTCGGGGGTCCAGTCGATGTCGGGCCATGACGATGCCCAGCGCGACGGCGAGCGTGCTGCATCCCGACGAGGGCAGGGACGCCGCGACGGCCGCGGCGTCGACACCACCGCGGCGTTCGAACAGCCGGGACGCCTGCCCCGCCAGGCGCCGCGCGCCGTCGATGTCGAGCAGGTCCAGGGCGGTGGGCTGGTCGCTGAAGAACTTCACGCCGGCATGCCCGGCGCTCACCGGGACAGCGATCCTCACAACGCTGAACACACCGAGCACCGCGACGGCCATGCGACCGAAGTCCGGCCACCGTGGATCGCGGGCCATGTCGTTGCTCACCGCGACTTCGCAGTTGCCGGCTGCGAGGTCCGGGCCCTGACCCAGCTGGTGCTGGAGCCAGTCAGCCCGAATAGGCAGGTCGCTCGTGGCGGCAATCGTCTCGGGGGGGCGGCCCGGCACCGTGAGGGTCGCGCTGCAGTGCACAGCGGTACTCGTTGCACACAACCGCAGGGCGAACCTGACCAGCGCGTCGAGGGTGGGAACTCCCCGGGTGTCTCCGAACGCCCCAGGGGCGAATGAGTGGTGCTGCTGGTCGAGTGCCATGCGCCTGACCAATCGGTTGCCCCCGGGGGTTCATCCGCTTGCTTGAACGACCCCTGCTGGGGACCTCACGCTATCCCCCGAATGGGGGACACCGCAGCCGAACGTCCAAATCGGAGGAGCCCGCCAAAGTTACATACCCAGCGGGAACGCGCCCTCGCGCAGGACGGGATACCACACATTGATGAATTTTTCAGTGCGGCTCGGCAAGCCTGGAGGTTCGCGCACGCGGGGCGAAAGGGACACCGCACTGCAGCATGACAGAGGCAGGGTGGGGCAGAACTCAACTGGCAGAGCGACCCGCGGTGGACCCAGAATCGAGTACGGGAGTCCGCGCAAGCACGGGGCTGTGCCGGCCGGCCATGCATGCGTCTTCTCAGATGTCCAGGGTGCGGCCGGACAGCCACTTGACCATGGCGGGGTCGCGGTGGTCGAAGAACTGGCTGGTTCCGGTGTCGAGGGTGGCGATGGCGGCCATTTCTTCATCGGTGAGTTCGAAGTCGAACACGTCCAGGTTCTCCGCCATCCGCTCCGGGCGGACGGTCTTGGGGATCACCACCACGCCGCGCTCGATTAGCCAGTGCAGCACGACCTGACCGACGGACTTGCCGTGCGCCTCGGCGATCCGGGACAGGACCGGGTTGGTGAACAGGCCGTTCCTGCCTTCCGCGAACGGTCCCCACGACTCGATCTGGACGCCTTCGGCTGCCATCAGTTCCTGGTCGGCGATGCGCTGGTGGAAGGGGTGGGTCTCGACCTGGTCGACCGCGGGCACGATCTCGTTGTGCATGATCAGGTCGACCAGCCGGTCGGGGTGGAAGTTGGAGACACCGATCGCCCGTGCCAGCCCCTCGGCAGTGATCTTCTCCATGTCGCGCCAGGCGCCGTACACGTCGCCGTAGGGCTGGTGGATCAGGTACAGGTCGACATGGTCCAGGCTCAGACGCTGCAGGGAGCGTTCGAACGCGGCCCGGGTCTTGCCCTCCCCGGCGCCCTGGATCCACAGCTTCGTCGTGATAAACAGCTCGTCGCGTGGGATGCCGGAGCTCTGGATGGCGCGTCCGACGGCTTCCTCGTTCTGGTAGGAGGCGGCCGTGTCGATCGCCCGGTAGCCGGCGGCGAGCGCGTCACTCACTGCGCGTTCGCACTCGGCCGCATCGGCGATCTGGAAGACGCCGAAGCCGAGGATCGGCATCTCGACGCCGTTGTTCAGGGTCACGGTACGCATGGCACTTCCTTCGCTTGGATCGGAGACCACACCAGTTCACTCCCGCGTGGGCGTGTGCGGAAGGACCTGCCGGAGCACGCACTCCCAGTACCTGTCACGGCGGCCGCGGCCGGCGGTAGCGTCACCGGGTGGACAACCGCCGCGAGATCAACGAGTTCCTGACCAGCCGCCGCGCCCGCGTCCGGCCGGAGGACTCCGGCCTGCCCGCGATGGACGCCCGGCGGCGCGTGCCCGGCCTCAAGCGCGAAGAGGTCGCCCTCCTCGCCGGGGTGAGCGTGGACTACTACGCCCGCCTCGAACGCGGCCAGCTCGGCGGGGTCTCCGACTCGGTCCTCGACGCCCTCGCCGACGCGCTCAGACTCGACGAAGCCGAACGCCAACACCTCCACGACCTCGCCCGGGCCGCGGCCACGCCCGAACGCACCCTCCGCACCCGCCCAGCCAAACCGACGCCGCTGCGGCCCAGCATCCGCGCCCTCCTCGACGGCATGACCGGCGTACCGGCCTACGTCCGCAACGGCCGGGCCGACATCCTCCACGCCAATGACCTGTGCCTCGCCCTCTACGACGGCATCCTCCTCCCCGACGTACCGTTCAATCTGGCCCGCTTCGTGTTCCTCGACGGCCGCGCGCACGGCTTCTTCCTCGACTGGGACGAGGTCGCCGACGGCACCGTCGGCAGCCTGCGCGCCGAAGCCGGACGCCACCCCCTCGACAAGCCCCTCACCGACCTGATCGGCGAACTCACCACCCGTAGCCACCCGTTCGCCACCCGATGGGCCCAACACAACGTCCGCCTGCACCGCACCGCCACCAAACGCCTCCACAACTCGGTGGTCGGCGACCTCGAACTCACCGGCGACGCGCTCGAACTCCCGGGCGACAACCTCACGATCATCGCCTACACCGCGCAACCCGGCAGCGCGGCCGAGGACCAACTCAGGCTGCTCGCCAGCTGGCAGACCCGCACCCAAGAGACCCCGGACTCGAGCACGGTGGGCAGGTGACGCCTCCGGCCGGCCGCCAGCACCGTTGCGAAGACGACCGGCACGAAGCGGAGCTGGGCTGGTGAAGCGTCTGCTCGTGTCGTCCTCGGCACTGCTGTGGGGTGTCCAGTCGGCGTTCCTCAGCCCCGTCCTGGCGCTGATCCTGACCGAGCTGTACGCAGCCACGACCGCCGAGGTCGGCTGGGTCCTCGCCGCCAGCAACGCCAGCGGCTTCGTCGCGGCACTGGTACTGCCCGCCTGGGCCGACCGCAGGCACAACTACCTGGCCCTGATGATGGCCAGCGCGATCCTCACCGCCGTGCTCGCCGTGCTGCTCGCGATCGTGACCACTCTCCCGCTCGCCGCGCTCGTCCTGATCGTGCTCGGCGGCCCCGCGGGCATCGGCAGCTCGATGCTGTTCGCCCACCTCCGCCAGGCCGGGGCACGGCCGGCCGACATCGTCAAGACCCGAGCGATCATCTCCGTCGCCTGGGTCGCCGGCCCACCCGTGGCCGCAGCGATCATCGGCTGGTTCGGCAACCGCGCGATCCTGCTCGCCATCACCGGCGTCGCCGGCCTCAGCATCGCCACCACAACGCTCATGATCAACCGCCATCGCGCCGACACCCAAACTGCAGACACACCCGCGCCCACCACCCGCCGCGCCGAACACCTGCCCCGGGTCGGTCGCGCCGGGATCGTGCTGATCACCGCCGCGTTCGTCCTCCTCCAGGCCACGAACGCCACCGGCATGTCCATCATGACCGTCTACGTCACCCAGACCCTCGGCCTCGACGTGTTGTGGGCCGGCATTGCCCTCGGTGTCGCCGCCGCGCTCGAAGTACCCGCCCTCCTGCTGATCGGCCGACTCAGCGAGCGCCACTCCCACCTCGGCCTGATCGCAACCAGCTGCCTCGCCGGGATCGCCTACTACCTCGGCCTCGCGTTCGTCACCGGCCCCATTCCCCTGATCGCCCTCCAACTCCTGAACGCGTGGTCCTTCGCCGGCATCGCCGGCATCGGCCTCACCCTGTTCCAGGAACTCATCCCCCGGCCAGGACTGTCCACCGGCCTCTACATGAACACCCGACGCGTCGGCGCCATCGTCTCCGGCCCCATCATCGCCGTCGGCTCCCTGACCGCCCTCGGCCAGCGAGGCATCTTCATCGCCAGTGCCGCCATCACCCTCCTCGGCCTGATCCCCATCGCAATCGCCGGCCGAAGACACCCCGCAGGCACAAGCAGCACCCCACAGGCATGACTCACTTCACACGTCCGGCGCCTGCCCCACTCGACCTGGTGGTCGACACCGGCGTCCCGTGCCCAGGGTGGGGCTCACCGGAAGGTGACAGCGGCACGTCCAGCCCCCGGCGGCCGGCTGGCCGTTACGCGTCCGGCAGCGGCGCTTCCTGGTTGGTCATCCGGTCCTGCGCCTCCGGGTAGCGCGCACCGACGATCTGCACCTGGTCGGCCGCCGCGCGCAGGTCGGCGAGCTGGGCGCCGGTGAGTTCCACATGTGAAGCTGCGACGTTCTCGGCGAGCCGCCCGACCTGCTTGGTGCCCGGGATCGGCACGATCCACGGCTTCTGGTTCAACAACCACACCAACGCCAACTGCGCCGGAGTCGCCCCGACCTCGCCGGCGATCCGCTTCAGCACCTCGACCAGCGCCAGGTTCGCCTGCAGCGCCTCACCCTGGAACCGCGGCGTCTGGCCACGGAAATCGCCCTCGGCGAACGTCGTCGTGGTGTCGATGGCACCGGTCAGGAAGCCCTTGCCGAGCGGGCTGTACGGCACCAGGCCGGCCCCGATCTCTGCCAGGACCGGAATCGTGTCAGCCTCCCGGTCGCGCCACCACATCGAGTACTCACTCTGCACCGCGGCGACCGGCTGGACAGCGTGCGCCCGGCGCACCGTGGCCGCCGCCGCCTCCGACAGGCCGAAGTTCAGCACCTTTCCCGCTTCGATCAACTCCTTCACAGTCCCCGCCACGTCCTCGATCGGGACGGTGGTGTCGACCCGGTGCTGGTAGTACAGGTCGATGTGGTCGGTGCGCAGGCGGCGCAGCGAGTTCTCGACCGCTGCCCGGATGCTCTCCGGACGGCTACACAACCCGCCCGGCTCGACCCCGTTCTCGGCGAACGCGAACCCGAACTTCGTGGCGATCCTCACCTGGTCCCGAACCGGCTCCAGCGCCTCACCGACGATCTCCTCGTTGCGGAACGGCCCGTACACCTCGGCGGTGTCGAAGAACGTGACACCCAGCTCGACAGCGCGGCGGATCAGGGCGATCGCGTCCGCCCTTTCCGGGCCGCCGGTGTTGCCATACGCGCCGGTCAGGCTCATGCAGCCCAAACCGATCTCTGAAACCTCGAGGTTCTGGCCAAGGTTGCGGTACTTCATCGAAACGTCCTTCCGGTCGTGGCTGCGGCGCGATGACCGCCGCCTGGTGTCCACTTCAGCACAGCCGCCTTCGACCAGGGAGGCCCTGTCAGTACCTCCTGTGGCCCGCACGATGGGGCGTACTGACAGTGCCTGCCTTCCCCAGCCCTGCCGGGCTAGCGTCAATGGCACGAAGACCCGTTCCGCGTCAGCAACTGGAGGTCTGGAATGGCCGAGCAGAGCCGCGCCCAACAGCTGGTGGGCGACATCGCGCCGAAACTGGCCGAACTCACCGACGACGTGCTGTTCGGTGACGTCTGGGCCCGACCCGAACTCTCCCGCCGAGACCGCAGCCTGATCACCGTGGCCGCCCTGACAGCGCTCGGCCGCACCGACCAGCTCCGCTCCCATCTCAACCTCGCCCTCGACAACGGCGTCACCCGCGACGAACTCTCCGAGGTCGCCACCCACCTCGCGTTCTACGCCGGATGGCCGGCCGGAATGACCGCCGCAACCACCCTCAAGCAAGTTCTCGAAACCCGCTGACGCCGTCTTCGAATCCCGCAGACTGATCACGGGATCCTGCTCTCGCCCCTACCACCGGGCCCGAAGCCGGTCGCCCGGACCACCCGCGCGGGAACCCCGGCGACGATGGTGTCCGCCGGCACGTCCCTGGTGACGACGGCGCCGGCACCAACGATCGAGCCGTCCCCAATGCTGACGCCCGGCACGACGGTGACCGAAGCCCCCAGCCAGACATTGCGACCGATCGTAATCGGCGCCGGGATCAGATCGGCGCGGCGGTCAGGGTCGACCGCATGGTTGAGGGTGGTGAGCGTGCAGCCATGGCCGATCAGCGCCCCGTCGCCAATCGTGATGCCGCCGGCGTCCTGAAACCTGCAGCCCATGTTGATGAACACGTTCCTGCCGAGAGTGAGGTTCTTGCCGAACTCACAGTGGAACGGCGGGAACAACGCCACCGACTCGTCGACGTCCCTGCCGGTGAGCCGGGCGAGCAGTGCCCTGACCTCCTCGGGTGTCCGGTAGCCGGCGTTCAGCTCCGCGGTGATGCGCAAGGCATCCTGGGCGGCACCGTGCATGAACCGGTGCACCTCCGAGCCGCCCTCGATCAGAAGGCCGTGGTTGACGTGGTCGAGGAAGCCGGGGAGGTCCATGGCTGAGTCTTCTCCTCGCGATCAGGACGGCGTGAGGTCGGCGGGCACACCGTCCTCGTGGGCGAGGTCCGGGGTGACTGCCCAGCTGGCCAGGAGCTGCAGCCCCTGCTCGGACGGCGAGCCGGGCTCGGCGGCATAGACCGTCATGGACAACCCGGGGCTCGTGCGGAGGTCGACGGTCTCGTAGGCGAGGACGAGGTCGCCCACCACCGCGTGGTGGAAGTGCTTCGTGCCCGAGCTGTGGATGCGGACGTCGTGCGCGCTCCAGCGGGCGCGGAACTCCGGGCTGCGGGTGGACAGTTCGCCGACCAGCTCGTGGAGCTGCCGGTCGTGCGGGTCGCGGCCCGCCTCGGTGCGGAGGTTGGCCACGGTGATGTCGGCGAAGAAGTCCCAGTCGGGGTAGAACCGGCGGGCGGCGCTGTCGAGGAACGTGAACCGGGCGAAGTTCGGACGCCCGCCCGGCTCGGCCAGCACATCGCTGTACAGCGCACGCGCGAGGTGGTTGGCGGCCAGCAGGTCGGCGCGGCCGTTGGTGACGATCGCTGGAGCGTCCCTCATTGCGTCCAGCACCCATTGCAGGCCGGGCTGGATCTTCCACGGCTTCTCGACCCGACTCCGCCGCGGGCTGAGCAGGCTGCTGCCATCGGCAGCCCCGGCCAGGTCGAACAGGTGCTCGCGCTCCGCGGTGTCCAGTTGCAGGGCCCGTGCGATCGCGTCCAGGACGCCGGCCGACACCCCGGCGAGCTGGCCCCGCTCGAGCCGGGAGTAGTACTCGATACTGACTCCGGCGAGTGTCGCGGCCTCGTTGCGCCGCAGCCCGGGCACGCGGCGTTGCCCCACCACGGGCAGGCCGGCCTGCTGCGGGCTGATCCTGGCTCGCCTGCTCGTCAGGAACTCACGCACCTCTTCGCGGTTGTCCACGCACCAACGGTAAGTGGTGCACGCGGTCGGTGGGGTGCCCTGCCGGTGCACCTCTGAGCAGGGACTCCCCCGCTCAGGACTTGGACGGTTGGCTGGTACCGGCCGGCAATGGCCCGCAACCAGGTGGACGGACGAGGAGTTCAACAACATGCGTGGAGTGGTGATGTACGGCCCCGGTGACGTCCGGGTCGAGGACCGGGAACGGCCCGGGATCCTCGCGCCGACCGACGCGATCCTGCGGGTGGTGGCGTCGTGCATCTGCGGCTCCGACCTGTGGCCCTACCGCGGTGACGACACCACCCACGAGCCGACCGCGATGGGTCACGAGTACGTCGGGATCGTCGAAGAGGTCGGCGCCGACGTGCACGACATCACGGTCGGCGACTTCGTGGTCGGCTCCTTCTTCGCCTCCGACAACACCTGCGAGATCTGCGCGTCCGGCTATCAGACGCACTGCGTGCAGCGGCAGCCGGGCGCGGCGTCCGGCGGCCAGTCGGAGTACCTGCGGGTCCCGCTCGCCGACGGCACCCTGGTCCCCACGCCGGGAACGCCGGATGCCGACCTGATCCCGTCCCTGCTCGCGGCGTCCGACGTGCTCGGCACCGGCTGGTTCGCCGCGGTCGCCGCCGAGGCAGGCCCCGGCAAGACCGTGGCCGTCGTCGGCGACGGAGCCGTCGGGCTGCTGGGCGTCCTCGCAGCCAAACAGCTCGGTGCGGAGCGGATCATCGCGATGAGCCGCCACGCAGACCGTCAGAACCTCGCCCGCGAGTTCGGCGCGACCGACATCGTGACCGAGCGCGGCGACGAAGGGGTGGCGCGGATCAAGGAGCTCACCGGCGGCCTCGGCGCGCACTCCACCATCGAGGCCGTCGGCACCCAGGAGTCGATGATGCAGGCCATTCGGGCGACCCGAGCCGGCGGCCACGTCGGTTACGTCGGCGTCTCCCACGACGTCAACCTCCCCGGGCTGGAGATGTTCTTCTCCGGCGTCCACCTGCACGGAGGGCCCGCGCCCGTCCGACGGTTCCTGCCCGAACTCATCGACCTGATCTGGAGCCGCACGATTGACCCCGGCAGGGTCTTCGACCTCAGGCTCCCCCTCGACCGGGCCGCCGAGGGCTACCGCGCCATGGATCAACGCCGCGCCATCAAAGTCCTGCTTCAGCCCTGAGCCAACGGACCCGACAGGGCTCTTGGCCGGACTCGGGGTAGAAGAAGATCGGGCGGAGTGTCCTGCCCGGAGCGACAACCCACCCGGTGTGGGAGCCGCGTCGCGAACAAAGTACCCATGGCGCCCACCCGGTGCGGACGGCTAGGTTCGGCCTCGTGGCCATTTCTGGAGTACCAGCCAGTCTCCGGGGCTGCGACCGCTACGCGGCGGAGCGACAGTGGCTGGTCGTGAGCTGGGGGCGCGCGCGAGAGCTCCATCCCGGGCAGCCCCAGCGGCCCAGCCACACTGGATCATCACGTTGGTGAGCGAAGAGGACCAGGGGGATCGGCCCCACTCGAACGGCTCCAGGTGCGGGCCGTGCATCGCCCAGGATCACTCCGCCTGCGTGCACGCCGTACCCATGGGACCCGCGCGGGCGCCTTACCTGTGGCTGTGCCACTGCCACTGCCACACCGACACGATCACGGAACCTTCTCTCGTAGATCTCGGCGCTTCATGATCCCGTGGGGCGGGAGTCGCCACAACAGGTGAACCGGCCCGAGGCGGCCCCCACGATGAGCGGAAGCCCCAACAGAGAAGATCCGAGCAGGTGGAAAGGGCCACCGGAGAGGATTCCCGTCTCCGTGCCTTCCCTCGTCAGGGGGCACCCAACGGTGCGCGAGAGAGGAGTTGAATCTCTATCTCGCGAATTGCGACGTCCGCGCATCGGCCCTAGTGAACGCGCGTCTGACTAGGTATGATGGTGTTGTAGCCGGGCAAAATGGGTGCGCAGAAGTGGGCAGGAACCGGCTGTCGTTGGCTCCTATGTTGTGCATATGTTGTGCAAGATTCCGGGAGCCTGCGGTCTGGTCGTGGGCCCGAGACGGGCTGGAGGTGTGGCGGTGACGCAGCGAAGAAGAGGTTTCGGGCGGGTTCGCCGGGAGCGTTCTGGCCGGTACAGCGCCGCCTATGTCGGCCCGGACCTCCAGCTCCATCGGGCGCCTGAGACCTTCCACGCCAGGGTCGACGCGGAGGGCTGGCTGGCGACCGAGCGCCGTCTGATCGACCTCGACCAGTGGTCGTCGCCGCAGTCCCGTCGACCGACCTACGTCGACCCCGAACCGCGGCCCGGCGGCGTGACAGTCGGCGAGTATGCGACCGCGTGGCTGGAGGACCGTTGCGAGCGTGACCCTCACGACCCGCAGGCGCTGCGTCCGTCCTCGGTGAAGGACTACCGACTGCTGTTGGCCAACCACATCGTGCCCGGGCTCGGCAGTATCCCGCTGGCGGAGATTGGCGCCGCCGACGTCGAGGCCTGGTACCGGAAGATGGGCGCCCGTCGGATTCCGCGCGCTAGGGCGAAGGCGTACGGCCTGCTCAGGACGATCCTGAACGCGGCCAAAACGATCCCGAGGTGCCACTGTCGGAGAATCCGGCCCACATCAAGGGCGCCGGACGCGTCCCACGCTCGACCCAGATCCACCCCGCCACCCTGGAGGAGCTGGCGGGGATCACGGCGGCGATGCCCGCGGAGCTACGGCTTGCCGTCCAACTCGGCGCCTGGTGTGCCCTGCGGTACGGCGAGGTGTTCGAACTGCGCCGCAAGGACATCGACCCGGTGCAGGGCGTGGTACACATCCGCCGGGCCGTCGTGTGGACCAAGGGCCAGGTCACCAACGATCGGCCCAAAACCAGCGCCGGCGTCCGCGACGTCACCATCCCTCCCCACGTGCTGCCGATGGTCACCGACCACCTCGAGCGGTTCGTCGCCAAGCGTCCGGACGCCCTGTTGTTCCCGGACTCCGAAGGCCGCAACCTGCGTCCTTCGGGCTTCCAGACCGCTTGGCACGCCGCCCGAGCCGCCACCGGACGCGATGATCTGAAGTTCCATCACCTACGCCACACCGGGGCGGTGCTGGCCGCGCAGTCGGGCGCGACCCTGGCCGACCTGATGGGACGCCTTGGGCACACCACCCCGGCGATGGCGATGATCTACCAACACACCGCCGCCGACCGAGACCGCCTCATCGCCGAACGCCTCTCCCAAGTAGCGCTGGCAGTCCCCGGCAAGCAGACCACAGTGGCACGGCGGAGGGCGCGAAAGCGACCCGTCGGCTCCGGGCAACCCAGTCTGCTGGACGCATGACGAGCAAGCACAATGCATCCCGGCGTCCGTGATCTCCGCAGGGCCATCGCGCTTGAGGCGTAGCAGCGACGCGAGATTGCCCACAGCCAGATCCCGGGGCTCCGCGGGCCGATCCTGGTCCCGCGGGGCCGCCGGCGTCCAGCGTTTTCCCAACCGGCGATGAGTACGAGTTCCGGCTCACGACCGCTGTAGGACTCCGTCAAACTGGGCAGCGTTCGCCCCGCCGCCGAAATCCGGAAATGAGTTGAGTCAGCTCACGCTCTCCTTGACCCAGCTGATGAAGTTGCTGGTCGCGTCGCCCGTCCGCTCCGCCATGGTGTGCCCCATCCCCCACACGGTTGCGAAGTCGACGTTCTTGATGCCGAGGTTCGCGAGGGCGATGGCGAGGTTGATCTCCGTGGTGTTGGCCGTGTCGCCCTGCATGATGCCGGTTCGGATGCGCCAGTGCGGCGCCACCGTCGAGGTCTTGTAGCCCTTGTACTGACCGGACAGGTAGTACATCGGGTTGTAGGCGTCCATTCGGTAGGCAACGTCCTTGCCGACGCTGTCGGTCTTTGCGAAGTCGGAGGTGTACTGGCTGGACGCGTAGTCGTTCTTCCAGTTGGCGAGCTTGGCGTAGGCGCTCTCGTTGGCGGCGATCACGTCTTTCGACACCTGCGCGAAGTGCAGCCCTGCAGTGTTCAGACCCAGGACGACGTTCTCCGTGCCGCTGCGGTCCGGCGCATCGAAAGCGCCGACGTTCTTGGAGGCATTCTTCTGGCTCTTGACGAACCCCTCCAGGCTGGTCACCTTCGCCGTGTTCGACTTCGCGTCGTAGACGACCCAGGTGACGTTGCTGTTGAGGCGGTCGATGTATTCGCCCACGGTCTTGTAGGTGGTCGTGTCAGCCGACTGCGCGCCGCCCGGACCGCCACCCGGCATGCCGCCGGAGGGCACCCCACCCGACGGCATACCTCCTCCCGAGGGCATCGCCCCGGACGGGATTCCGCCTGACGGCATTCCCCCACCGGCGCCGCCTGGGGCGCCTCCGCCCATGCCTGCCATGAAGCTGTTGGACGGCGTGTAGGGGAAGGTGGTGTCGGCCAGGAAGTTGTTCAGCGAGGTCTCGATCACACCCATCAGGTAGTCGTAGTAGGTCCCGGCCAGGTACGTCCCGTTGGCCGACTTGTCCAGAGACAGCGTCTTGCCGGCCTCACTCTTCAGGCCCAGCTTGTTGAGGTACTCAGGGAAGGCTTCAGCGAGGTCGCTGGAGTAAGCCGCGGTCCAGGTCCCGGCGGCACGCGTATCGGAGTCAGCGAACTGGCCCATGTTCCACTCGTAGGCGGCGTTGGCGTAGTCGAGGTTTGTGATCGGGCACCAGCACATGGCTCCGGCGATCGCGTCGCTGATCGCGTTGCCGTTGGTGTCCTTTGTGGCCGCGCCGATCGCCTCCAGGTAGGGGGTGTACAGCTCGCTGTCGCCGGATGAGCCCATCACGGCGCTCTGCGCGCCGCCGCCGGAGTGGCCGAACACGAACATCGCGTCTTGGTTTCCGGGGATGAGGCCGGCGTTGTAGCGCACGTACCGGACGGCGGCCTTGAGATCGGCAACCCCCCAGGGGGCGTTGCCGGTGTAGCTGTCGGTGTTGCTGTCCTTGCCGCGCAGCCCGGCGTGGACGTAGACGAAGCCGGCCTTGAGGTAGGCGGACACGTCGTCGTAGGAATAGGCCGACGGCGGCTTCTGCGCCGCGTAACCCGGCGTGTTGACCGGGAACACGATCGGAGCGGTCACCGCCGTAAAGTCGCCCACCTTGCCGGAAGAGTTGACCGTGGCTTAATAGCTTCCGTCGTTGTTCTTGGTGGCGGTGAGGTACTTGCCCGGGACGAAGACGCCGAGGATCTCGTAGTCGGGAGCCAGCGGCTTGGCCACGTAGGTCCGTCCGAGCTGGTAGTAGACGTCGTTGGTTTCGTCGTAGCTCCAGGCCTTGCCGTCGAACGCGACCGACCCCGCTCCGGACGCGGCCAAGCTTGAAGCGCCACCGGAGGCGTTCGTGCAGCCGACCAGGCCAACAGCGGCGAGGCCGGCGGCGGCACCTCCCACGCCGAGGAGGAACTTGCGACGAGTGAATGCGGACATCAGTGGGTTCTCCATCTCCGGGGTTCGTGATCTTCTTCCTTCAGCTAACTGGCTGCGCGTGAGCCGCGAATGGCAGGCCGCTGTGCGACAGCTGTGACAATTGGTCTTCGCTGCCGCTACCCGCGCGATATCGGTTCCAGACAGGTCCGGACGATGCGGGACTCTTGATCGCTCTACCGTCACAGCTGCCCGGGTCGGACACCCACGGCGCGAGCTCAGCGTTGGCCGGAGGCCTGCACACCCGGCCGGTGACGCTCTTCCACGCCACCGGCTGCGACGGGATCAGCCCCACCGGCCAGGACGCCGCCAAGCTGGAAGAGGTTCCGGCGCATCCGGCCGCACGCTCGCCGGCTCCGCCCAGCGTGCTGGTGGTCTACGGAGGTTTTGGCATTCGGGCCGCGACCCGCCTGATCACGCTCGTGCGGGAGACTCGAGAGGCAGTTCCGGGCACTCGTCGGCATTGGGCTGCAGAACCCACCGATCCCGAGGCCGTGACCGATCAGGGCGATCAGGGCCTGAGCCGAGCGGGCAGGGAGCGGAGCGACAGGGCGGACCTGACACCTAGGCCTCGGGGTTGGGGCCCTTCGTCGGTCAGGCCGACTCGATGTGGGTCTCAATGGAGTTGGGCGCACGGCGTGGATTCCAATCCTTGCCAGCCACCGCATCAGTGACGATGGCGGTTACGGGGATCATGATCGCGATCATCGCGGCGCCGTAGATGAAGAAGCCGGCGATGGCAAGGAGTCCGATCGGTGGCGCGAGCGGCGTCGGCGCTCCCGGGCCGGTCCTGATCTGGCTGAGGACCAGGATCACGAGGAGCGACTCAACGAATCCGAGGAGAACGGCCGGAACAACGGAAAGGGGCGTCTTGTGGAGCAGCAGTGGGTGGACTGCCAGGATCGCGAACACCAGGAGGGTCACGCCGACTCCCAGGACGAGCGGGGCCGAGGCCGGCTGGGCAGCTATCAAGGGCCCGCCGATCAGGGCGAAGACCATCCCCCACGCCACGCCGACGAGGAAGCTGAGAACCATGGGAACGAGTCCGCGCGGTGGGAGGCGAAGCGCGAAGAAGAGAATCGCGGGGATGATGAGGAACGGGGTGTAGGGCGCGAACTGCGGCATCAGTATCTGGAAGGGCAGCAGCAGGATGGTGATGAGCACTGCGTTCAGGGCTGCTTCG
Source organism: Actinomycetes bacterium (assembly GCA_023392635.1). GTDB lineage: Bacteria > Actinomycetota > Actinomycetes > Propionibacteriales > Propionibacteriaceae > Propionicimonas. The sequence goes on along the minus strand of JAEVYS010000037.1, from coordinate 6,165 downwards.
ACCAGCGTCCCCTTCACGTAGCTGGACATTGGTCTCCTCAGTCGAGCGGTTGGTGATGGTCGAAGGCGGCCTCGCCGCTGCGCCAGTAGCCGCTGGCGGTGAACTGCGTCGGATCCAGGGAGAGATCGTTGCGCAGTAGTCGGCGGACGAGCGCGACGCGGGACGCCTCACCTGCTGCGAAGACGTAGGTCCGGGAGTCGACACTTGCCGACCGGACGGCGTCGGTGGGGTCTGCCCCGGCGGCTGAGAGCTTCACGTCGGGATGTCCGGCCAGAGCGAGGTATTCACGCGCCCAGTCCAGCCCTCCGACCTCGTCGATGATGATCTCGACGGAGGTGTGCGGCGCGGCGTCGTCGAGCCAGCGCGAGGCCGATGGCAAGGCGGTGCCGTCGACGATCAGGAGGATGCGTCCGACTCGTTGCGGGGCGCGTTTGGAGCCTCGTGGACCCACCAGGCCCAGGCGGTCCCCCGGCTTCGCGTTCGTGGCCCATTGGGCCGCCGGCCCCGGCTTCTCATGGCGAAGGATGTCCAGGTCGACTTCTCGATGTGCGGACGTGTCGTTCTGACGCGGCGCCAGAGGTGTGAAGTCGCGTCCGAAGGTGGGGCCGTCTGCTGGACGGATCCCGTCGACGTCGGGACCTGCGGGCTTCGGTGCGTACAGGCGGCCGGCTGTGTCGGGGAAGAACACCCGGACGTGGTCGGCGGGGCCGTCGCTGCGGAAGTCGGCCAGCTCCGGCCCCGAGAGGGTCACCCGGACGTAGCGGCCGGCGATCTCACGAACGGCAGTGACGGTCGCCGTCCGCGCGGTAAACCGGTGCCGTGCGCCTTCTCGGAAGAAGAGGCTCTCGCGGGTCGCCTGACCGGCTGCTCGCTCAGGGGCGGGGTTTTCGGGCATGGGTTTCTCCAGCGGTGAACGGGGCCGTCGACGGCCAGCGGGGCAGAGGCGCCTGGCTACGTTCCCCACTCAGTGGGCGTGCTCCTCTTCGGGCTCGTTGGCTTCGGGCCGTTGGGTGTCCCCGAGGTAGCTCGACATGAGGAGGTTGCGGTCTGCCTGCAGCTGCTTGGCGTCGCCGGCGAGCTTGAGGTCGCCGTGCACCAGCACGTAGCCACGATCCGAGACTCCGAGAGCGAGCTGGACGTGTTGCTCGACGAGGAGGACTCCAGCCTTCGCCTCGTCGGCGAACCGCCGCAGGATGGGTAGCAGTCGCTGGACGATGACCGGCGCCAGCCCGAGGCTCAGCTCGTCGACCAGGAGCAGCTTGGGGTTGCGTGCCAGGGCCCGGCCCAGGCCGAGCATCTGCTGCTCGCCCCCGGACAGCAGCGCCGCCCGTCGCTTGGCGAGGTTCGCCAGAGCGGGGAAGTAGTCGAACGCGATGTCCTTGTTGAGCTTCTGTCCGCGGTGGGCGAGCCGGAAGTGCTCGTCCACAGTCAGATCGCGGAAGATGCTGCGCTGGTCAGACATATGGACGAGGCCGGAGCGTGCGATCTCGATCGGGTCCTTGCCGGAGATTTCGTCGCCGAGGAAAGTGATGCTGCCCGAGAGGGGGGCCAGGAGGCCAGAGATGGCACGCAGGGTGGTCGACTTGCCGGCACCGTTGGGACCGAGGAGCGCGACGACCTCCCCAGCGTGGACCGCCAGGTTCAGACTGCGCACGACCGGTGCGAAGTTGTAGCCGAGGGTGAGATCGTCGAGCTGGAGGAGCGTGGTATCGGTCATGGTCAGTTCTCCTCCTGTGCGTCGCCGCCGTCTTCGCCAAGGTAGGCCTCGACGACTTGCGGGGAGTTGCGGATTTCATCGGGCGTGCCGACGGCGATGAGCTTGCCGAGGTCGAGCACGTAGATGCGGTCGCAGAAGCCGAGGACGAGTCCCATGTCGTGGTCGACGAGCAGGAGTGAAGTGCCGTCCTTCACGACGCGACGGAGGCGTCCGCCGAGTTCCTGGCTCTCTTCGGTGTCCAGGCCCGCGGCGGGCTCGTCGAGGCAGAGCACTCGGCTGCCGGCCGTCAGTGCTCTGGCGACGTCGACCGACTTGCGTTGCCCCTGGGACAGGTCTTCGGGGTGCTTGTTGAGGATGTGTTCGATGCCCAGCAGTTCGACGGCCGAGTCCACGGCGGCCATCGAGACCGAGGACCCGGTGACGATTTCCTTGACGAAGGTCGTCCAGGACGGCTTGTAGCCGGCGACCTGCAGGTTCTCCAACACAGTCAGTTCGTCGTACAGCTCAGCGGACTGCCAGGTGCGACCCAGACCTGCCTTGACCCGCTGGTGCGGCTTCCATCTGGTGATGTCGACCCCGTCCAGCCACGCGGAACCGGTGCTCTTGGCGAAGGCGGTGAGCCCGTCGATGAAGGTTGTCTTGCCGGCACCGTTGGGCCCGATGAGACCCACCAGTTCGCCCTCGTGGACGTCGATGGACACCGAGTCGAGGGCTAGGTTGCCGCCGTAGCGGACCGAGAGGTTCTCGGTGTGCAGGAGTGCGTTGCTCATCGCTCGCTCCCAGTCTTGGTCAGGGCGGACGGTTCGTTGGCCGCCGGCGGTGCTGTCACCGCAGGCTTGCGCATGCTCTTGATCCAGCGAGCGAGCTTGCCCGGCCACTTCGGTGGCCCGGCGAGCGCGATCCCGTCTGGGTTGAACACGATGGTGAGTACGAGTGCGAATCCGGCCATCAGCAGCTGGACGGTGACGGGGATCTGCAGGAAGTGCACCAGTGCGTAGCTGATGAAGCCCTGGGTGATCATGCCGCCAGCGGTGATCGCGCCCTTGACGGTGGTAATGCCGCCGAGGTAGGCGAACGCGACCAGGCTGAGGGTGTTGAACACGGTGAACCGCGTCGGGTCCAAGGAGCTGAAGTTGTAGGTGTAGAGGATGCCGGCCAGAGCCATGATGACGGCCGAGATCGCGAAGCCGATCATCTTGACCCGGGCTGGCGAGATACCGATGGCGGCCGCGGCACGCTCGTTGGACCGGACGGCAAGCATCTGCTTGCCAAGGCTTCCGCGCCGGATGTTGCTCACCACGACGCCGGTGATGATCAGCACGAGAACCACCCCGATGCCGAACATCGGGCTGGGCCGGGCACCGTCGAAGGCCTGGACGGGGGAGGTCGTGCCGATGACGAAGCCCAGGAACGTCGGCGCCTCCGCCGGGGCACCCGACGGCGGAACGCCGAAGGTGCTGTTGCCGAAGCCGAAGGTGTTCAGGGCCACGGCACCGGCGAGGGTGAGGATGCCCAGCTGAACGCCGCGGACGCGAAGCGCCGGCAGCGCCAGCACGAGACCGAGGAGGACTGCCACGACGATGCCGAGCAGCGGCCCCCAGGGCCATCCGATGCCGGCGACCGTGCTGAGGCGGGCGGTCACCAGCCCCGCGACGCCTGCAAGTCCGAACTGGACCAGGGAGAGCTGGCCGACGAAGCCGGTGAGGACGACCAGCGACATTGCCGCCACTGCACCGATCAGGGAGATGATGAGCGCCTGTCGCAGGTCGAAGGGCAGGATGAACATCGCAGCCAGAGCGATGGCCCCACCGACGAGTGCAGGCTTGGCGACCTTTGTGGGAGCGGGCGCCTTGGGCAGGCGGGGCTCCACCAGGGTCCCTCGGTCGGGCATGCTCTGGCCGCGCCACAGCAGCGCGGCGGCGATGATCAGGAAGTAGATGAGGTCCTGGACGCCGGGCCAGGGCACGCCGCCCGCCTTCGGGAACCAGGGTTGGGTCTGGGAGAAGGTGACCAGGGAGGCGATGATGCCCATGCCGATGCCCGCGGAGGCGGCGCCCCAGAAGGAGGTGAAGCGGGCCAGCAGCGCAGCACCGAGCGCCGGGACGACGGCCAGAGCGATTGTGGACGGATCGAGCTGGGTCAGCGGTGCCACGAAGATGCCCAGCAGGCCGGCGACGACCGCCGAGATCACGGTGTTCGCCAGGGCGAGACGTCCGGCGTGGAGGCCGGACAGTGCCGCTTCGGTCTCGTTCTCCTGAGCGGCCCGGGTCGCGAGGCCAAAGGTGGTGAAGCGGTAGGAGAACTCGAGCAGCGCGGCCAGGACCACGACGATGAGAAGGAGTTGCAGGCGGTTGCTCGGCACCACACCACCGAGGACGCTGACCGGGGTGACGGGGAGGACGTCGGGGGCAGGTAGCCCCGTGGTGCCGAACGTCAGGACGATGTAGGCCTGGATGATCAGCAGCACGCCAACCGAGGCGACGAGCTTGGCCAGTGCGGACTGCTTCCGCAGGGGCCGCATCACCCAGTAGTGAAGGGCCACGCCGAGCGCGGCGCAGACCACCAGCGTGACGAGGATGGCCGGAATCAGTGGGACGACCCGTCCGCCCCCGCCAGCGATATTGATGAAAGGGAAGAGGAGGAAGCCGCGGGCCCGGAGGCCGTAGAAGACGAACGCTCCGAACATTGCGATTCCGCCGGCGGCCACGTTGACCGTGCCGGAACCGCGGTAGGTTCCCACCAGGCTGATCGCCAGCCCGGCGAAGAGCGCTCCGGTGCCGAGTCCCAGCACCGCGAACAACAGGATCTGCTCCATCGCAGCTTCCTCCTCTATCTCGTATCTAGACCTGCGTCACTTGGGCAGGTTCTGCCAGTCGCCGATCTCCCACTTGCCGTCACCCAGGTAGGTGTAGAAACGGTCAGCGGTGCCGGACAGGGTCGGGGAATCCTTCACCGAACCGAAGGCGACCTTCGGGGTGCCGAGCAGGACGCCACCGGTGTAGGCCTTGACCGCACCCGCCACCGTGTCGGGAGTGATCTTGTCAGCGCCCACGCTGTTCAGGGCGTTGGCCAGCAGGAAAGCCGCACCGAAGGACGCTGGTGCGTTGATGCCAAGCTGGGCGTCGGCGCCGGCGTACTTGCCCATGACGGCCCGGTAGAAGGCCACCTGGCCGGTGCTGTCCTCGGCGAACAAGGACAGCACGGTGTGCTCGAACGACCACTTGGGGAAGTCGCCGAGGCCCTTGCGGATGTCCTCGGTGGCGCACAGGCCGGCGCCAATGGCGGGCGTGGTGCTGCCGAGTGCCTCCAGCGCTTTGGCGGCCGCGATGCACTCCGGCGTGGTCACCACGAGCGGGTTGATGACCTCGGGCTTGTCGGCCAGGCCAGCGGTGAAGGCGCTGGTGAGGTCGGTGCTGCCAGCCGGGAAGGTCGTCACCTTGGTGGTCAGCCCGAAGGCGCTGAAGACCTTCTCAGAGACCTGGGCGATCGCGAGGTTGCCGGGGTTGTCGTTCGTGACGACCCCAACCGTCTTCAGGCCCTTCGAGGCGATGAAGGTGGCCGAACCGGGAAGGGCAGCGACGACGCTGGGGTTCACGGCGTAGGCGTTCTTCGCGGTCTGGTCGGATCCGGGGTTGGCCATGATGATCACGGTCGGCTTCGCGCCGCCGATGGTCTCGTGAACGGCGTTCGCGCCCACATTCAGGCCGCCCTGCATGACGACGCTGACATCCTTGTCGTTCAGGAACCTCTGAGCGCACTGCTGCGCCTCCTCCTCCGAGGAGGTGACCTTGCACAGGTCGAGCTGCAGAGGGTGGCCGCCGATGCCACCCATTTCGGCGTTGATGTAGTCGAACGCCGCCTTGACCGCGATGCTGCCCTCGGGATCGGAGACCTGGCCACCCTCCTGGTTGATCAGGCCGATCTTGATCGGCGTGGCCGCGGAGTCCGCCGCGCCGGCCTTGCCGCCGCTGAACTGGAGCCCGATGGCCGAGTCGATGGCGACGGCTGAGCTCGACGGAGCAGCGCCCGTGGCCGTGCCGGCGCCGGTCGCGCTTTCGCCGCACCCGGTGAGGAGTGTGGTCAGGATGACGGTCGACACGACTGCCGACCGGGCGAAGATGGTCTTCATTGGTCACCTCTGTTAGTGATGGTGCGCCGCTCAGATGATCCGGCGCGGGTTTCAGTTGTTCCGGCTCGGCCGCCGCGGGGTGAAGGCGCCGCTCTGGGTGACTTCTCGCGGCCATCGCTGCCGCTACCTGTCGAGTGAGGCTTCCGTAGCCTCCGGGAAGAACTTACTGCACTACTGGGTTGCAAAGCTAGAGTTTGACGCACGATTCATGCATAACGAATGGATCACGATGTACGGCTTGGGCATCGCGTGTGACCCTGCCACCGTCCGCCCCAAGATAGTCGCCGGCGGGGTGGGCGATCTTAGGGCGGGCCCGGGG
>JAEVYS010000035.1 GCA_023392635.1 Actinomycetes bacterium | reverse complement strand
GTCGTGGGTGCCGCCCACAGCGCTGCTCAGGCCCTGGGATGCGCTTGCTGGTAGGCGCGTCGCAGTCGGTCCGTGGTGACGTGGGTGTAGAGCTGGGTCGTCGCCAGGGAGGCGTGGCCCAGCAACTCCTGCACCGAGCGCAGGTCGGCGCCGCCCTCGAGCAGGTGGGTCGCCATCGCGTGCCGGAGACCGTGGGGGCCGAGGTCGGGGGCGTCCGGCACGGCGGAAAGCGTCTTGTGGACCAGCCGACGGACCACGCGGGGGTCGATCCGTCCGCCCTGGTCGCCCACGAAGATCGCCTGCCCGGCGACCGGCCGCGCCAGGCGCCCGCGTACCGCCAGCCAGGCGTCGAGGGCCCGTACGGCGGGCGCTCCCAACGGCACGGTCCGCTGCTTGCCGCCCTTGCCGAGCACTCTCAGCAGCCCCCGGGACGCGTCGAGGTCACGCAGGTCGAGTCCGGTGAGCTCCGAAACCCGGATGCCGGCGGCGTACAGCACCTCGACGATCGCGAGGTCGCGCCGGCGCGATGCCACCTCGCCCGGTTCGGCGGCCTCCTCCAGCCGTGCGGCCAGCCCGTCCAGCGCCCTGCGCGCCTGACCCGCTTCCAGGGTGGGCGGGAGCCGACGGTCGACCTTCGGTGAACGGAGCGCCTGTGCCGGGTCGGCGGGGAGCCGACCCGTCCGCGCGGCCCAGGCGAAGAAGGTCCGCGCCCCGGCCGCCCGCCGCTGCAGCGTGGCCCGGTCGGCGCCGCCGGCATGCAGGTTGGCCAGCCATGTCCGGAGGTCGGCCAGGGTCACGTCTGACGGCTCGCCCTCGCCCACCCGCACCAGGTGGGAGAACAGGTTGGTGAGGTCGCCGCGATAGGCGCGGACGGTGTTCGGCGAGAGCCCGCGCTCGAGGCGGAGGTGGTCGCAGAACTCGGCCAGCAGGCGCGTCGCGCCCAGCGACAACTCCTCCCGCTCCTCCACCGGCCCAGCGTCACCCCCGCGCCCGGCGGGCGCAAGCGCACTCGCCGCGCACCATAGGATGGCGGCCGACGAGCAACGGCGGACGAGGACGGGAATGGGCATCGAGGAGCTGACCAAGGGTGGCAGGACGCTGCCGATCACGCGGTGGGGTGAGCCCGTCATGCATGCGCAGACCCGGCCGGTGACAGAGTTCGACGACGAACTGCGCACCCTGGTCGCGGACATGTTCGCCACGATGGCGGCCGCGCACGGCGTCGGGTTGGCCGCGACCCAGGTGGGTGTCGACCTGGCCGTCTTCGTGTACGACTGCCCCGACGCCGACGACATCCATCGTGTCGGCGCGATCTGCAACCCCGTGGTCACGCTGCCCGAGGGCGACCAGCGCAACCTGGAGTCCACCGAGGAGGGCTGCCTGTCGCTGCCCGGCGGCTACCAGCCGCTCGCGCGTCCCGACAAGGCGACCTGCACCGGCCTCGACCCCTGGGGCGAACCGGTCACCGTCAAGGGCACCGGACTGCTGTCGCGCTGCCTCCAGCATGAGACCGACCACCTGAACGGGACGGTCTTCGGCGACCGGCTCTCGAACCGCATGCGGCGCAAGCTCTACGCCCAGCACGAGGAGCTGGCGCACCTCTACCCCGCCGACTGGCCGGTCAGCCCGCGCAAGACCTCCGCCAGCGAGTAGGAGCCATCGGACGTGCCGCCGCCCCCGCGATGGGGGCGGACGGATCGCGACGAGAGGCTCGCCAGGGGCGAGGTGTGCGCCCGCTTCAGGCCAGTACGTAGCCCGCGATCGCGCTGGCCGCGGCCACGTTGAGCGAGTCCACGCCGGCCCGCATCGGAATTTGCACGACGGCGTCGGCGGCGGCGATCCAGGCCGGGCTGAGCCCGTGGCCCTCGGTGCCCAGCAGCACCGCAAGCTTGTCCTCGGGTGCGAGCGACGCAGCGAAGACGTCGAGGTCCACCGCCGCGTCGGAGAGGGCGAGCGCAGCCACGCGGTAACCCGCCCGGGCCAGCACCTCACCGATGGCGACACCGGCCGGAAGGCGCGCCCAGGGCAGGGAGAACACGGTGCCCATCGAGACCTTCACCGAGCGACGGTACAGCGGATCGGCGCAGTGGGCGCTGACCAGGAGCCCGTCCCAGCCGAGGCCGGCGGCGTTCCGGATGACCGCGCCGACGTTCGTGTGGTCGACCAGGTCCTCCAGCACCATGATCCGACGGCCGGCGAGCACGTCCTCGACGCCGTGCCGCGCGACACGGTGCAGGGAGCCGAGGGCACCGCGGTGCACATGGAACCCGGTCACCCGTTCGGCGAGCTCCTCCGAGACCACGTACACCGGGACGTCCAGCGGCTCGACCAGCTCGGCGAGCTCGGCCAGCCAGCGCTCGGCGAGCAGGAACGACCGCGGGGGGTAGCCCGCCTCGAGGGCACGCCGGATCACCTTGCTGCCCTCTGCGATGAAGACTCCCTGCTCGGTCTCCAGCAGGTGGCGCAGCGTCGCCTCCCGCAGCCCGACGTAGTCGGCGAGACGGGGGTCGGCCGGGTCGTCGATCGCGATCAGGGTGGCCACGCGGCGAGTCTACGGACGTCGGGACCATAGGATGAGCCGCGATGTCCTGGCTCTCACGCTTGCCGATCGACCGGTTCCTGCTCGCCATCGTTGCCGCAGCCGTACTGGCGTCGATCCTCCCCGCCTCCGGGTTCTGGGCGGACGCGCTCAGCGTTGCCACGACCGTGGCCATCGGGCTGCTGTTCTTCCTCTACGGCGCGAGGCTGAGTCCCTCGGAGACCCTGGCCGGCCTTAAGCACTGGCGCCTGCACGCCGTGATCCTCGCCTTCACCTACCTCCTGTTCCCGGTGCTCGGGCTCGGCCTGGTGGCTGTCACCGGCTCCGTGCTCGACCCGGGACTCCAGTCGGGACTGCTGTACCTGACCCTGGTGCCGTCGACCGTGCAGTCCTCGATCGCCTTCACCTCGATCGCGAAGGGCAACGTGGCCGGGGCGGTGGTGAGCGCGTCGGCCTCCAACATCCTGGGGGTCTTCCTCACCCCGCTGCTGTGCTGGTTGCTGATGTCCAGCACCGGCCGGATCGAGTTCACCACCTCGACGATCGTGGAGATCGTGCTGCAACTGTTCGTCCCGTTCGTGCTCGGCCAGCTGTCCCGCCGCTGGACCGCCGGCTTCGTGAAGGCGCACCCCGAGCTCAAGCTCGTCGACCGCGGCTCGATCGTGCTGGTCGTCTACGCGGCGTTCTCGACCGGCATGCGCGAGGGGATGTGGACGCAGACCTCCTGGACCTCCCTGCTGGTGCTCCTGGTGCTGTGCCTCGTCGTGCTCGCGATCATGCTGGCCCTGACCTGGTGGACGGCACGCCGCCTCGGCTTCAGCCGCGCGGACGCCATCGCGATCCAGTTCTGCGGCACGAAGAAGTCCCTTGCCAGCGGCCTGCCCATGGCGGGGGTGCTGTTCGCCGGCCAGCCGCTCGGCCTGCTCATGCTGCCGCTGGTGCTGTTCCACCAGGCCCAGCTGATGGCCTGCTCCGCCCTCGCCGGACGCTACGCGAGGCAGGCGGACGAGGACGCCTCGCGAACCCTACGATGACCCCATGGCCCGCCCCGCCCGCTACGCCAAGGGCCTCGCCAAGCGCGAGGAGATCCTGACCACCGCGCTGGAAGTGATCGCGCGCACCGGCTACCGGCGCACCTCCGTTCGCGAGCTGGCGGCGGCGGTCGGCCTCAGCCAGGCCGGGCTGCTGCACTACTTCGCGTCGAAGGAGGAGCTGTTCGCCGAGATCCTCCTCAAGCGCGACGCCGTCGACCTCGAGCGGACGGAGCCGGAGTCGTCCGGGGGGATCGAGTCGCTGGTGAGCATCGTCAGGCACAACGCGGACGTCCCGGGGCTGGTCCAGCTGTACGCCCAATTCTCGGTGGAGGCCAGCGACTCCGAGCACCCGGCGCACGCGGCGTTCGTCGCCCGTTACGCGGAGGTGCGTGCGCACCTCACCGGAGAGATCGCGGACCGGCAACGCGCCGGCACACTGCCCCCGGGGCTGGACGCGACCCGCGTCGCCACCCTCCTGATCGCCGTCAGCGACGGTCTCCAGACGCAGTGGATGCTCGACCCGGACATCGACATGGCCGCGCACCTGGAGTACCTGCTCGAGCTCCTCGGGCTCGGCCCGGCGCAGGCCTGAACGACTACTGCTGCGGCTGCGCCTCCGGCTCGGGAGCCACGACCTCGGGGGCCACGGCCGGTGCCGGCGGCGGGGCCGCGGGTCCGGTAGTCAGGGCGTTGTCGGGCTCGGTGGCGAGCCGAGCCGCCCGGCGTCCCTCCAGGGCCTCTGCCTCGGCGATCGCCTGCTGGACCGACTTCTCCGACTGCTCCGCGTCGGACGCCTTCTGCGCCTCGATCTCCGCGAACACGTCCACCCGCTGGGGAGCGGAGAACTGGCCGTCGGCCGGCTCATCGGCGTCCCCGCCGCCGCGCAGCCCTGCCGCCGCCGTCCCGGCGATCTGGCCCAGGCCCTTCAGCGCATCGTTGAGCTCGCTCGGAACGATCCAGACCTTGTTCGACTCGCCACGCGCAAGGTTCGGCAACATCCGCATGTACTGGTAGGCCAGCAGCGACTGGGTCGGCTTGCCGGCGTGGATCGCGTTGAAGGTGGTCGTGATGGCCTGCGCCTCACCCTCGGCCCGCAGCATCGCGGCCTGCCGGTCGGCCTGCGCGCGCAGCACCGCCGACTCCCGCTCGCCCTGGGCCCGCAGAATGGACGCCTCCCGGTCGCCGGACGCGGACAGGATCTGCGACTGGCGCTGTCCCTCGGCGGCGAGGATCGCGGCCCGCTTGTCACGCTCGGCCCTGGCGCCCTTCTCCATCGCGTCGCGGATCGTGGCCGGCGGCTCCACCGAACGGAGCTCGACGCGGTTCACCTTGATGCCCCACTTGCCGGTGGCCTCATCGAGGACGGCGCGCAGCTTCTGGTTGATCTCCTCGCGACTCGTCAGCGTCTGCTCGAGGTCGAGCCCGCCGATGATGTTGCGCAGGGTGGTCATCGTCAGCTGCTCGATGGCCTGGATGTAGTTCTGGGCCTCGTAGGCCGCCCGGACCGGGTCGACGACCTGGTAGTAGATGACCGAGTCGATGTTCACCATCAGGTTGTCCTCGGTGATCACGCCCTGCGGGGGGAACGGCACGACCGCCTCGCGCATGTCCATCGTGTAGCGGACGGCGTCGACCACCGGCACGAGCAGGTGCGGACCGGGTTCAAGGGTGCGCCGGAACTTGCCGAGCCGCTCGACCACGCCCACCTGTTGCTGCCGGATCACCCGGACCGAGCGCAGCAGGATGGTCACCGCCACGATGGCGACGAGCACCCAGAGGATGGCGAAGACGTATTCCATTGTGATTTCCCTCCTGGGGTTTTCAGGGCAGAGCAAGATTCCTGGGGTAGACGACGGCGATCGCCCCGTCGATGCGGTAGACCTCGATCTCGGTGCCGGCCGCGATGGTGCCCTCCACGCTGTGCGCGGACCAGACCTCGCCGCCGACCTTCACTTCACCGGCCCCGCTGGTGATCTCGGTGAGCGCGACGCCGGAGCTGCCGATCATCTTGTCGACGCTGGAGCGGTAACCCGGCAGCGCGCGGACCTTGCGCAGCAGGGTGGGACGCAGCAGGGCCAGCATGGCGACGGCGACCAGCAGCGCTGCGGCGAGTTGCACCCAGAGCAGTCCGGGGAACGCCAGGGCGACCAGGCCGCCGGCCAGGGCGCCGGAGGCGAGCATCAGCAGTGTGAAGTCGAGGGTCAGCAGTTCGGCAAGGCCCAGCACAGCAGCCAGCGAGATCCAGACCACCCACAGGTGCTCGGCCATCCACTCCATTGCGATCCGCCTTCCCTGACACCAATCATGCCAACCGCGCGGGAGGCCGGTGGGCCGCGCGTGCGGCTGCCCGGGCCATCCAGCGCCCCTCGACCGTGCTCACCTCGAGCAGGAGGTCGAAGGTGGCGCTCAGGAGAGGGCCGGTGAGCACCTTCTCGATCGCACCGGCCGCCACGATCCGCCCGTGCTTCAGCAGGAGCGCGTGCGTGATCCCCAGCGGGATCTCCTCGACGTGGTGGGTCACCAGCACCGTGGCGGGCGCGTAGGGGTCCAGGCAGATCTCGGACAGGGTGCTCACCAGCGCCTCGCGCCCGGTCAGGTCGAGGCCGGCCGCCGGCTCGTCGAGCAGCAGGAGCTCGGGGTCGGTCATCAGGGCACGGGCGATCTGGACGCGCTTGCGCTCGCCCTCGCTCAGCGTGCCGAACGTGCGGTCGGTGAGGTGGTCCACCCGCAACTGCTGCATCAGGACCCGCGCCCGGTCGTGGTCGAGATCGTCGTAGGCCTCGCGCCAGCGTCCCATCACGGCGTAGGCCGCGGACACCACCACGTCGGAGACACGCTCGGACTTGGGGATGCGGTCGGCGAGCGCCGCCGAGGTCACGCCGATCCGTGGACGCAGCTCGAACACGTCCACCGCGCCCAGGGTCTCGCCCAGCACCTCCGCGGTCCCCTTCGAGGGGTGCCACTGCGCGCTGAGGATCTGCAGCAGGGTCGTCTTGCCGGCGCCGTTCGGGCCGATGACGACCCAGCGCTCCCCCTCCTCGACCCGCCAGGTGACGTCGTTGACCAGGGTGGAGCCGGATCGGATGATCGAGACACCCTGCAGCTGGACGACACTCATGCCGTCCAACCTACAGAGGCTCAGGCGCCGGTGGAGTGCAGCCCGCCGTCGACATGCACCATTTCGCCGGTGGTTGCCGGGAACCAGTCGCTGAGAAGGGCCACCACCGCCTTCGCCGTCGGTGTCAGGTCCTTCGGGTCCCAGCCCAGCGGCGCGCGCGTGCCCCAGATCGCGTTGAACTCCTCCGAGCCGGGGATGGCCTTCTTCGCGATCGTTTCGAGCGGACCGGCCGCGACCAGGTTGACCCGGACGCCGTCCGGCCCGAGGTAGCGGGCGAGGTAGCGCGACGTGCTCTCCAGCGCCGCCTTCGACACACCCATCCAGTCGTAGATCGGCCAGGACACCTCCGCGTCGAACGTCATGCCGACGACCGACGCCGTCTCCCGGAACAGCGGCTTGCACGCCATGGCCAGGCTCACCAGGGAGTACGCCGAGACGTTCACCGAGAACCCGACGTCGCTGAACGGGGTGCTCAGGAACTTGCCGCCGAGCGCCGTTTCCGGGTTGGCGAACGCGATGGAGTGCACCACGCCGTCGAGGTGGTCCACGTGCTCACGCAGCCGGTCGGCCAGCGTGGCGAGGTGCTCCTCGTTGGTCACGTCCAATTCGAGCAGCGGCGGCTCCGGATCCAGGCGCTTCAGCACCCGCGCCGTCAGGCTCATCGCGCGGCCGAAGTTCGACACGATCACCGTGGCGCCCTCCGCCTGCGCGATCTCTGCGACCCGGTAGCCGATCGAGGTGTTCATGGTCACGCCGGCGACCAGGATGTTCTTGCCCTCAAGGATTCCCATTGTGTCCGACCTTCCGCTCAGTGGCCCATGCCGAGGCCGCCGTCGACCGGGATCACGGCTCCGGAGATGAAGCCCGCGTCCTCAGAGGCGAGGAAGGCGACGGCCGCAGCGACCTCGGCGGGCCGGCCCAGCCGGTTCGCCGGAATGGAGGCGAGATAGCGCGCGATGACGTCCTCGGGCAGTACGGCGGTCATGTCCGTCTCGATGAAGCCCGGCGCCACCACGTTGGCCGTCACCCCCCGGGAGCCGACCTCGCGGGTGAGCGAGCGCGCCACGCCCACCAGCGCCGCCTTCGAGGCGGAGTAGTTCACCTGGCCGGGCGAGCCGTACAGGCCCACCACCGAGCCGGTGAAGATGATCCGGCCCCAGCGGCCGCGGATCATGCTCCTGGTGGCGCGCTTCGCGCAGCGGAAGGCGCCGGTGAGGTTGACGTTGATGACCGCGTCCCACTCGGCGTCCCCCATGCGCAGGATCAGCGTGTCCTTGGTGATACCGGCGTTGGCCACGAGGACCTCGACCGGCCCGTTCGCCTCCTCCGCCGCGGCGAAGGCCGCGTCCACCTGCTCGGCGTCGGTCACGTTGCAGTTCACGCCGAGGGCGCCGTCGGGGGCCTCGCCACCCATGTCCAGGCTGGCCACCTTGTGGCCGGCGGCGAGGAATCGCTCGACGATCGCACGGCCGATGCCCCGGTTGCCGCCGGTGACGATCACGCTTCGGGCAACTGCGTTGGTTGAGGTTTCAGTCACGGCGGCACATTATCGGAAGGTCCCGCAGAAGTCTGCGACCTAGTCTTGTGCCGTGAGCCCGGTGAAAGCCCAGAAACCGACGCTGATCACCAGCGCGCGGCGGAGCAAGACGCTGGACACCCACGACCGCCAGGTGCGCTACCTGTGGACGATGGCCGTCCGCGTGGCGTGCTTCCTGGCCGCGACCCTCACCCCGCTGCCCTGGAACCTGTTGCTGCTGCTCGCGGCTGCGGTACTGCCGACGATCGCGGTCATGCTGGCGAACGCCATCGACCAGCGCCAGCCGGTCGGGCCGCCTCCTGCCGAGCCGGTGCAGCGCCCCGAACTCGCCGCTGCCGATACCGTCAAGGGGACCGTGGAGGACGAATGAGGTTCCTGAACTCCCCGATGGGCGCCCCGCTCACTGGACGGCGGGTGTGGCTGCGCTGGCTGGCGCTCGCCGTGTTCGTGGTCGCGCTGGCGATCGCGTTCGTCAACCTGGGCCTGTGGCAGTTGGCGCGGCTAGACCAGCGCCGGGCGATGAACAACTCGGTGACCGTCCACGAGAACTCGCCGGTCGCGGACTTCGCGACGGTCTTCACCCGCCCGATCACGGAGGCCGACCAGTGGCAGCGGGTGGCGGTCCGGGGGACGTTCGACCCCAAGCACCAGTTCCTGGTGCGGTACCGCTCGAACGGCCAGGAGTCGGGCTATGAGGTCGTCACGCCCCTCCACACCCGTTCGGGCGCCTGGGTGCTGGTCGATCGCGGCTTCGGGGTGAAGCCGGCGGACGCCGACTACCCCACCGCCCTCCCCGCCCCACCGTCGGGAGAAGTCAGCATCACCGGCTACGTCCGGCGTGACGAGCAGGGCAGCGTCCAGGCGATGACCCCGGTCCAGCCGCTCAACACCGTGCGCCTGATCAACTCCGGGACCCTCGCCCCCACGCTGCCGTACCCGATCGTGAACGGCTACGTGTCGGTGCTCGAGATGACGCCGCCCCAGGACGGCGGGCTGACGCCCGTGCGGCCTCCGGAGCTGACCGAGGGCAACCACTTCTCGTACGCGATTCAATGGTTCCTGTTCGCGGCGATGGCGGGCATCGGCCCGGTGCTGCTGATCCGCTCGGATCTGCGCCACGCCCGCAAGGAGGCGCCGTGAGGAAGTCCTGGATCCCGGTCGTCGGCCTCGTCGCCCTCCTGGCCGCCTGCACCACGACCACGCCCGCTGTACCCGCAGGGCCGACGCTCGCCGGCACGAGCTGGACCGTCGCGCAGGTCCAGGGGCGGCCGACCCTGCCCGGCCACCGTCCTACGATGAAGTTCGCCGACGGCCGCATCGCGGGCACCACCGGCTGCAACAGCTACGGCGCGGGCTACACCCAGAGCGGGGACTCGGTCTCCCTGTCACAGGCGGCGATGACAGCGATGGCGTGCGCGGGTGACGCGGTCATGGCGCAGGAGCAGGCCTTCACCACCGCGCTCCCGACGATCACGAGCGTGCGGTCGGCGGGCACCGGGCTGGAGCTCCTGGATGGAGGCGCGGCGGTGGTGTTCACCCTGGAGCCCGTGCGGAACAAGGCGCTCGAGGGAACGACGTGGCGGCTCAGCGGCATCGCCTCGGCGGGCTCGGTCCAGTCCACCGTCGCCGGCAGCGAGGTCACGATGACGATCAGTGGCCCCACCCTCCGGGGCAAGGCCTGTAACACGTTCCGCGGTCCGGTGACCGCCGCCGACGGCAGCTTCGCGGCCGGACCCCTGACGAGTACCAGGATGGCGTGCCCCTCCGCCGGCCTCGGCGCGCAGGAGAACGCCGTGCTGACGACGCTGGAGTCGGCGACCAGGTACGCGATCGACGGAGGCACCCTGACGCTGTCGGCGGCCGACGGTTCCGGCCTGCTCTTCACGGCGGCCTGAGCGGGCCCGTGAACATCGATCCCGCCGTCGACCTCCTCGCCTGCCCGCGCTGCGGCGCCGTCCTGACCCGGGCAGAGGCGGCGCTACGGTGCGCGTCCGGGCACAGCTACGACCTGGCCCGGCAGGGCTACGTGAACCTTTTCGGCGGTCCCGAGCCCGCGAACGCCGACACCCCCCAGATGCTGGCCGCACGGTCGCGGGTGCACGCGACCGGGTTGTTCGCCCCGGTCGCCGAAGAGGTTCGTGCGCGCGTCGCCGGGCGTCCGCGTGTGCTGGAGGCCGGGGCGGGCACGGGGTACTACCTCGCAGCGGCCCTCGGCGACGACGGGCGGGTCGGCATAGCGCTCGACGTGTCGAAGGCCGCTGCCCGCCTGGCGGCGCGGCTGGATCCCCGGATCGCCGCGGTCGTCGCCGACGTGTGGCGCGGGCTGCCGGTGCGGGATTCCTGCCTTGACGCGGTGCTCTGTGTCTTCGCCCCGCGCAACCTGCGGGAGTTCGCCCGCGTCCTGCGTCCGGACGGACGCCTGGTCGTGGTCACCCCGCGACCCGAGCACCTGTCGGGACTACGCGATCGTCACGGGCTGCTGAGCGTGCCGGAGGACAAGGCGGGGCAGCTGGCCGTGGCCGCGTCGGAGTTCTTCGAGGTGCAGGCCACCACGAACCTGCTCTGGCGCCGCGAGCTGGACGCCGCCGAGGCGGCCGACGTGATCGCGATGGGCCCCAACGCCTTCCACCGGCTGCCCGACCATGTCGAGGCCGGTCCGGTCTCGGTCGCGGTGACTGTCCAGACCTTCGCCCCGCTGTCCTCCCGCGTCCCACGCTGACAAGATGGCATCCATGCCGTCCACGTGGCCCAGCGATCCCGCCAAGCTCCTCCTGGCACGGCTGGTGGCACACCTGGAACCGCAGTTGCCGCACGCGGAGGCACTGCGCCGCGAGCTGCACCGCCACCCCGACCTGAGCGGCTCGGAACGACCGACCGCCGAACGCCTGCGCCATGCCCTGCCGAACCTGCGGGCCACGCGCGTCGCCGACACCGGCTTCCTCGTGCGGGTGGGCCCACCCGGGCCCGCGGTCGCGATCCGGGCGGAGCTCGACGCGCTGCCACTGGCCGAACGGACCGGGGTGGAGTGGACGTCCACGACCGGGGCGGCCCACGCCTGCGGCCACGACGTCCACATGGCCGCCGTCTGGGCACTGCTCCAGGCAGCCCGGCACATCGACGACCTCCCGGTGGGCCTGGTCGGGCTCTTCCAGCCCCGCGAGGAGACTCAGCCGTCCGGTGCGGAGGACGTCGTCGGCTCGCAGTTGCTGGCCGAGCACGAGGTGCGGGCCGTCATCGGCGGGCACGTGCAGCCCCGGGTGCCGAGCGGGGTCGTGAGCACCGGTGCAGGCGCGGTCAACGCCGCAGCAGACCAGTTCGACATCGTGGTGCACGGCCAGCCCGGCCACGGCGCCTATCCGCACGTGGCGGTCGACCCGGTGCCGGTCCTGGCGTCCATCGTGCTCGGCCTGCAGGAACTGGTGGGACGCACGATCGACCCGATCCACCCGGCGGTGATCACGGTGGGCCACATCGAGGCCGGCACCGCGCACAACATCATTCCGGAGACCGGCGCCCTGCACGGCGTGATCCGCACCATGCACGAGAGCGACCGCACGCACCTGCACGCCGCCATCCGGCGGCTCGCCGAGCACACCGCGGCGGCGCGCGGGGCGCGCGCTGAGGTGACGCTGATCGTGGGTGACCCGGTGTTGAACAACGACCGCAGGCTGGTGCAGTTCGTCGACCCGCTGCTCGGCCACCTGGGCCTTCCCGTTGCGCACGAGCCCTTCCGCTCGTGCGGCGCCGACGACTTCTCCCACTACTCGCGGATCGCGCCGATCCTGATGATGTTCGTCGGCACCGGCGGCCCCTCCAGCGGCGCACGGCACCGCGTCGGCCTCCACCATCCGACGTTCCTGCCCGGCGAGGAGTCGATCCGCCACCTCGCACTGGCGCTCGCCGCGGGGTTCGTCGGCGGCGCCCAGCTCGCCCACTGACCCCTCACGCACCCGCACGCCGTGCGCCAGGAGCTCCGCTCAACACCCGACTCCCAGCCCGGGGGTCCGGGGACGTTCAGGCGACGGCCTCGGCGAACGCGGCCTCGAGGACGCCCAGCGCGTCGTCGAGGAGTTCCTCCGGCATGACCAGCGGCGGCAGGAACCGCAGCACGTTGCCGAAGGTGCCGCACCCGAGCACGACCAGTCCCCGACGGACGCAGCCGGCGATCACCGCCCTGGCCAGGGCCGCGTCGGGGGTCTTGCGTCCGTCGGGACGGACGATCTCGACCGCCATCATCGCCCCGCGTCCGCGGACCTCGCCGATCTGCGGGTACCGCTGCGCGAGTCCGCCGAGGCGCTCGCCGAGCCGGGTGCCGATCCGCCGTGCGGCGCCCACGAGGTCCTCGTCCTTCATGGTCTGGATCGTGGCGAGCGCCGCGGCGCAGGAGATCGGGTTGCCGCCGAAGGTCCCACCCAGCCCGCCGACGACCGGGGCGTCCATCATCTCGGCGCGTCCGGTGAGCGCAGCCAGCGGCAGCCCTCCGGCGAGCGCCTTCGCCGTCGTGACGAGGTCGGGGACGATGCCCTCGTGCTCGCTGGCGAACCAGTCGCCGGTGCGGCAGAAGCCCGTCTGCACCTCGTCCGCGATGAACACCACGCCGTTGTCCGCGCACCACTGCGCGACCATCCGCAGGAAGCCGGGGGCAGGGACGATGAAGCCACCCTCCCCCTGGATCGGTTCGACGACCACCGCAGCCACGTGCTCCTCGCCCACCTGCACGTGCACCCTCGCCACGAACTCGGCGAACGCCTCCTCCGCGCACCGCTCGGGACCGGTCGGCCACCGGTACGGGTAGGCCATCCCCATCCGGTAGACCTCGGGCGCGAACGGCCCGAACCCGTCCTTGTAGGGCTGCACCTTCGCGGTCAGCGCCATGGTGAGGTTCGTGCGTCCGTGGTAGGCGTGGTCGAAGGCGATCACCGCCGGACGCCCGGTGAACGCCCTTGCCACCTTGACCGCGTTCTCCACCGCCTCAGCGCCCGAGTTGAACAGGGCCGAGCGCTTGTCGTGCCCGCCCGGGGTCAACAGGGCGAGCTGCTCGCACACCTCCACGTAGCCGGGATACGGCGTGACCATGAAGCAGGTGTGCGCGAACTTCGCCGCCTGCTCTTCGACAGCGGCCACCACGGCGGGAGCGGCGTGGCCCACCGAAGCGACGGCGATGCCGGAGCCGAAGTCGATGAGCTGGTTGCCGTCGACGTCGACCAGGATCGCTCCGTCGCCGTGGTCGATGTAGACCTCGTTGCCGACGCTGACCGCGGAAGAGACGGCAGCCTTCCGCCGGGCGGCGAGGGCCTGCGAGGCGGGGCCGGGCAGGTCGGTGCGCAGGAGCCTCTCCTGCCGGAGGCCGGTCACCGGTCCTCCATCCCCCACGCCGAGTCGTAGCCGGACGGCTCAGGGCCGGCGAGCAGTTCGAGGAACGGCACCGCGTCGAAGGACTCCGGGCCGCGGACGCCGGTACCCGACCACACGCCGCCGGCGAGCAGCTCCAGGGCCACCACGGGGTTGATCGCGGTCTGCCACACCACGCACTGCGCCCCGAAGTTCGTCATCGACCACTCGTTGTCCACCACGTGGTACAGGTAGGTGCTGCGTGGGTTGCCATCCTTGCCCAGGCCGGTGACGTACAGGCCGGCGCAGGTCTTGCCGGTCATTCGCGGCCCGATCGTGGCCGGGTCGGGAAGCACGGCCGCGACGACGTCGCGTGGCGACACCTCGACACCCTTCACCTTCACCGGGGCGGTCTTGTCCAGGCCGAGGGCGTGCAGGGTCTTCAGCACCCCGATGAACTCATCGCCGAGGCCGTACTTGAAGGTGACCCGCTTCGCGTCCAGCCATCGTGGCATCAGAAGCACTTCCTCGTGCTCGACGTTCACGCACTCCACCGGCCCGATGCCGTCGGGGAAGTCGAACACCTCCGGCTCGCTGAACGGCGCCGTGGTGTACCAGCCCCGTCCGGCCTCGTAGACCACCGGCGGGTTCAGGCACTCCTCGATCGTCGTCCAGATCGAGAAGCTGGGAGCGAAGATCTCCTCGCCGTTCTCGTCGCGCACCACGAGGTTGGCGCCGTCGCGGGTGCCCAGCTCGTCGACACGGGAGAACAGGTGGTCGCTCGCGTACCGGGCGAACACGTCGGAGAGACCTGGCTCGACGCCGATGCCGACGAGCGCGAGGCGCCCGGCCGCCTCCCACTCGGCTGCTCTCGCGAACTGCTCGTCGCCCAGCTTGACGCCGACCTCGGAGTAGGGGCGTTCAGGGTGCGGACGGGAGAGGCTCATCGCCATGTCGAGGTAGTCGGCACCCGCGGCGAACGCACCCTCGAACACGCTCATGACGAATCGTGGGTCCACCGCGTTCAGGACGTGCGTGATGTCGTGGGCGCGGACCAGGTCCGCCACGGACGACGGGTCGGACGCGTCCACGCGGGCTGCCACGAACCGGTCACCCCCGCCCGCATCCTTCGCGGCCGCGACGGCCCTCTCGGCGCGGGCGACGTCGTAGTCGGCCATCACCATCAACTCGAAGAAGTCCCGTCGGGCCGCGATCCTGGCGACCGCGTCGCCCACCCCGCCGGCACCAACCACCAGTACGCGCATCACAGCGCTTCCTTTCTGCGTGATCCGAGCCTCAGGCGCGCGCCGACCAGCTGGCCGAGCCCGACGATCGCGAGCGCGCCGAAGAACATGACGGTGCCGACCACGTTGATCTGCACCGGTGTGCCGCGCTGTGCGGCACCCCAGACGTACATCGGGAACGTGACCGTGTTCGCTCCCGCGTTGAAGTTGGTGACGATGTAGTCGTCGAAGCTGAGCGCGAACGCGAGCAGCGCACCGGCGGCGATACCGGGAGCGACCAGTGGGAACGTGACCTTCCAGAAGGCCTGGGTCGGGTTGGCGTAGAGGTCGGCCGCGGCCTGCTCGAGCGCGGGGTCGAGCGAGGCGACCCGCGCCTTCACCGTCGTGATCACGAACGAGACCGTGAACAGGATGTGCGCGATGAGGATCGTCAGCTGGCCGGACGGGATTCCGGCGGCGATGAAGAGGGTGAGCAGTGAAGAGCCCATGACCACCTCGGGGGTGGCCATCGGGAAGAAGACCAGCAGGTTGGTCGCCGAACGGCCCCGGAACCGGTACCGGCCCAGCGCGAACGCCGCCATGGTGCCCATGACGGTCGCCACCAGCGAAGCGACCACCGCCACCCACAGGCTCAGGCCGAGCGCCTCGCACATCCCGGCGCTCGCGCACGGGTTGAGCCAGGCGTCCAGCGAGAACTGGTTCCACTCGTAGTTGTAGCGGCCGTTCGGCTTGTTGAACGAGAAGACCGTGACGACGAGGTTGGGCACCATGATGTAGGCCATCACGAGCAGGCCGACGATCACCACGAGGTTGCGGCGCAGCCAGGCCATCACACCAGCTCCTCGGTGCCGGCGGCGCGGACGTAGCCGGCCACGAGGACGATGATCGCCGCCATCAGGATGAACGACAGCGCCGCGGCGATCGGGTAGTCCAGCACCCTGAGGAACTGGGCGTCGATGACCTGGCCGATCATCACGGTCTGGGTGTTGCCCAGCAGCTTGGAGTTGATGTAGTCGCCCGCCGCCGGGATGAACGTCAACAGCGTGCCGGAGACCACGCCGGGCAGCGACAGCGGCCAGATCACCTTCCAGAAGGTGTTCCAGCCGTTCGCGTACAGGTCGCCGGCCGCGTCCAGCAGCCGGGTGTCGAGCCGTTCGAGGATGGTGTAGAGCGGCAGCACCATGAACGGGAGGAAGTTGTAGATCAATCCGCAGATCACGGCGAACTGTGAACCCAGCAACGAGTTGTTCTCGGTCAGGCCCACCGCCTGCAGCACGTTCGTCAGGCCGGTGGCGCGGAAGAAGCCGGTGACCGGGCCGTTGTCGGTGAGGATGATCTGCCAGGCGAGCGTGCGGATCAGGAAGTTGGTGAAGAACGGGGCGACCACCAGCACCAGCAGGGTGTTCTTCCAGCGTCCGGAGCGGTGGGCGATGAACCAGGCGAGCGGGTAGCCGAGCAGGAGCGTCCCCAGCGTCGCGGACGCGGCGTAGAGGATCGAGCGCAGGAACTGCGGCCAGTACCGCGCCATCGCGTCGGCGTACGTGGCGACATTCCAGGTGAGGATGAAGCCGTTGTCGATGTCGCCGGTCTGCAGCGACTGCGACGCCAGCGAGATCGTGGGCACCACGAAGAAGACCACCAGCCAGGTCAGCGCCGGTGCCAGCAGGACCAGCGGAACCAGACCCCCACGCCGCCGCGGACGCCCGGCGGCCGGCTCGGCCCCGACCGCCGCGGCGGCCTGGGTCAGCGCCGCCATCAGCCGGCCTCGGACAGGACGAACGCCTGGTGCGGGTCCCACCCGAGCGTGACCTGGTCGCCGCGCTGGGCGCGCGGCGTGCCGTCGTTCGGCTGGGTCACGGTGAGCTCCTGGCCCCACGGCATCGCCACCAGGTAGGTGGTCGCGACGCCGTTGAAGGAGGCGTCCGTCACGGTCCCGCCCAACCGGTTCGCGCTCGCCGGGTCCGACGCTGCCAGGATCCTGAGCTTCTCCGGCCGGATGCCCAGCTGCACCGGCGCCGACGGCCCTGCGGGCAGCTGGGTGCGGTCGACCGTCACCGTCACGCCGTGCGTGGTGCCGCGCGCCAGTTCGCCGTCCGTCGCACCGGTGACGTCGAGCGGCAGCAGGTTCGACTGGCCGAGGAAGTTCGCGACGAAGGCCGTCGCGGGGTGGTCGTAGAGCTCGGCCGGGGAGCCGATCTGCTCCAGGTGGCCGGCCCGCATAACCGCGACCGTGTCGGCCATGGTCATGGCCTCCTCCTGGTCGTGCGTGACGTGGATGAACGTGATCCCGACCTCCTGCTGGATGCGCTTGAGCTCGATCTGCATCTCGCGGCGGAGCTTCAGGTCCAGGGCGCCCAGCGGCTCGTCCAGCAGCAGCACGTCCGGCTCGTTGACGATCGCCCTGGCCAGTGCAACCCGCTGCTGCATGCCGCCGGAGAGCTGGCGCGGCCGCTGCTTGGCGCGGTCGGCCAGCTTCACCAGCTCGAGGGCCTCCATCGCGCGGCGCCGCCAGTCGCCGACCTTGCGCTGCCGCAGGCCGAAGCCCACGTTGTCGAGGACGCTCAGGTGCGGGAACAGGGCGTAGCTCTGGAACACCGTGTTCACCCTGCGCTGGTACGCCCGGGTGGCCGTGATGTCGTCGTCGCCGAGAAGGATCCTCCCCGAGGTGGGTTCCTCCAGGCCCGCGACCATCCGCAGCGTGGTGGTCTTGCCGCACCCGGACGGGCCGAGCAGCGCGAAGAACGAACCGCCCGGCACCACCAGGTCGATCCCGGCCACCGCGACGAAGTCGTCGAAGTGGCGGGTGAGCTGCACCAGCGTGAGATCGCCGGGCTTCACCTTCGTCGTCGCCATGCCCTAGCCCGTCACCACGGCCTGGAACTGCCGGTTGAAGGAGGTCTCCTCCTCGGCTGTGAGTCCCCGGAACACCTGCGACCTCGCCAGGACGTCCTGGCTGGGGAAGATCAGTTCGTTGTTGGCCACCCCCGGGTCCTGCTTGACGAGCAGGTCCTTCACCCCGGCGACCGGAGGGATGTAGTTGACGTAGTCGGCGACCGGCGCCATGACCTTCGGGTCGTAGTAGTAGTCGATCAGCTTCTCGGCGTTCTTCTTGTGCTGGGCAAGGTTCGGGATGACGAAGTTGTCGGAGAACATCGGAATGCCCTTCTCGCCCAGGGTGTAGCCCAACGCCGGGTTGTCGGCGCGCAGCTGCACCACGTCGCCGGTCCACGCGACGCATGCCGCGGTGTCGCCCGTTGCCAGCGGCTTGGTGTACTCGTTGCCGGTGAACCCCTTGATCTGGCCGGCGTTCTTCGCGTCCGCGATCACCTGGAGCGCGGCGGTGAAGTCCTCGGCCGTGACCGTCGCGAGGCTCTTGCCCTGCTCGATCAGGACCAGTCCGACCGTGTCCCGCATCTCGGTGAGCATGGTGACCTTGCCCTTCAGGCTCGGGTCGTGCAGGAGCTGGTCGACACTGGTCACCTTGCGTCCGCCGGTCGCCTTCGGGTTGTAGGCGATACCCACGAACCCGATCTGCCAGGGCAGCGAGTAGACGCGCCCGGGGTCGAAGGCGACGTCCTTCTGGGACGGCTCGAGGTTGGACAGGTTCGGGATGTTGGCGTAGTCCAGCTTCTGGATGTAGCCCAGCCGGATCAAGCGGGCGACCATCCAGTCGGTGCTCACCCACACGTCGCGTCCGGTGTCCTGGCCGGCCTCCAGCAACGGGCGGACCTTGGCGAAGAACTCGTCGTTGTCGTTGTAGTCCTCGTTGTAGTTCACCTTGATGCCGGTCTTCTTGGTGAAGGCCTCGATGCTGGGGTGCTTCCCCTTGTCGTCGACGTCGATGTACTCCGGCCAGTTCGACCAGTTGACGAGCTTCTCGGTGTCCGACTTGTCGGCTGCGGCCACCGGCGAGCTGCTGGCCGAGGCCGAACCGCTGGGATTGCGCCCCGGTGAGCCGCAGGCGGTGAGGACCCCCGCTGCTGCCAGTCCGGCGAGACCGGCGAGGGCCGAACGGCGGGAGATCGCCCCGCCCTTGATCGAGGTGAAGAGCTGTGACCGGTCGGACATCCGACCTCCTTTACTGATTCGGCGTGATCAGGTGAGTGGGTGATCAGGATTCGATGTTGGCCATGACGTGCTTGACGCGGGTGTAGTCCTCGAACCCGTACATCGACAGGTCCTTTCCGTACCCGCTGCGCTTGAAGCCGCCGTGCGGCATCTCGGCGACCAGCGGGATGTGGGTGTTGATCCAGACGCAGCCGAAGTCGAGTTCCTTGCTGACCCGCATCGCCCGGCCGAAGTCCCTCGTCCAGACGCTGGAGGCGAGCCCGTACTCGACGCCGTTCGCCCAGCGCACGGCCAGGTCCTCGTCGGTGAACGACTGGACCGTGATCACCGGCCCGAAGATCTCGGACTGGATCGCCTCGTCGTCCTGGCGGAGGCCGGACACGACCGTCGGGGCGTAGAAGTAGCCGGCGCCCAGCTCGTCGAGGCGGCGACCGCCGGCGGCGAGCGTGGCATGGTCGGGCAGCCGATCGATGAAGCCGGCCACCCGCTCGAGCTGCGCGGGGTTGTTGACCGGCCCGAAGAGGGCGTCCGGACGGCTGGGCGGGCCGACCACCGTCCCCTTGGCGAACTCGGCGAGCGCGGCGGCGAAGTCGTCGTGGAGGCGTTGGTGCACCAGGACGCGAGTGGCGGCGGTGCAGTCCTGTCCGGCGTTGAAGAAGCCGGCGACGCCCAGGCCCTCCACGGCCGCATCGAGGTCGGCGTCGTCGAACACGATGCAGGGCGCCTTGCCGCCCAGTTCGAGGTGGACGCGCTTGAGTGCGGTCGCCGCGCTCGCTGCCACCTCGGCCCCGGCGCGGACCGAGCCGGTGATCGCCACGAGCGAGGGGACGCGGTTCTCCACGACGAGCCGCCCGGTGTCGCGATCGCCGGTGACGACGTTCAGCGTTCCCGGTGGCAGGAACTCGGCGGCGACCTCAGCGAGCAGCAGGGTCGTCAGCGGGGTGGTCTCCGCGGGCTTGATCACCACGGTGTTGCCGGCGGCGAGCGCCGGCGCGATCTTCCAGACCGCCATCATCACCGGGTAGTTCCAGGGCGTCACCTGGCCGACGACCCCGATCGGCTCGCGACGGATCCAGGAGGTGTGCCCGGCCATGTACTCCGCGGCCGCGCGGCCCTCCAGCACCCGGGCAGCGCCGGCGAAGAACCGCAGCTGGTCCAGCATCGGCGGGATCTCCTCCGACGCGGTCAGTGACAGCGGCTTGCCGGTCTGCCTGGCCTCGAGTTCGACGAATTCCTCCGCCCTCGCCTCGATCGCGTCGGCGATCCGCAGCAGCGCGCGCTGGCGCTCGGAGGGGGTGGTGCGTCTCCAGGAGGTACGAAAAGCGTGGTCGGCGGCCGCGTACGCGGCGTCCACGTCGGCCGGACCGGAGATCGGTGCCCTCGCGATGACCTCGCCGGTGGAGGGATCCAGCACCTCGCTGAAGGCACCTTCGGTGGGCTCTGCCGCCTCACCGCCGATGAAATTCCGCACGCTGGTCGCGTCCGCCATCCGACCCCTCCGATCAATGGTGATGTGGGAGCATCTTGGTGCCAAACAGGCTAATCCGCAATTGTTTCGCGCGGACTACTTCGGAAATCGTAGCGCGTATGGTTGCAAACTTCGAGGATCGCAGGGCAAGATCTGCGCATGGCATACGTCGACCGACCCGACAACGGGCGCGATCCGCTGCGTCCGGCCGCCCCCGTGATCGACGAGATCGGCAAGCGCATCATCGAATTGCTCCAGCAGGACGGACGCAAGCCGTTCGTGAGCATCGCCGCCGAGGTCGGCCTCTCGGAGGGAGCGGTCCGGCAGCGCGTGCAGCGTCTCACGGAGTCGGGGGTGATGCAGATCGTGGCGGTGACCGACCCGCTGGTGGTGGGCTTCACCCGGCAGGCGATGATCGGGGTCAAGACCTCCGGTGACGTCAGCCCGATCGCCGACGCGCTCTGCGAGATGAGCGAGGTGGACTACGTGGTCACGACCGCGGGCAGCTTCGACCTGCTGGTCGAGGTGGTCTGCGAGGGGGACGCCGAGCTGCTCGACCTGCTCATGACCAGGGTGCGCACCATTCCGGGCGTGGTCGCCACCGAGACCTTCGTGTACCTGAAACTCAACAAACAGCACTACGACTGGGGAACCAGATGAGCGAACAGCTGACCACCAGGACCGGGACGCCGCTGGCCCAGGCCGCGCGCGACCACCTCTGGGGCCACTTCACCCGGCACTCGGTGTACGAGCCGGCGTCGGCGGGTGGACTCGGCCTGGACGCTCCCGTGATCGTGCGCGGCGAGGGCCACCGTATCTGGGACGACAAGGGCCGTTCCTACTTCGACGGCCTCGCCGGCCTGTTCACGGTCCAGGTGGGCCACGGACGCACCGAACTCGCCGAGGCGGCCGCGGCCCAGGCCGCGAAGCTCGCCTACTTCCCCCTGTGGAGCTACGCCCACCCCGCCGGGATCGAGCTGGCCGAGCGGCTCGCCGGCTACGCCCCGGGCGACCTGAACCGCGTGTTCTTCACCACCGGCGGTGGCGAGGCGGTCGAGTCGGCGTGGAAGCTGGCCAAGCAGTACTTCAAGCTCACCGGCAAGCCCACCAAGACGAAGGTGGTGTCGCGTTCCATCGCCTACCACGGCACTCCGCACGGTGCGCTGTCCATCACCGGGATCCCGTCCGCGAAGGCACCGTTCGAGCCACTGGTGCCCGGCGCCCTGAAGGTGCCGCACACGGGGTTCTACCGGGCGCCCGAGCACCTGCGGCACGACGAGTACGCGTTCGGGCAGTGGGCCGCCGACCGCATCGCAGAGGCGATCGAGTTCGAGGGGCCCGACACCGTGGCGGCCGTCTTCCTCGAGCCGGTCCAGAACTCCGGCGGGTGCTTCCCTCCGCCGCCGGGCTACTTCGAGCGCGTCCGCCAGATCTGCGACGACTACGACGTACTGCTCGTCTC
Source organism: Actinomycetes bacterium (assembly GCA_023392635.1). Classification (GTDB taxonomy): domain Bacteria; phylum Actinomycetota; class Actinomycetes; order Propionibacteriales; family Propionibacteriaceae; genus Propionicimonas. The sequence continues at coordinate 15,756 of JAEVYS010000035.1, read as the reverse complement.
CGACGAGACCATCTGCGCGTTCGGTCGCATCGGCTCGATGTTCGCCTGCGACGACTTCGACGTCGTCCCCGACATCATCACGTGTGCGAAGGGCATGAGCAGCGGCTACTCCCCCATCGGCGCGATGATCGCCTCCGAGCGCCTGTTCGAGCCGTTCCGCAACGGCACCACCAGCTTCGCGCACGGCTACACCTTCGGGGGCCACCCGGTGTCCGCTGCGGTGGCGATGGCCAACCTCGACATCATCGAGCGGGAGGGGCTGAACGAGCGCGTGGCGAGCAAGTCCGGGGCGTTCCGTGCGCAGCTCGAGACGCTGCTCGACCTGCCGATCGTCGGTGACGTCCGCGGCGCGGGCTACTTCTTCGGCATCGAACTGGTGAAGGACAAGGCGACCAGGGAGAGCTTCGACGACGCCGAGTCCGAACGGCTGCTGCGGGGCTTCCTGTCCAAGGCGCTGTTCGAGGCCGGACTGTACTGCCGCGCGGACGATCGCGGGGATCCCGTCATCCAGCTGGCGCCGCCGTTGACGATCGGCGAGCCGGAGTTCGCGGAGATCACCGGAATGCTGCACGACGTCCTCTGCCGGGCCTCCGAGCTCGTCTGAGCCCGCGTCCCGGCGTCTCCGGTCCACCCGCGCGGACGGCGCGGCGAGGCTGGGATCGGGACGGCAGCTACGCGAGGCTGACGAGGTCGGCGTAGTCGGGGTTCCACAGGTCCTCCACGCCGTCGGGCAGGAGCAGCACGCGGTCGGGCTGCAGCGCCTCGACCGCCCCCTCGTCGTGCGTCACCAGGATGACCGCACCCGCGTAGGTGCGGATCGCCTCGAGCACCTCCCGGCGGGACGCCGGGTCCAGGTTGTTGGTGGGCTCGTCGAGGAGCAGGACGTTGGCGGCAGAGACGACCAGCATCGCCAGCGCGAGCCGGGTCTTCTCGCCGCCGGACAGCACCCGCGCGGGCTTGTCGACGTCGTCGCCGGTGAACAGGAACGAGCCGAGGATCTTGCGGACCTCCGTCTCGTTCAGGTCCGGCGAGGCGGTCATCATGTTCTCCAGCACGGTACTGGCCACGTCGAGCGTCTCGTGCTCCTGGGCGTAGTAGCCCAGCCGGAGGCCGTGCCCGGGGACGACTTCGCCGGTGTCCGGCTGCTCGATGCCGGCCAGGATGCGCAGCAGCGTGGTCTTGCCTGCGCCGTTCAACCCCAGCACGACGACGTTGGCCCCCCGGTCGATGGCGAGGTCGACGTCGGTGAAGACCTCCAGCGACCCGTAGGACTTGCTCAGCTCGGCGGCGGTCAGGGGTACCTTTCCGCAGGGGGCCGGCTTCGGGAACCGGATCTTCGCGACCTTGTCGGCGACCCGCTGCTCCTCCAGCCCGGACAGCAACTTCTCCGCGCGCTTGGCCATGTTCTGCGCCGCTACGGCCTTCGTCGCCTTGGCGCGCATCTTGTCGGCCTGGGCCAGCAGCGTCTCCGCCTTGCGCTCGGCGTTGGCCCGCTCCCGCTTGCGCCGCTTCTCGTCGGTCTCGCGCTGCAGGAGGTAGCGCTTCCAGTCCATCGAGTAGATGTCGAGTTCGGCCCGGTTGGCGTCCAGGTGGAACACCTTGGTCACCGTGGCCTCGAGCAGGCCGACGTCGTGGGAGATGACCATCAGGCCACCGGGATAGGACTGCAGGAAGCTGCGCAGCCAGACGATCGAGTCCGCGTCCAGGTGGTTGGTCGGCTCGTCGAGGAGCAGGTTGTCGGCCCCGGAGAACAGGATGCGCGCCAGCTCCACTCGCCGCCGCTGGCCGCCGGACAGTGTGGCCAGGTCCTGGCCGAGCACGCGGTCGGGGAGGCCGAGGTTCGCCGCGATCCGTGCGGCCTCGGCCTCGGCGCCGTAGCCACCGGCCGCGGCGAGCTCGGCCTCCGCGCGGGCGTAGGACGCCATCGCCTTGTCCTGTTCGGCGCCCTCGGTGGTCGCCATCGCCAGGGAGTAGGTGTTCAGCCGGCGAAGGATCTGGTCGAGCCCACGGGCGGACAGGATGCGGTCGCGGGCCAGCTGGCCGAGGTCGCCGGTGCGCGGGTCCTGCGGAAGGTAGCCGATCTGGCCGCTGCGGGTCACGGCGCCGGCGGCCGGCAGGGACTCACCGGCGAGGATGCGGGTCAGCGTGGTCTTTCCCGCCCCGTTGCGTCCGACCAGTCCCACCTTGTCGCCCGCGGCGACCTGGAACGACACCGGGGACAGCAACAGGCGGGCTCCTGCCCGTACCTCCAGATCCCGTGCCACCAACATCGCCCGGCAAGGCTACCCTGTCGCGGTGGCAGCCATTCCCGCAGCTGAGGTGCGGATCGATTCCGAGCTGGTCTCACGGTTGCTCGCCGCGCAGGCGCCGCACCTGGCCGAGCCCCACGTCGAGCCGTTCTCCCACGGCTGGGACAACGAGATGTTCGCGCTCGGCCCCGACCTGCTCGTGCGCCTTCCGCGCCGCGAGGCGTCCGCCGGGCTGATCGAGCACGAGATCGCCGTGCTCCCCGCCCTCGCCCCGCACCTGCCGGCGCCGGTCCCCGTCCCGGTGTTCGCCGGACGCCCCGGGCAAGGCTTCCCCTGGCGCTGGACGGTGGTCCCGCGGCTCCCCGGCCACAGCGCGGCCGATGTCCCGGTGGCCGACCGCGGGCCGGCCGCGGACGGGCTGGCAGAGTTCCTGGCCGCCCTGCACCGTCCCGCCCCGGACCACGCCCCGCACAATCCGTTCCGTGCGGTGCCCGTGTCGGCACGGGCCCAGGGATGGCGTCCCCGGATCGAGGCCGTCGCGGGACGCGACGGCCTCGGCCGCTGGCTCAGGTGGTCGCAGGCGCCGGCCTGGCGGGACGCTCCGCGCTGGGTGCACGGCGACCCGCACCCGATGAACCTGTTGCTGCACGCGGACGCGAGCCTGGCCGGGGTGATCGACTTCGGCGACGTCTGCGCCGGCGACCCGGCGAGCGACCTCGCGGTCGCGTGGCTGATGTTCGACGCGCCCGCGCGGGCGGCGTTCCGTGCGGCCTGCAACCTCCTGGGCTCCTACGACGAGGCGATCTGGCAGCGGGCGTGGTGCTGGGCCCTCGGGCTCGCGTGCGTGTTCACCCTGGCCAGTGACGACATGCCGGCCCTGGCGGCGATCGCCCGCCACGGCCTGGCCGAGACGCTGGCGGACCCGGAGTTCAGCGCAGCCGGGTGAGGGTCTCGGCGTCGTCCAGCACGAACTCCTCCGCGGTGGCGGTCACCTCGAGGGCGACCAGCTCGACGGGCGCTCCGAAGCTGGTGAGGAAGGCGGTGTCGGCGGCGTCCCGTCCGGTCGCGATCCGCAGCAGGCTCTGCCGCGGCGCATGCCCGGTGGCGTCCACCACCCACCAGGCGTCGTCGACCAGGGCCTCGCACACGGCGTGGAACTCCATCGGGCTGAGGCCGGGAGCGTACACCGCCGCCATCCGGGCGGGAACGCCGAGGGCACGCAGCAGGGCGATGCACAGGTGCGCGAAGTCCCGGCACACCCCCTTGCGGGCCAGGAGGGTGTCCACGGCGCTGTCGGTGCCCACGCTCGAGCCGCCGACGTAGCTGATCCGGTCGTGGACCCAGCCCACGACGGCGGCCAGGAGCGCGGTGCCCTCCAGCCCCCCGAACTCGGCGGCCGCGGTCGGGGCGAGGCTGTCGGACTCGCAGTAGCGGCTCTGCCGCAGGTAGCGCAGCCTCTCGACCTCATCGGCAACGGCTGGGTCGGCGAGCCCGTCGGTCTCGGCGACGTAGTCCAGCAGGACGGTCCCGGCGTCCACGGCGATGCGATGCAGCCGGGTGCCGTGGTCGTCCCGCAGTTCGACCGGCGTGAGGAAGGCGCCGTTCCAGCTCACGGTCAGCGCCTCGGTGTGCAGCGGGACGCCGCGGGCGAGGGCGACGCTGAAGACGAGCTCCGTGGGTCCCGAGGTCGACAATTCCAGATGGCAGGAGACGTTGCGCTTCACCCCGCCATGCTGCCCGGTGCCTCCAACCCCGCCCCTCCCGCGAGCGGTGAGCCGTCCGTCGATGCCAATGGCCACCTCACGGCGTGGGAGCGTTGGAGCGCACGAGGGCGTCCGCGGTGACACCGGCGGTGGCGCAGAGCAGGAGGTCGAACACCACGAACCCTCCTCCCAGCAGTGCAACGGTGGGTCCGCCGAGCCCCCCCACAGCGGCCGCCACCGCCGCGGGGAACGTGTCGGCGAGCGCCCAGTACGCGAGCAGCGGACTGGCCGGGGCAAGGGCGATGCAGCCGAGGATGAGGGCGAAGAACACGGCGACGAAGCCAAGGGCGGAGCGGGCCGGGTTACGGCGCGGTCCCAGCCAGATCGTGACGACCGCCACGTAGAGGCCGGCGAGCGGAAAGTCGATGAACAGCGCGTAGAGCACCTCGACGACGATCAGGGTCAGCGGTCCCAGGCGCGGCTGCAGCGCGAGGTAGGACGGACCCATCACCCACGGCGCCGCCGCGATCGCGACCGTGCTGAGCGCCAGTACCACCACGGACCTGATCACGAGCTCACCCGACTTCTCCATGTGGAGAAGCATAGCAGGCTACACTCTCCACATGGAGAAGGGCACGTCCGGGCGGTTGGTGGCGGCTGCGCTCGCGATCCTCGCCGAGAACGGCAGCGGCGCCGTGACCGTGCGGGCGGTCGAGGCTGCGGCCGGAGTGCCGCACGGCAGCGTCCGGCACCACTTCGGCGGTCTGGACGGCCTGCGGACGGCGCTCGTCGTCGCGCTCCTCGCCGCCGAGGGTCTCGGACCGGGCACCGCCGGACCTCCGGGCGTCGACGACCTCGTGGACTGGTGGACCGGGGACGGCGCCCCGATCGCCACCGCGCGGTATGAGGTGATGCTGATGGCCACGCGCGACGACGACCTGCGTCGGGTCTTCCTGGAGGCACGCGACGTGCTCGTCGAGCGGGTCGCGGCCGCGGGAGCGGCACCGCGGGACGCCGAGGCGCTGGTGGCCATGCTGGACGGGTTGGTGCTCGACGCCCTCCTGCGCCGGCGCCCGCCCTCCCTCGAGGCCTGGCACGAGGCTATGGCTCGGGCGACTCGTCCCTGACCGGACGGCCCCGCCGCGGCAGCGGGCCGGCGTCGCGCGGGGTCCGTCCCGCCTTCGCCAGCGCCTGGCGCAGCAGCAGCTCGATGTGGGCGTTGAGCGAGCGCAGGTCGTCCGCCGCCCACCGGGCCAGGGCTTCGTGCACCGCTGGGTCCAGGCGCAGCAGGACGGGCTTGCGCTCGCGCTCGGCCATGGGTCGGTCCGGCCTCAGTTGTACAGCGTCCCGGTGTTGACCACGGGCGTGGCCTGCGACGAGCTGCACAGCACCACCAGCAGGTTCGACACCATGGCCGCCTTCCGCTCCTCGTCCATCACCACCACGTCGTCGGCCTCCAGCTGGCGCAGCGCACCCTGAACCATGCTCACCGCACCCTCGACGATCTTCTCCCTCGCCGCGATCACGGCGGACGCCTGCTGCCGCTGCAGCATGGCGTGCGCGATCTCCGGGGCGTAGGCGAGGCTGGAGATGCGCGTCTCCACCACCTCGAGCCCGGCGATCGCGATCCGGGCGGCCACCTCCGCCGCCAGCTCGGCGGCCACCAGGTCGGTGGAGCCGCGCAGCGTCTCCTGGCCTACCGCGGCGTTGTCGTAGGGGTGGCTGGAGGCGACGTGGCGGAGGGCCGCCTCGGACTGCACCTGCACGAAGTCGTCGTACCGCTCGACGGCGAACACCGCCTTGGCGGTGTCCGCGACCTGCCACACGATGATGGCGGCGATGTTCACCGGATTGCCGTCGGCGTCGTTGACCTTGAGCTCGTTGGTCTCGAAGTTGCGCACCTTGACCGAGACCCGACGGCCCCGGGCGAACGGCACCACCATCTTCAGCCCCGGGCTACGGACGGTGCCGATGTAGCGCCCGAAGAACTGGAGCACGCGGGTCTCCCCCGGCGAGACCATGGTGATCGAGACCACAGCGAGGCCGCACAGGATCACCAGTACCGTCCCGATCCAGCCCCAGGCGGCGGAGTCCTCGCTCACGGACGCCTCCAGGAAACAGCGGAACGCCAGGACGAACAGGACGATCGCCAGCACGAGCGGGATGAACCCGTTCGCGAACCAGGCCGGGCGCTCCTCGATCTCGACCCTGGTGCCTTCGTGGCCCACCGGCACGCCGGCCGGCTCACCACCCGCGGCCGCCTGGTCGTCGAACCGGGACTCTTCGGACATCGAAGCTCACTCCTTCAAGAGAAACTGATATCTAAGTGATATCACTTTTCTTGCCGGCGCTCAATGCCGGAACACGGGAGCCGGGCGTCGGGCCTGAGGTCGACGGCTCACCCGGGGCGTGCGGGGTCCTAGAGGTTGTAGCCGATCGAACGGAGCTGCTCTCGGCCGTCCTCGGTGATCATCTCCAGGGTCCACGGGGGCAGCCACACCCAGTTGATGGTGACGCCGCTGACCAGTCCCTCCAGCGCCAGCTGGGTGTCGTACTCCAGCCGGTCGGTGAGCGGGCAGGTCGGCGAGGTGAGCGTCATGTCGATGGTGGCGAAGTTGGTGTCGTCGATCGTCACGCCGTACACCAGGCCGAGGTCGACGACGTTCACCATCAGCTCGGGGTCGACGACGTCCTTCATGGCCTCGAGCACATCCTCCTCGGTCGGACGCGCGGACGCCTCCGGGTCGGGGAACGTGTCCTGTACCAGGTCGGACGGACGGAGGTTCTGGGTCATCGCTCAACCTTTCCTGCCGCGCCCAGCGCCTGGGCGGCGGCGTCCTTGAATGCCGACCAGCCGAGCAGCGCGCACTTCACCCGTGCGGGGAACTGTGCGACGCCGACGAACGCCACGGCGTCCTCGAGCCGGTCCTCGTCGGGCTCGGCCCGACCCTGGGAGTGCATCATCTCGGTGAACTCCTCGTGGAGGGCGAGCGCCTCCGGCACGGTACGGCCGATCACCAGGTCCGTCATCACCGAGGTGGAGGCCTGCGAGATCGAGCAGCCGACACCCTCGTAGGAGACGTCGACCACCCGGTCGCCGTCGAGGGCCACGCGCAGCATGACCTCGTCCCCACAGGTCGGGTTCACGTGGGTCACCTGCGCCTGGTACGGCTCGCGCAGACCGCTGTGGTGCTTGGCCTTGTAGTGGTCGAGGATGATCTCCTGGTACATCGCTTCGACGCTCATCGGGCACCTCCGAAGAAGTCGCGGACGTAGTCGAGGCCGTCGGCGAGAGCGTCGATCTCGGCCTCGGTGGTGTACAGGTACCCGGACGCCCGGCTGGACGCGGTGAGGCCCAGCCGCTCGTGCAGCGGACGCGCGCAGTGGTGTCCGCCACGGACGGCGACCCCCCGGGCGTCGAGGAACTGCATGACGTCGTGCGGGTGCACCTCGAGCCCGTCCGGGGTGGTCAGGGTGAAGGCGATCGCCCCACCGCGGTCGACGGCCTCGGTGGGCCCGAGGATCGAGACCCCGCGCACGTCCCGCAGGCGTCCCAGCGCGTACGCCGTGATCCGCTGCTCGTGCGCGGCGACGTTCTCCATCCCCAGTCGCTCCAGGTAGTCGATCGCCGCACCCAGCCCGACCGCCTGGGCGATCGGCGGGGTGCCGGCCTCGAACCGCGCCGGCGGCTTCGCGAAGGTCGACCCGGTGAGCCGGACGATCTCGATCATCTCGCCGCCGCCGAGGAACGGGGGCAGGGTCTCCAGCAGGTCGTAGCGCCCCCAGAGCACGCCGATGCCTGTCGGGCCGAGCATCTTGTGACCGGTGAACGCGAGCAGGTCGGCCCCCAGGGCCGCCACATCGGTCGGCATCTGCGGGACGCCCTGGGACGCGTCCACCACCACGTGGGCACCCACCCGGTGGGCCCGGTTCGCGATCTCCGCGACGGGGTTCACCGTGCCCAGCACGTTCGACACCCACGCGATCGAGACGATCCGGGTGCGCTCGTTGATCAGTCCCTCCGCAGCGGCCTTGGCGAGGTCGAGGCGGCCGTCCTCGGTGATGTCGAACCAGCGCAGGATCGCACCGGTGCGCTGCGCGAGCAGCTGCCACGGCACGATGTTGGAGTGGTGCTCGAGCACCGACAACACGATCTCGTCGCCGGGCGAGAGCCGTCCGCCGAGGGTGTAGGCCACCAGGTTGAGGGCCTCGGACGCGTTCTTGGTGAACACGACCTCCTGGGGCCCGGCGGCACCGATGAACCGGGCCACCTTCTCCCGCGCCCCCTCGAACGCGGCCGTCGCCTCGCCACCGAGGGTGTGCATGGCCCGGGCGACGTTGGCGTTGTGCTCCAGGTAGTGCCGGGCGACGGCCTCGACCACCCGCTTGGGCTTCTGGGAGGTGTTGGCCGAGTCGAGGTAGGCCAGCGGGAAGTCGCCGACCCGACGGGAGAGGATCGGGAAGTCCGCGCGAACCCGCTCGACGTCGAAGCCGAGCGCCGGGGCACTCACCTCCGGCGCGCCTGCGAGTAGGTCAGACATCTGCCTTGGCTGCCCGGACGAACCGGTCGTAGCCCTCGATCTCGAGGCGGTCGGCGAGTTCGACGCCACCCTCCTCGACCACCTGGCCGTCGACGAACACGTGGACGTAGTCGGGCTTGATGTAGTTCAGGATCCGCGTGTAGTGCGTGATCAGCAGCAGGCCGCGGTCGCCCTGAGAGGTGTAGCGGTTGACCCCCTCGGAGACGATCCGCAGCGCGTCGATGTCGAGGCCGGAGTCGGTCTCGTCGAGGATGGCGAACTTCGGGTTCAGCAGTTCCAGCTGGGCGATCTCGTTGCGCTTCTTCTCGCCACCGGAGAAGCCCTCGTTCAGCGAACGGGCGGCGAAGGTGCCGTCCAGGCCCACGCGCTCGAGCGCGTGGTTGACGTCCTTGACCCAGGTGCGCACCTTCGGCGCCTCCCCGCTGAGCGCGGTCTTGGCGGTGCGCAGGAAGTTCGCGACCGAGACGCCGGGGACCTCGATCGGGTACTGCATCGCGAGGAACAGGCCCGCGCGGGCGCGCTCGTCCACCTTGAGGTGGGTGAGCTCGACGCCGTCCAGGGTGACCGAGCCACCGGTGATCGTGTACTTGGGGTGGCCGGCGATCGAGTACGCCAGCGTCGACTTGCCCGAGCCGTTCGGACCCATGATCGCGTGGACCTCGCCGCTGCGGACCGTCAGGTTGACCCCCTTGAGGATCTCCTTCGGGCCGCTCTCGGTCTCGACCTCGACGTGCAGGTCGCGGATAACCAGTTCTGACACTTACTGCTCCTGGATGTGAATCGGGTGGTCTGGATCGATGAAGACGTGGCCGGAGTCCACGCGGACGGGGTAGACGGGTACCGGCGCGACGGCCGGCAGTTCCAGTGGCATGCCCGTTCGCAGGTCGAACCGTGAGCCGTGCATGTAGCACTCGAGGGTGCAGCCGTCGATGTCGCCGTCGCTCAGGGGAACTTCGGCGTGGGAACACACGTCCCTGATCGCGAAGAACCCCTCCGCGGTGTTCACCACGGCGATGTCGGCGTCACCGCCGAGGTCGACCGGGATCGCCGTCCCGACCGGCACCTCGTCGACCGCACAGGCGCGCACGAAACTCACCCGGCCACCCCGGACGGGACGCCGACGATGACCTCGAGTTCCTTCTCGACCGCGGCGAGGAGGCGCGTCTCGACGTCGGGGACGCCGATGCGGCGGATGATGTCGGCGAAGAAGCCGTGCACGACCAGGCGGCGGGCCTCGTCCTCGGAGATGCCACGCGAACGCAGGTAGAACAGCTGCTCGTCGTCGAACCGTCCCGTCGTCGAGGAGTGCCCGGCACCCTCGATCTCGCCGGTCTCGATCTCGAGGTTGGGCACGGAGTCGGCACGGCAGCCGTCGGTGAGGACGAGGTTCTTGTTGGTCTCGTAGGTGTTGATGCCCTCGGCCACCTTGCGGATCAGTACGTCGCCGACCCACACCGAGTGCGCACCCTTGCCCTGCAGCGCCCCGCGGTAGTCGACGCGGCTGCGGGTGTGCGGGGCGTTGTGGTCGACGAACAGGCGGTGCTCGATGTGCTGGCCCGCGTCGACGAAGTACACGCCGAACTGCTCCAGCTCGCCGCCGGGACCGTCGTACTCGGCGGTCTCGACGAGGCGCACCAGGTCGCCACCCAGGCTGGCCGTCACCGTGCGGACGCGCGCGTCACGGCCGATCCTCAGCCCGACGTGACCGACGTGCACCGCGTCGTCGGCCCAGTCCTGCAGGCCGACGAAGTTGAGGTTGGCGCCCTCCCCCACGAGCACGGAGACGCTGGAGGCGTACCGCGCGGAGCCCGTGTGGCGCAGCACCACGGTCGCCGCGGCGTTCGCCCCGACGGAGAAGACGACCTGGCCGTACACGGTGGCGTCGGCGGCCGTGCCGTTCAACTCGATGAGCACGGGCTCGTCCAGCACGGCGCCGGCCGGCACCTCGACGAGCATGGCACCGCCGCCCTGCGCGACCGCGAGGGCCGAGGGACGGTCGACCGGCGCCGGCACGCCGAGGGCGATGGCCTCCTCGGTGCTGATGGCGCGCGCGGTCACCGGCGCGGGCAGCACCGTGTGCCAGGCGAGCGAGGCGTCGCTGGGGGCTCCGTCGAGGAGTCCGCGCAGGCGGCGCAGCGGCGTGAACCGCCACACCTCCTCGCGTCCGCCGGGAACCGGGTGGTCGGCGAGGTCGAAGGAGGCCACCGGGTGGAGGTGGGACTCGACGGTCGGCTCGACCGCTACGGCCACGTTGGGAATCGCAGTCACAGTTCTCTTTCTCGCTCGTCGTGCCGCGGGTTCAGCCCACGGCCCCTTCCATCTGCAGCTCGATCAGCCGGTTCAGCTCCAGCGCGTACTCCATCGGCAGCTCGCGGGCGATCGGCTCGACGAAGCCGCGCACGATCATCGCCATCGCCTCGTCCTCGCCCATGCCGCGGCTCATCAGGTAGAACAACTGGTCATCGCTCACCTTCGAGACGGTCGCCTCGTGGGCCATCGACACGTCGTCCTCCCGGACGTCGACGTAGGGGTAGGTGTCGGAGCGCGAGATCGTGTCGACGAGCAGCGCGTCGCACTTGACCGAGCTGGCCGCGTGGTGGGCGCCCTCGTGCACCTGCACGAGGCCGCGGTAGGACGAGCGTCCACCCGACCGGGCGACCGACTTGGAGATGATCGAGCTCGAGGTGTGCGGGGCCGCGTGCACCATCTTGGAACCGGCGTCCTGGTGCTGGCCCTCGCCGGCGAACGCGATGCTGAGCGTCTCGCCGCGGGAGTGCTCGCCGAGCAGGTAGACGGCCGGGTACTTCATGGTGACCTTCGACCCGATGTTGCCGTCGATCCACTCCATCGTGGCGCCCTCCTCGCAGGTGGCGCGCTTGGTGACGAGGTTGTAGACGTTCGTCGACCAGTTCTGGATGGTCGTGTACCGCACCCTGGCGTTCTTCTTCACGATGATCTCGACCACGGCGGAGTGCAGCGAGTCCGAGGAGTAGATCGGCGCCGTGCAGCCCTCGACGTAGTGCACGTAGGAGCCCTCGTCGGCGATGATCAGGGTGCGCTCGAACTGGCCCATGTTCTCGGTGTTGATCCGGAAGTAGGCCTGCAGCGGGATGGAGACGTGGACGCCCTTCGGGACGTAGATGAACGAGCCGCCCGACCACACCGCGGTGTTCAAGGAGGCGAACTTGTTGTCGCCGACAGGGATGACCGAGGCGAAGTACTCCTCGAAGAGCTCCGGGTGCTCCTTGAGGCCGGTGTCGGTGTCCAGGAAGATGACGCCCTGGCGCTCCAGCTCCTCGTTGATCTTGTGGTAGACCACCTCGGACTCGTACTGGGCGGCGACGCCGGCCACCAGGCGCATCTTCTCCGCCTCCGGGATGCCGAGGCGGTCGTAGGTGCGCTTGATGTCGTCGGGCAGGTCCTCCCAGCTCTGGGCCTGCTTCTCGGTGGAGCGCACGAAGTACTTGATGTTGTCGAAGTCGATCCCCGACAGGTCGGCTCCCCAGGCCGGCATCGGCTTGCGCTCGAACAGCTTCAGGGCCTTCAGCCGGGTGTTGAGCATCCATTCCGGCTCGTTCTTCAGCTCGGAGATCCGGCGGACGACGTCCTCGGTCAGGCCACGCTGCGCGGAGGCGCCGGCGGTGTCGGAATCGCGCCAGCCGTACTGGTAGGTGCCCAGTGCCTGCAGGTGTTCTTCCTGGGTGGAGCCCAGTCCGGGTGCCACGGGAGCGGTGGAGGTCATCTGCTTAGCCCTTCGGGGTCGGGGACGGATGCATGCCAGCGGCCACCGGGCGCGGCACGTGGGTGGTACACACCCCGTCGCCGTGGGCGATGGTCGCCAGCCGCTGGACGTGGGAGTCCAGCAGGGTTGCGAAGGCTCGGGTCTCGGCCTCGCAGAGTTGCGGGAACTCGGCCGCCACGTGGGCGACCGGGCAGTGGTACTGGCACAGCTGCACCCCGGAGGTCACCGGCTGCAGCGAGGCCACGAATCCTTCAGCGGTCAACGCCTCAACCAACGCCTCGGTCGGGGTGTCGTATTCCCCCTCGATGGCGTGGAAGCGGGCCGTGACGGTCTCCGCGACCTGGGCGGCGAACTGGTCGACCGCCGCCGGGCCCGCCACCCGGCTGAGGTATTCGAGCGCCTCGATGGCGAGGCGGTCGTAGGCCTGGAAGAACTCGGCGCGCCCGGCGTCGGTGAGCGCGAACACCTTGGCGGGACGGCCGCGTCCGCGGTGCCCGTACACCCTCTGCTCCCGTCCGCTGACCTGCCCCGTGCTGGCGAGCACGGTCAGGTGGCGGCGCACGGCAGCCGGGGTGAGGCCCAGCCGACGGGCAAGGTCGTTGGCCGTCGACGGGCCGTGCTGCAGGATGGAGCGGGCCACCCGGCTCCGGGTCGAGGCGTCCGCAGCCTGCTGCTCGGCTTCTGCCTGTTCGGCATCCACCACCAGTTCCGGCTCGGTTTTCACAACGTCATTCTTACCTTATTCGGGCCCGTGCTCAAACCGGACGACCCTTGCACGACCGGATGCCGGACGGCAGTCTTTCCATCAGGTGGCGCTGTGCGGCAACTACGACACGGCGTCGTAGAGTGCTGGCGGTGACTTTGTCTTGTCAAAGGTGACAGGTCATCACAAACCAACTGACATCTTCAAAGGAAGCATCGTGACGACTCCATCGCTCGATATCCACCCAGCCGCAGGACGGTCGCGCTTCGCGCGCGCGGGTCTTGCCGGCGTGTCCGGGCTCCTGGCCCTGGCGCTGACCGCCTGTTCGTCGGGTGGCGGCTCCGGAGAGGCCGCGACCCACAAGTCGGAGTTCGACCTGCCCCTGCCCGACCTGCACGTGGCCGTCGGCGGCATCTCCGGCTGGTACCTGCTGCTGATCGGCCTGATCATCTGCCTGGGCGGGTTCGCGTTCGGCCTGGTCAGCTACATGCAGCTGAAGAAGCTGCCGGTGCACCAGGCGATGCGGGACGTGTCCGAACTCATCTACGAGACCTGCAAGGCGTACCTGCTCCAGCAGGGCAAGTTCCTGCTCACCCTGTTCGCCTTCATCGGTGCCGTCATCTTCGTCTACTTCGGCTTCCTCAACACCTCCGGTGGCTGGGGCCGCGTCTTCATCGTCCTCGCGTTCGCCCTGATCGGCATGGCCGGCTCCTACGGCATCGCGTGGTACGGCATCCGGCTCAACACCTTCGCCAACTCGCGCACCTCGTTCGCCGCGCTGGAGGGCAAGCCGTTCAAGGTCTACAACATCCCGATGCGTTCGGGCATGAGCGTCGGCATGATGCTGATCTCGACCGAGCTGATCATGATGCTCGTCATCATGATGTTCCTGCCCTCCGACATCGCCACCGCCTGCTTCCTGGGCTTCGCGATCGGCGAGTCCCTGGGCGCGTCCGCGCTGCGCATCGCCGGCGGCATCTTCACCAAGATCGCCGACATCGGGTCCGACCTGATGAAGATCGTGTTCAAGATCGGCGAGGACGACCCGCGCAACCCCGGCACCATCGCGGACTGCACCGGCGACAACGCCGGCGACTCGGTCGGCCCGTCCGCGGACGGCTTCGAGACCTACGGCGTCACCGGCGTCGCGCTGATCACCTTCATCCTGCTGGGCGTCCAGGCCGACCTCCAGGCCCACTTCCTGGTGTGGATCTTCTTCATCCGCGCGATCATGCTGGTCGCGTCGGCGCTGTCCTACTTCGGCAACGGCCTGTGGGCGAAGGCGAAGTACGGCGATGCCGACGAGATGGAGTTCGAGACCCCGCTGACCTCGCTGGTGTGGATCACCTCGATCGTCTCGATCATCCTCACGTTCGCGATCTCGGCGATGCTGATGCGCGACATCCCCGGTAACCCGAACCTGTGGTGGCAGTTGTCGCTGATCATCAGCTTCGGCACCCTGGCCGGCGCGATCATCCCCGAACTGGTGAAGGTCTTCACCGGCGTCAAGGCACGCCACGTCGAGGAGGTCGTGAAGTCGGCGAAGGAGGGCGGTCCGTCCCTGGACATCCTCTCCGGCCTCGTCGCGGGCAACTTCTCCGCCTACTGGCTGGGCATCGCGATCGTCGCGCTGATGGCCGGCGCCTACGGCGTCTCCACGCTGATCCCGGCCTCGATCATGCTCGCCCCCGGCGTGTTCGCCCTCGGCCTGGTGGCGTTCGGCTTCCTCGGCATGGGCCCGGTCACGATCGCGGTCGACTCCTACGGCCCGGTCACCGACAACGCGCAGTCCGTCTACGAGCTCTCCCAGATCGAGATGGTCCCCGGCATCGCCGACGAGCTGCAGCGCGACTACGGGATCACCCCCCGGTTCGAGCGGGCCAAGCACCTGCTCGAGGCCAACGACGGCGCCGGCAACACGTTCAAGGCGACCGCCAAGCCGGTGCTCATCGGCACCGCGGCCGTCGGTGCGACCACGATGATCTTCTCGATCATCATGGGCCTGACGAACAGCCTCACCGAGAACATCCAGAGCCTGTCGCTGCTGCACGTGCCGTTCCTGCTCGGCCTGCTCACCGGTGGCGCGGTCATCTACTGGTTCACCGGTGCGTCCACCCAGGCCGTCACCACCGGCGCCTACCGCGCGGTCGAGTTCATCAAGGAGAACATCGACCTCGAGCACTCCACCAAGGCATCGGTGAAGGACTCCCGGCGGGTCGTCGAGATCTGCACCCAGTACGCCCAGCGCGGCATGTTCAACATCTTCCTCGGCATCTTCTTCGCCACCTTGTCGTTCGCGTTCGTGGAGCCGTTCTTCTTCATCGGCTACCTGATCTCGATCGCCATGTTCGGGCTCTACCAGGCCATCTTCATGGCCAACGCCGGTGGCGCCTGGGACAACGCGAAGAAGATCGTCGAGGTCGACCTGCAGGCCAAGGGCACCGACCTGCACGACGCGTCCATCGTGGGCGACACCGTTGGCGACCCGTTCAAGGACACCAGCTCGGTGGCCCTGAACCCGGTCATCAAGTTCACCACCCTGTTCGGCATGCTGGCGATCGAGCTCTCGCTCATCATCAGCAACCCGGCCATCAACGGCGTCCTCGCCGTGGTGTTCGGCCTGGCATCGGTGTACATGGTGTGGCGCTCCTTCTACGGGATGCGGATCGACCAGCCGATGCTCACCGCGGCCGACTTCGCCTACCTCAAGGAGGGCAGGGCCGAAGCCGTCCCGGCAGCCAGGGTGGAGGCCCCTGTCGAGGCCTGACCGCCCGACGCACGACCGCGCGACAGCCCCGGACCCGTGACGGTCCGGGGC
>JAEVYS010000123.1 GCA_023392635.1 Actinomycetes bacterium | reverse complement strand
CCGCCGCGCGGGAGGCCGGGCGTCCGGCCGCCCTCGACACCCGCGGCGCCCTGTTGCGCGCGGGCCGGCCCGCGCGCCCGACCGCGGTGAAGCCCAACGCCGAGGAGCTGGCCGCGCTCGTCGGACGGCCGCTCGGCGGGTTGGCGGACGTCGTCGCAGCCGCCCGGTCGCTCTGCGCCGCCGGGCCGGAGTGGGTGGTGGTGTCCCTCGGTGCGGACGGTGCCGTCGCGGTCAGCGCCGGGCGCGCGCTCCACGCGGTGCCCCCGCCGGTCGTGGTCGCCAACCCGGTCGGCTGCGGCGACGTCCTCGTCGGCGGGCTGGCCGCGGGCCTGGCCGCCGGACTCGACGTCGGTGCGGCGCTGCCGTTCGCCGTCGCCGTGTCCGCCGCCGCTGCGGCGCATCCCGGGACCGGCCGCTTCGACCCCGCGTACGCGGAGACCATCCGTGGGCGCGTCACCACCACCGACCTCGACCTGGAGAACTGAATGCTCGCCTCGCTGCGCGACCTCGCCCGTGCCGCCCGCTCCGAAGGTGTCGGGCTCGGCGCCTTCAACGTGATCCACCTCGAGCACGCGACCGCCTTCGTCCGTGCCGCCGAGGCGGTGGGGTGCCCGGTCGTGCTGCAGGTCTCGGAGAACGCGGTGAGGTACCACGGGGCACTCGAGCCGGTCTGCCTGGCCGCGCTGGCGGTCGCCCGGGCCGCGTCCGTGCCGGTGGCCGTCCACCTCGACCACGCCGAGGATGTCGCGCTCGTGCGCGCCGCGGTCGGCCTGGGCGTGAGCTCGGTGATGTACGACGGCTCGAAGCTGCCCGATGACGCCAACCGCGCCACCACGCGCGAGGTGGTGGAGTTCTGCCACGCCGCCGGGGTGGACGTCGAGGCCGAGCTCGGCGAGGTCGGGGGCAAGAACGGGGTGCACGACCCTTCGGCGCGCACCGACCCTGCGGACGCGGCGGCGTTCGTGGCCGACACCGGCGTCGACCTGTTGGCCGTGGCGGTGGGCTCGTCCCACGCGATGACCACCAGGGACGCTGCCCTCGACGAGGACCTGATCCGCGCCATCCGGGACGCCGTGGACGTGCCGCTCGTCCTGCACGGCTCCTCCGGGGTGTCGGACGCAGGGATGCAGGCGGCGATCCGCGCGGGCATGACGAAGATCAACGTGTCCACGCACCTGAACAAGGTGTTCACCGGCTCGGTGCGGGCAGCACTCGACGCGGACCCGGCACTGGTGGACTCCCGCACCTGGATGCGGCCGGCCAGGGACGCGGTCCAGGCGGAGACCGCCCGGCTGCTGCAGCTCTACCGGCTGGGGTGAGCCGTCAGCTGCGGTTCGCGCCGTCCAGCACGCTGAGGCCCGACTCCTCGTCCCCGATGACGACCGGCAGCACGACCTCGCGCGGCGGGGCGTCGAGCCCCTGGATCCGCTCGAGCAGCATTCGCGCCGCGGTGATCCCCATCTCGCGGACGGGCAGGTGGGCCACCATCACCCCGGCCGGGGCGAGCAGCACGAGCGGCAGGCCACCGAACGACATCAGCCCCACGGCCGGGGGCAGCTGGCCACGTTCGGCGAGGACGCGGATCGCACCGGAGGCCAGCCGGTTGTTGGCGGCGAGGATGGCGTCCGGCGGGTCGGCCAGCGCGAGCAACTCCCTGGTGGCGGCCTCACCGCCGCCGACCGTGTAGCTGGTGCGGACGAGGTAGTCCGCCGGCGGGTCGCCGCCCGCGAGCTCGCGGTAGGCGAGCGTCCAGCCGCGTGCACGCTCGTCCGCAGTCTCGACGCCGTCCGGGCCGCTGATGCAGGCGATCCGGCGGTAGCCGGCCTCGTGCAGCGTCCGCGTGGCCGCGGTCGCCCCGTTCAGGTTGTCGGCGACGATCGCGTCCAGACGGTACCGCGGCGCGCGCCGGTCGACGCACACCACCGGCACCCCGCGCTCCAGCGCGAGGTCGAGGTTGGACTCCCGGCTGCTCGGCACCATCACGATGCCGGCGACCGGGTCACTGACCGCCGCGCGCAGGTAGTCCTGCTCGCGCTGCGGGTCCTCGTCGGTGTTGCAGAGCATGACCGAGTAGCCACCGGCGCGGGCCACGTCCTCCACGGCGCGCGTCATCACGGTGAAGAACGGGTTCTCGATGTCGGGGATCAACATCGCGATGATCTCCGATGAGCTGGTGCGGAGCCGGCGGGCGTTGCGGTTGGGCACGAACCCGAGCTCGTCCGCGGCGCGGCGGACGGCCTCGACCCGGTCGGGACTGACCTTGATGCCGTTGAACACCCGGGAGACGGTCGCGGGGGACACGCCGGCCTTCGCGGCGACGTCGTAGATCGTGACCATCAACGGCCCTCGGCGAACCACGGCCGCAGCGCGCGGTAGGCGTCGGCGAAACGGGCGAGGTGGGCGCGGTGGCGGGGATCGCCGTCCGGCCGGAACTCCGCCTCCACCCGGGACAGCGTCGGAGCGAGCGAGAAGTCGGCCAGGCCCAGCCCGACGAGGCCGGTGACCGCGGCGCCGAGGCTGTTGGCCTGGCCGGTCACGCTGCGGCGCCGCACCGGGACGCCCCACAGGTCGGCCAGCAGCTGGAGCCAGGTGTCGCTCGCCGCACCGCCGCCGATGACGTCGATGCCGGCGGAACCGGCCGGCCCGCCACGCAGGGGGGCCATGCACAGGGCGAGGCTGAAGCCGACCCCCTCCATCACCGCGCGGGTGAGGTGCGGACGCCGGTGGTGCATGCGCAGGCCGAGGAAGACCCCGGAGGCGCGCGGGTCCCACCAGGGCGAGCGCTCCCCGATCAGGTACGGCAGGAAGAACAGGCCCTCGTCGGCGGCGACCACGTCCGCGGCCGCGGCGATCAGTGCGCCGACCTCTGCGGGCGCGTCCCCCAGCGCCTCAGCCGCCCACTGCAGGGAGCCGGCGCCGGTCTGGGTGGTCGCGGTGGGGGTGAACAGCCCGGGCACGACGTGGCACAGGGTGAACGGCCGCTGCTCGGGGTCGAGCGCGGGCTCGGTGGTGGCGCAGGCGTACCAGGCGGAGGTGCCCAGGCACACGTAGCCGGGGGAGTCCACGGTCACGCAGCCGGCGGCGACCGCGGCCATCGGCCCGTCCCCGCCACCGGCGACGACCCGGGTGGCCTCCCGCAGCCCCAGCTCGGCCGCCGCAGCGGAGGTGAGGGTGCCGACGACGGCGGTGGACTCGACGATCGGGGGCCACAGCGACGTCTCCACGTCGGCAGCGGCGAGCAGCGCCGGAGACCAGTCGCCCGCGGCGAGGTCGTACGCGCCGGTGTGCGAGGCGTCGGAGCGGTCGGTGACCAGGCGTCCGGTGAGCCGCAGGTTGACATAGTCCTTGGCCATGCAGGTGGAGACGGCCTTCGCGTACGTCCCGGGCTCGTGCGCCCGCACCCACATCAGCTTGGGAAGGTTGTAGGGGGCGGCGATCCGGTTGCCGGTGATCCGGTACGCGGCATCGCCGCCGAACCGCTCGGCGAGCGCGGCCGCTTCCGCGGAGGCCCGCTGGTCGGACCAGATCATCGCCGGTCGCAGCGGCTCGCCGGCGGCGTCCAGCAGCACGAGGCCCATCATCTGCCCGGACACGCAGATCCCGTCGACCTGCTCGGGACGGGTCCCGGTCCCGGCGAGGAGGCGGCGGGTGGCCTCCACGACGGCGCGCCACCAGTCCCGGGGATCCTGCTCGCTGGTGGTGTCCGCGGCGTAGGTGGTCGGGTAGGACGCGGTGGCGGCGGCCACCAGGCGCCCGTCCGGAGTGTGGAGGGAGGCCTTGTTGCCGGAGGTGCCGAGATCGTGTGCGATCAGCATTGATGGTCCTCGCTGGAAAAGGGGCGTGGGGGCGGTCCGGCGCGCGAACCGCCCCCACGAGGAGAGTCTCCCGGAAGGAGAACCTACTTGTAGAGCACCGCCTGGATCTTCGGATCGTTGATGTTGCTCTTGTCGTACCAGTAGAAGCCGGTGTCGATGACCTTCGGCACGGATTCGCCGTGGAGGGTCTTCACGGCGGCGGCGACGACCTGCTCGCCGATGCCGACCGGGTTCTGCGTGATGGCGCCGGCCATGGTGCCGTCGTTGATGGCGTTGATCTGGTCGTTGCCGGAGTCGAAGCCGATCAGGACGAGCTTGCCCTGCATGTTCTTCTGCTGGGTGGCCTTGATGCCGCCGATCGCGGTGCCCTCGTTGGCCAGGAAGATGCCCTTGAGGTCCTTGTTCGCCTCGATGATCGAGGAGGCGATGTCGGCGCTGATGTTCGGGTCGCCCTTGCCGTACTGCGGGTCGAGCACCTTCACGTTCGGGCAGTTGGCCTTCATGCCGTCCAGGAAGCCGTCGCGGCGGTCCTGGCCGGTGCGCGAGGTCTGGTCGTGCACCATGACGCCCACCGTCCCGGCGCCACCCACGAGCTCGCACATGTGCTTGGCGGCCTCGGCTGCGGCGGCCTTGTTGTCGGTCGCAGCCGTGGTCACCGGGATGTCGGAGTCGACGCCGGAGTCGAAGGCGACGACCGGGATGTTGGCGTCCTTGAACTGCTGCAGCACGGGCGCTGCAGCCTTGCTGTCCAGGGCTGCGAAGCCCAGGGCGGCCGGCTTCTTGGCCAGCGCAGCGGTCAGCATGTTCATCTGCGCCTCGACCTCGGACTCGGTGGCCGGGCCCTCGAAGGTGATCGTGACGCCGTCCTTGGCGGCCTGCTGCTCGGCGCCCTGCTTCACGGCTTGCCAGAACTGGTGCTGGAAGCCCTTGGACACGATGGCGATGTACGGCTTCTCGCCGGACGAGGCCGAAGCGGCCGGTGCGCTACCGCTGGCCGCCGGGGCGGCCGGCGTGCCCGAGCAGGCTGCCAGGGCCATGGAGGCTGCGACGCCGAGCACGGCGAGCGCAGGTGAAATCTTCCGCATCTGATTCTCCTTCGTTGGGTTGTTGCGGGAGCTTCGGGTGGTGGGGGTGGGGGTGGGGTCAGGTGGTGGCCGCACGGCGGGCGCGCAGCTGGTCGATGAAGACGACGACGAGGATGACCAGGCCGAGGATCACGTTCTGCCACTCCTGGCGCACCGAGAGGATCTGCAGGCCGTTGTTGATCACCGAGATGATCAGGGCGCCGATGATCGTGCCGACGATCGTGCCCTTGCCGCCCGACAGCGAGGTGCCGCCGATGACCACGGCCGCGATCGCCTGCAGCTCGTAGCCCGCGCCGGTGGCCGGCTGGGCCGAACCGAGCCGGGCGGAGATCATGATCGCGGCGAGGCCGACGAACAGGCCGGCCACGGCGTAGATGATGATCAGCCACTTCTTGGTGTTGATGCCGGAGAGCGCCGTCGCCTCCTCGTTGCTGCCGATCGAGATGTCGTAGCGGCCGAGCAGGGTCTTGTTCAGCAGGACGAACGCGACCACGGCGGCGAGCGCGAGGACGATGACCGCGTTCGGGAAGCGGGTGCCGGGGATGATGCTGCCGGTCGACAACCAGATGTACCCGGCGTGCTCCTTGGCGTCGAAGTAGATCGGGCGCGCGTTCGAGATGACCAGCGCCAGGCCCTGCGCCACCAGCATCATCGCGAGGGTCGCGATGAACGGCGGGAGCCGCAGGACGGCCACGTTGAAGCCGTTGACGAGCCCGATGAGGCCACCGAACAGGATCGTCATGATGATCCCCAGCCAGACCGGCACGTGCCAGTTCACGATGAACGTCGCCGACATCACCGCCGACAGGGTCATCGCGGTACCGACCGACAGGTCGATGCCGCTGGTGATGATCACCAGGGTCGCGGCGAGGGAGAGCAGCCCCACCACCGTGGTGGAGAACAGGATCGTGGTGACGTTGGAGTAGCTCGGGAAGATCTGCGGGCTGGCGACGGTGAAGACGATGAAGATCAGCACCAGGCCGGCCAGCGCCATCAGCTGCTGGACCCTCTCCCGCCAGGAGATGCCCGTTGCGGTCTTCGGGGTCTTCTCGGTCGCGGCGTCTGTGGACATCAGAGTTCTGCTTTCTCGGTCGTGTGCGCGATCGCATCGTCGCGGTGGGTGGCGAGGCGCATGATCGCCTCCTGGCTGGCGGCAGAGGCGGGGAGGACCCCGGTGATCCGGCCGTCGGCCATGACGACGACCCGATGGGACATGCGGAGCACCTCGGGGAGCTCGGAGGAGATCATGATGATCGACTTGCCCTGCTCGGCCAGCTTGTTGAGCAGCTGGTAGATCTCCTCCTTGGCGCCCACGTCGATGCCGCGGGTCGGCTCGTCGAAGATGAGGATGTCGCAGTCCTTGACCAGCCACCGGGCGATGATCGCCTTCTGCTGGTTGCCTCCCGAGAGGTACTTGACGAGCTGGTTCACCGAGGGCGTCTTGATGCTGAGCAGCTTCCGGGAGGCCTCGGCCGACTCCCGCAGCGCCTTCTCCCGCACGAAGCCGGCCTTCGAGAACCGCTCGCCCATCGAGCTGATCGCGATGTTGTGCGACACCGAGAGCGGGAGCATGAGCCCCAGGCGCTTGCGGTCCTCCGACAGGTAGCTGATCCCCAGGCCGGCGGCCTGCGCGGGGGAGTGGATGGTCACGCGATCGCCGTTGAGGATGACCTCGCCGGACGTGATCGGGTCGGCGCCGACCAGTGCGCGGCCCACCTCGGTGCGGCCGGCCCCCATGAGGCCGGCGAAGCCGAGCACCTCGCCCCGGTGCAGGTCGAAGCTGACGTCCTTCAGCAGCGCCTTCGTCGACAGCCCGGACACGCTGAGCACGATCGGGCGGTCGTCGCGGACGTTCTCCGGACGGGCGCCGGTGTTGATCGCGCGTCCCACCATCTTCGAGATCACCTCGTCCAGGCTCGTCTCTGCCATCGGCATGGTGTCGATGTAGTGGCCGTCGCGGATGACCGTGATCCGGTCGGCGATGCGCTTGAGCTCCGCCATGCGGTGCGAGATGTAGACGACGCCGGTCTCGGGGGTGATGAACCGACGGATGAGCTCGTGCAGCTGGGCGACCTCCGCGTCGTTCAGGGCCGCGGTCGGCTCGTCCATGATCAGCACCTTGGTGGACTCGAACGACAGCGCCTTCGCGATCTCCACCATTTGCTGCTTGGCGACGGTGAGGCTCGAGACGATCGCCTTCGGGTCGAGGTTCAGTTCCAGGCGGTCGAGCAACTCCCGCGTCCGCCGGACCTGGGCGCCCGGACGTGTGAAGAAGCCGCCGGCAACCGGCTCCCGCCCGAGCCAGATGTTCTCGGCCACCGTCAGGTGCGGGACCAGGTTGAGCTCCTGGTGGATGATCGACAGGCCCGCCTCCTGCGCCTCCTTCGGGGTGCTGGCGGTGAGCGGGGCGCCGTTCAGCCAGAACTCCCCGGTCTCCCGGGTGTAGATGCCGGTGAGGAGCTTCATGAGGGTGGACTTGCCCGCGCCGTTCTCGCCGACGAGGCCGAGCACCTCGCCCTTGCGCAGGTCGAACCGCATCCCCTCGAGCGCCTTCACGCCGGGGAAGCTCTTGTCGACGCCCTCGACCTGCAGCAGCAGGTCGGGGTCGTGGGTGCCCGGGGCCCGGGCCGTCTGCACCGCCGTCATGCCTGCGCCTCCGCGCCGACCGGGGTGACGCCCTTGCGGAAGAGGGCGTTGCCGTAGATCCGCGTCTCGCCGGTGCGGATGATCAGCTCGGCCCCGGCGGCCATGTCGTAGAAGGCGAAGCGCTCGATGAACCGGTGCGGCTCCCCCTCGAGCCGTGCCGCCGCGATGAGCTCCTCCTGAACCGGCGTGATGCCGTCGGGGCACTCCATCAGGTCGAGCGTCGGGCCGTAGGTGTCGGGCACGATCACCGAGCGGATCGCGGTGAGGACGCGCGGGGAACTGAGCCCGGGCATGTCGATCAGGTGCTTGTGGGCGAGCTTCGCCGCCGTGAAGTGCGCATCTGCGATGACGACAGCGTCACCGTGGCCCATCTCGTCCAGAGCCATCAGGAGCCGGCCGGTGAGGATGGGATCCAGATTGAGCAGCATCGTTGCCTCCATCTGCGAAATCGATTTCTGTATCGTAGGCACCGTAGTGCACCTTGTCACGCGAATCGGGCCAATCGTGATCAATCTGAGATCGATTTCTGTAGGGAGTCCGCGCTGGCGGGAGGCGGCGGCACGTGTCCGCCGGCCAGCCGGGCTGTCGCGGTGGCGACTTTGGTGCTAGGGTCTTGAATCGTTCCAATCCCGGCGATGCCGCCGGCGAGAAGAGAGCAGGTAGGTACGCATGACCGACGCCGGCGTCCGGGAGCAGCATCCCGTCGTCAACACCCACGTCCACTTCCCGCCGAACTTCTCGGCGTTCGCCACCGTCGAGGACGCCGTCTCCGCGGCCGTCGCCGAACGCGCCGGAGCGGTGGGCATCTCGAACTTTTTCGACCAGCAGGTGTACGCGCGGTTCGCCGAGCGCGCCGCGTCCGCCGGTCTCGTCGCGTTGTACGGGCTGGAGTTCATCACGCTCGACGAGGACCTCGCCGCGGCGGGCGTCCGGGTCAACGATCCGGCCAACCCGGGCCGGATGTACCTGTGCGGCAAGGGCATCTCGCCGTTCAAGGAGAAGTCGGACGCAGCGGCTCGCATCGCCGCCGGGATCCGGGCGGGCAACGACGCCCGCGCCGGCGAGATGGTGGCGCGGCTCGCCGCGTGGTTCGGCCAGTGCGGGCTCGACACCGGCCTCACCGCCGGCTCGATCGCGGCCGACGTGGCCGCCGCCGCCGACGTCCCCGTCGAATGGGTCTCCCTGCAGGAGCGCCACATCGCGCAGGCCTTCCAGCGTGCGCTCGCCGAGCTCGCGTCCGACGAGCGGGCAGCGGTCCTGGAGAGGGCGTACGGCGGCCCCTCCGCGGTCGATCCCGACGACGCCGGCGCACTCCAGGGCGAGATCCGGTCGCGGCTGATCAAGGCCGGTACCCCCGGCTTCGTCGCGGAGGTCCCACTGGGCTTCGCCGACGCCTTCCGGTACGTGCTGGAGATGGACGGCATCCCGACCTATCCCACGCTCGCGGACGGCGTGAGCCCGGTCTGCCCGTTCGAGGAGCCGGCGGAGCGACTCGCCGCACAGCTTCTCGCCCGGGGCATCCACGCCGCCGAGCTGATCCCGATCCGCAACACCCGGGCGTGCGTGGATGCGTACGTGAAGGCGTTCACCGACGCCGGGATCATCGTGATGGCGGGCACAGAGCACAACACCCCCGACCGGATCCCGATCGAGGTCGCGTGCGTCGACGGTCCGGTCTCGGCCTTCGCAGGGCAGGCGTTCTGGGAGGCGACGTGCGTGGTCGCCGCCCACCAGCACGAGGTCGCGGGAGGTCGCCCCGGGTACGTGGACCCCACCGGCGCCCTGACCGGCGAAGACCCCCTCACCCGCCGGGCCGAACTGGTCGCCCTCGGCGCCCGCCTGATCAAGGAGCAGCAGCAGTGAGCCTCGTCGACGAACTCATCCAGGTCGCCAACGCGTTCGGCGCCGACCCCGAGTACTCCCGTGCCGGCGGCGGGAACGCCTCGGTGAAGGTGGACGGGGTCCTGCGGATCAAGCCGTCCGGAGTGCCCCTGGCGACCCTGGCCGCCGACGACCTGGTGAGCCTTCGGATCGACACGCTGCTCGAGGCGCTCGCCTCCGACGAGCCGCAGGAGGGAGATCCGGTGATGGCCGCCGCGGCGAAGGCGCTGGTGGACGCCCCTCGCGGTCGGCGTCCGAGCGTGGAGATCCTGTTCCACGCGCTCATCCCCGATGCCCTGGTGCTGCACACCCACCCGCTCGTCGCCAACGCGCTCACCTGCAACGCCGACGCCGAGACGCTGGTCGCGAACCTCCTCGGCGACGACGCCGTGTTCGTCCCCTACACCGACCCCGGCGTCCCGCTCGCCCGGGAGATCGCCCGGCGCCGCGACGCCTACACCGCCCGCACCGGGCGTCCGGCCCCGGGCATCACCCTGCTGGGCAACCACGGGATCATCGTGTCGGGCGACACCGCCGCCGAGCTCACCCGAAGGGCGCAGTACCTCACCGGCGTCATCGCCGCAGCCATCGGGGCTGCCCCGGCGCCGTCCGTCGGGCCGGTGGACCGCGTCGCCCTGACCGCACTGGTCAACGCGGTGGCGCCCACCCTGCGCGGACTGCTCGGAGGGCCGGACCGGCTGGTGGTGGTCACGTCGGACGCCTCCGAGCTCGTGCGTTCCGTCACGCTCGCGCCGGCCGGCGGAGCCCTCCTCACCGACGGTCCGCTGATCCCCGACCAGATCGTCTACGCCGGCTCCCTGCCCCTGGTGCTCAACGCAACGGCCGATGCCGCTTCGGTGACCGCCGCCGTCGCGGCATTCCGCGAGCGCCACGGCAAGGACCCGGTGGTCGCGGTGGTCCCCGGCCTGGTCGCGTTCGGCGCGGGTGCCGACCTGGCGGCCGCGCAGACCGCCCTGCTCACCTTCACCGACGCGCTGCGGGTGGCGCGTGACGCCAACCGGATCGGCACGGTGCGCTGCCTTGACGCCGCCGAGCGGGGCTTCATCGAGAACTGGGAGGCGGAGAGCTACCGCAAGGCGGTGGCCGCCGGCGCGAAGTCGGGACGGATGACCGGCAAGGTCGTCATGGTCACCGGCGCGGCCCAGGGCTTCGGGCTCGGCATCACCACCGAGCTGCTGTCCGAGGGCGCGCAGGTGGTGCTGGCGGACCTGAACGTCGAACTCGCCGCGAAGAACGCGGCGGAGCTCACCGCGCAGTACGGGCCCGGCCGGGCGGTGGCGGTGCGGGTCGACGTCGCCGACGAGCAGTCGCAACTCGACGCCGTCGCCGAGGCCACCGCCATCTTCGGCGGACTGGACGTGTTCATCTCGAACGCCGGGGTGCTGCGGGCCGAAGGCGTCATGACCCAGCCGGTGGCGGACTTCGACCTGGTCACCAACGTCAACTACCGCGGCTACTTCCTCGGCGTGCGTGCGGTCGCGCCGATCCTGGCCGCCCAGCATGCCGCCCGCCCTGACCTGCTGTTCGACATCATCGAGATCAACTCCAAGTCGGGACTTGAGGGCTCGAAGCGGAACTTCGCCTACTCCGGCTCGAAGTTCGGCGGCATCGGGCTCACCCAGAGTTTCGCGCTCGAGCTGGTGGAGTACGGCATCAAGGTGAACGCGATCTGCCCGGGCAACTACCTCGACGGCCCGCTGTGGACCGACCCCGAGCGCGGGTTGTTCGTCCAGTACCTGCGGGCGGGCAAGGTTCCCGGCGCCAGCAGTGTCGAGGACGTCCGCCGCTCCTACGAGTCCAAGGTTCCGCTGGGCCGGGGCTGCCTGCCCTCCGACCTGGCGAAGGCCGTGTACTACATCGTCGACCAGGCCTATGAGACCGGCCAGGCCGTGCCCGTCACCGGCGGCCAGAACATGCTCAACTGACCCGACCCGACACAGGAACGAGACCCATGACCCAGGAGTTCCCCGCCACTCAGCACGCCATCCAGTTCGTCGGCGCCGACCAGGTGGTGCACAACGAGGCCAAGCCGATGTACGAGCTGGGCCCGCGGCAGGTGCTGCTGAAGTCGGAGGCCTGCGGCATCTGCTTCTCCGACACCAAGCTGCTGCACGCCTTCACCAGCCACCCGCGCAAGAGCGAGGTGCTGAGCGGGCTGGGCGCGGAGGAGTTGGCGACGATCCCGAGCTATCGTCCCGGCCCCGCGCCGATCGTCCCCGGCCACGAGCCCGTCGGACGCATCGTCGCGGTCGGCTCGGACGTGCGGCACCACCGGGTCGGCGAGCGTGTGCTCGTGCAGACCGACTACCGGCACCTCCCCACCGCCAGCTCGAACGCGGCGTTCGGCTACAACTTCGAGGGCGCGCTGCAGGAGTACGTGGTGCTCGACGAGCGGGTGATCATGGATCCCGACACCGGCGAGCGGTTCCTCATCCCGGTCAGCGACGGCCCGTCGGCGTCCGCCGTGGCGCTGATCGAGCCGTGGGCGTGCGTCGAGGCCGCCTACGCGTGGGGCGAACGGACGACGCTCAAGGCCGGCGGTCGCCTGCTGGTCGTCGCCGGAGCCGTCGACGGGGTCGCGGAACTGGTCGCGCAGTCCGCTCCCGCATCGATCACCGTGGTGGGCGGAGTGGTCGTGCCCGGCGCGACAGCGGTCGCAGCGGTGGCCGACCTCGAGGGAACCTTCGACGACATCATCTATGCCGGGACGGACGCCGACACCGCCGAGGCCCTCGGGCGGCACCTGGGGTTCGGCGGCGTCCTCGACGTCGTCCTCGCCGGAGGCGCCTTCGACCGTCCGGTGAAGATCGACGTGGGCCGCGTCCACTACGACCTGATCCGCTACACCGGCACGGCCGGAGCGAACGCGGCCGAGGGCTACGCGCGCATTCCGGCGCGCTGCGAGCTGCGGGAGGGCGAGCGGATCGCGATCGTCGGGGCAGCCGGCCCGATGGGGCTGATGCACACGGTGCGGACCGCGGTCAGCGGCGTCCCCGGCATCACGATGGACGCGGTCGACGTCGACGACGCCCGGCTGGCCCACCTGGCCGCCGTGGTCGCTCCGGTGGCGGAGGCCAACGGCGTCCCCGCGACGTTCCGCAACAGCCGGACCGAGCCCCTCGAAGCCGGCTACACCTACGTGGCGGCCATGGTGCCGGCTCCGTTCCTCATCGCGCAGGCCGTCGACATCTCGGCCGAGGGGGCGATCGTGAACGCCTTCGCCGGTTTCGCGATCGGCACGATGGCCGAGCTCGACCTGACCGCGATCGCCACCAAGGGCATCTACCTGGTGGGCACCTCGGGCTCCCGGATCCAGGACATGAAGACGATGCTCGCCAAGGTCGAGGACGGCTCGCTCGACACCAACGTGTCGCTCTGGGCGGTCACCGGGATGGCCGGCGTCGCGGAGGCGATCGAGAGCGTGAACAATCGCACGTCCGGCGGCAAGATCATGGTCTACCCGATGCTTCCCGACCTGGGCCTGACCACCCTCGCCGACCTGCCGGGAGTGCTTCCCGACGTGGCCGCTGCCATGGACGGCCCTCGCTGGACCAAGGCCGCGGAGGCCGCCCTCCTCGACCATCAGCCCTGACTCCACCATCGCAAGCTGTGAGTTGAGCCGTGACATCACGGCTCAACTCACAGCTTGCGGGGTTTCGAGGGTGGTCGGTTGCGCAGCGGTGCCACGTACCCTTACGATTGAATCGGTATAAGGGATAAAACGAAAGTAAAACGAAAGGGCCGATCGATGGG
The DNA here is from genome assembly GCA_023392635.1 of Actinomycetes bacterium. Lineage (GTDB taxonomy): Bacteria > Actinomycetota > Actinomycetes > Propionibacteriales > Propionibacteriaceae > Propionicimonas. The sequence continues at coordinate 1,280 of JAEVYS010000123.1, read as the reverse complement.
GATCGAGCGCGGCGACCGCGAGACAGCGATCCTGGCGCGCCTGGCCCGCGAGGGGTCCCTGTCCGTCTCCAGTCTTTCCCGCGACCTCGGCGTCTCCGAGGTCACCGTGCGCACCGACCTGCGCAACCTCGAGGACCGTGGCCTGCTGGCCCGCACGCACGGCGGAGCCGAAGCCACCGGCTACCGCAACGTCCTCGAACGCCAGCTGCAGCACTCCGGCGAGAAGGAGCGCATCGGCGCCGCCGCCGCCGAGCTCGTCCGCGACGACGACCTGATCATGATCGAGGCCGGCACCACCTGCGCGGAGATCGTGGCCCACCTGGGCACTCGTCGTGGCGTGCGCATCCTCACGAACTCGACGCTGGTCGTGCGGCACGCGCGGCTGCACCCCGGCCTCACCGTGGTGCTCACCGGTGGGACGTTCCACCGCACCAGCGAGTCCCTGGTCGGTCCGGTCGCCCTGCGCACGATCGAGGACTTCAACGTCCGCCTGGCCTTCTTCGGCACCGACGGCTTCACCGTGGGACGCGGCCTCACCACCGCCTTCTCCGAGGGCGCTGAGGTCATCCAGGCCATGCGTGCCCGCGCTGCCGAGTCGTGGCTGGTCGCCGACTCCAGCAAGTACGGGAAGGCCGGGTTCGTCCGGGTCATGGACCTGGCCGACCTCACCGGCGTCATCACCGACTCGGGCATGGACGCCGAGTCCCGTAACGACCTTCTGAACAGCGGCGTCAGCGCCCGCTTCGTCTAGCAACGAGGAGAACAACGAATGGCTCAGGTAGTGGTCATGCCACAGCTTGGCAACACCGTGGAGTCGTGCCTGATCACCACCTGGCTGGTCAAGGTGGGCGACACGGTCGAGGCCTCGTCGCTGCTGTGCGAGATCGAGACCGACAAGTCCTCGATGGAGGTGCCGGCCGGAGTCAGCGGGACCGTGCTCGCGCTCCTCGCCGAGGAGGGCGACGACGTGCCGGTCAAGCAGCCGATCGTCGTGGTCGGTGAGCCCGGCGAGAACGTGGAGGAGTTCCTGGCCGGCAGCGGGCTGCCGCCGCAGACCACAGGGGAGGCCGGCGAGATCGATGAGAGCGCGCCTTCGCAGGTGCCGACCCGCCCGGTCGCCTCGGAGCCCGCGGCGGCTTCTCGAGGCACGCATGAGGGCGCGAGCGCCGTCTCGCCCCGCGCTCGCGGCCTCGCCGCGTCCCATGGCATCGCGGCCGAGAAGCTCGCCGGCACCGGCCCGCAGGGCCGGGTCATCGAGCGCGACGTGCAGGCCGCAACAG
>JAEVYS010000105.1 GCA_023392635.1 Actinomycetes bacterium | reverse complement strand
GGACGCGCACGTCGGCCAGCCGGAGGAGTTCGATGAGGGCGGAGGTGTCCGGCTCATCCGGCCGGGAGGCGTAGGCGGCCACCACCGCGGCGCCGGCGCAGGCCGCGAGCGCGCGGGTCGTCCGGGCGTCGTCGGCCGCCGGGTCGCTTCCGCGGGCGGCCCGCGCGGAGCGGAGTCGCGTCCGCAGTCCGGCCTTGGCGACCGATGCCGAGCCTTGCGGCTGGCCTTCCCGGCCCGGGCTGGTCATTGACTTATCGTAGGCCCATGCCCCTCTTCGCCCGCCCCAAGGATGACCTTCAGCCGGAGGTGGAGGACGTGCCGCCTCGCGCGCCGCGCCGCCTCGACGGGGCGCCCGATCCGGCGGCCGGCCCGCGCAGTGTCGAGGCGCACCTCGCCGTCCTGCTGCGCCACGTGGAGGCGCTGCACCCGTTCGGGATCGGCCTGCTCGATGCGGCCGGCCTGACGCTCTGCGAGGCGATCGTGGCCGACCTGGACCTGCCCACCTTCACCTCGGCGACGACCGACGGCTGGGCCGTGCGGCACGCCAACCTCGTGGGCGCGAGTCCCGAACTCCCGGTGGTGCTGCCGGTGGTCGACGAGATCGAGGCCGGCGGGTACCGCGGCGCCCCCATGACCAAGGGCACGGCCGTCCGGGTCGCAGCGGGGGCCCCGATCCCCGAGGGCGCCGACGCGGTCGTGCCGAGCGCGTCCGGGCTGGCCGTGGGCGATGAGGTGCAGTTCACCGGGGAGATCGACCACCTGGCCAACCTGCGGCTCGTCGGGTCGCGGATCAGCGACGGGGAGGAGCTGGTCGCCAGGGGCACCGACCTCACCCCCCGGGTGCTGGGCCTGATCGCTGAACTCGGCTACGACAAGGTGCTCGCCCGGCCGCGTCCCCGCGTGGTCGTGCTCACCGCCGACAGCACGCTCGTCGAGCCCGGCCTGCCGCTGACCCGGCTGTCCCAGACCTACGACGCCTGCACGACCCTGCTCGCCGCGACGGCTCGCGCCGACGGGGCGCAGGTGTTCGCCGGCGGCATCGTGCCGGCCGAGCCGAAGGCGCTCGCCACCGTCCTCGGCGAACAGCTGATCCGCTCCGACCTCGTGCTCCTGGTGGCCGAGGTCACCGACGAGCTGCTCGGCCTGTTCACCGACGCCGACGCCGTCGACGTGGCCGAAGTCGACGCCCTGCCCGGCCGCCAGCTGTTCGCGCTGGTGGGACCCGACCAGACGCCCGTGCTGGTGCTGCCGCCCGGGGCGGTCGGCGCGTACCTCGCCTACCTGGTGCTTGGCCGGCCATTGGTGCAGCGGCTGGCCGGCGCGCAGGCCACGCGGCCACGGGAGGTGTCGGCGCCGGTCACCGTGCGGCTGGAGCCCGAGGCCTCGACCACCCGATTCCTGCTGGCCGAGCTCACCGACCGTGGGGTGACGCCGCTCGCGATGCACGAGGTCGGGGCCGCGGAACTCGCCCGCGCGAGCGCGGTGATCGTCCTGCCGGCAGGGAGCGAGCCGGTGGCTGCGCACGGCGACGTGACCTGCTGGCCGCTGGACTGAGGCCGGCATGGCCGGGTCGTCGTGGCCGGTGCGGCTGGCCCATGGGCCCGTCGTGCTGCGTCCCCTGCGGCGTCGCGACGAGGCCGACTGGGCTCGGATCCGCAGCCGGGCCGGCTCGTGGTTCCGCCCGTGGGACTCCAGCCGTCCGCCCGAGTCGCCCGAACCCAGCCTGACCTTCAGCCAGCTCGTCACCACCTTCAGCGGGCGGGCCCGACGCGGGCAGATGCTGCCGTGGGCGGTGGAGTACACGCCGCCGGGTGGGAAGGCGGTCTTCGCCGGCCAGGTGACGATCTCCGGCATCACCCGCGGCTCGGCCTGCTGGGCACAGGTCGGCTACTGGGTCGACCCGCAGTGGGCGGGACGCGGGATCATCCCGACCGCCGTGGCGATGGCCTGCGACTACTGCTTCGACGTGCTGAAGCTGCACCGCATCGAGATCGCGATCCGGCCGGAGAACGCGAACAGCCTGGCGGTGGTGCGCAAGCTCGGGGCGCGCTACGAGGGACGCCGCGAGCGCTACATGCACGTGGACGGTGCCTGGCGTGACCACGACGTGTTCGTGCTCGAGGCCGAGCCGGTCCCGGGGACGGTGCTGGCCCGCTACGAGGCCAGGCTCGGGCGAACCAGCTAGATACCGGCGCTATTCCCCGACACTCCGCCCGGGGTGGGCCGGATGCCCCCGCCGCCCCAATACGGTTCGGGTGTGGGAATGACCGGGCTGATCTTCGCTGTGATCGCTGCAGCCTGGTTGATGTACCTGATCCCCTACTTCCTGCGGAACCGGGGCGACGACCTCGCCGAGGAGGCCGCGTCCGAGATCCCGTTCAGCGCGTCGGTGACGATCGTGCGGAGCGGCACCTCCCTGGCCGAGGCGGCGGAGGGCACCGCCGCGGTGTCCACCCCGCTGACCCGGCGGGCGATGCTCCGCGAACTGCACCTGCGTGATCGCGACGCCGCCCAGCGCCGCCGCCGCCTCCTCATCTTCCTGCTCGTCGTCCAGCTGATCGTGGCGGGACTGGCCTGGTTCGGCATCGGTGCCTGGTGGGGTGCGGTCATCCCGGCCGTGCTGATCGCCGCGTTCCTCGTGGTGGCGCGGTTCAGCGTCCGCGCGATGCGGGCGGACCTCGCCCGGCGCGCCGAGGAGATCCGGGAGTGCCCGGACGAGGCGACGGTGGCGATCTCGCTGTCCGCCTCGGACGTGGCCGAGCACGAGCACTCCATCGAGCTGAGCGTGCCGGTGAACCGGGTGGCCTCGCTGTGGGACCCGATCCCGATCACGCGTCCCACCTACGTGTCCAAGCCACTCGCGCCCCGCACCGTCCGCACCATCGACCTGTCGGCCCCCGTGCTGATGGCGGGCATCCCGGTGACCGCCGACCCGATCGAGCCGCCCGTCGACGAGCCGGAGGCCCGCGAGGACGTCGGCTGATCCCATGGCCGGGGTAGCCGTGGTCGGTCACCTCTGCGTCGACCTCACGCCGCAACTGCTCGGGCCCCCCGTTGTCGAACCCGGTGTGCTCGCGCAGCTGGGGCCGGCCGTCCTCGGGCTGGGCGGAGTCGTCGCCAACACCGGGCGGACGCTCGCCGCGCTGGGCGTCCCCGTCGTGGGCTGGGCCGCGATCGGCGGGGACGAGTTCGGCCGCCTGACCGCGGGCATGCTCGCCGGAGTCCGCGGTTTCGACTTCCGCCCCCAGGTCGTCGACCTCGCCTCGTCCTACACGATCGTGGTGGAGCCGCCCGGCGTCGACCGGACGTTCTGGCACCATCCCGGCGCCAACGCGGGGCTCCGCCTCGACCGGGTCGACCTCGACGGGATCGACCTGGTCCACTTCGGCTACCCCTCGCTGATGCCCGGGGTGTGCGCCGACTCCGGGGCTGCGCTCGGCGCCTTCCTGGCCACCGCGGCGGCCGGCGGGATCGTGACCAGCCTCGACCTGTCGTGGGTGGACCCGCTGACCCCGGCGGGAACGGTCGACTGGACCGGCTTCCTCCAGCGGGTGCTGCCGTCGACCGATGTCGTGACGCCGAGCTGGGACGACCTGGCGTCCGCGCTGCACCTGGGCGGCAGCTACACCCCGGAGCGTGGACGTGCGCTGGTCGAGCAACTGCTGGGGATGGGCGCTGGGGTGGGGAGGCGCCCCGCCGGGCCGGCGGGGGGGCTGCTGGGGGGGGCGGACGCGGACCGGCTGCGGCGGCTCACCCGGTACCCCCTCGACGTGGCCGCCTGGGCCGGAGCGCGGCTCGCGGCACCGGCGGCGCCCCTGGCGAGGGTCGGCACCACGACGGGTGCCGGGGACGCGGCCACCGCGGGGCTCCTGGCGGGCCTGCGCGAGGGCCGGGCCCCGCAGGACGCGCTCGACCTCGCCACCCGGGTGGCCGCAGGGGTGATCGAGCAGGGCGGCACCGGCTCCTTCACCGGACTTCGCCCGGCCTGATCGCGCCGAGGCGTTTGCCCACTGCACCCCAAGGCGCTTCGATGGCCCCATGCCCACTCCCACCGCCCCGCCCGACCGGCTCGAACTGGGCGGCCCCGACCGTGGTCGGGCCGTCCTAGTGAGGGTCGGCGCCGAGGACGTGGCGGAGGTCATCGCGGCCGCTGCGGCGAACGCGTTGCGGCTGCGCGACTGGATTCCGTGGGGCGACGACCCGGCGTACCGGGCCGAGCGCATCGGGGCCGCACCCGCCGACTGGGAGGCGCACACCGCTTACCTCTACGCGCTGAGGTGGGGAGACGGCGGTCGGGTCATCGGGGGGTTCAGCCTGCACCGGCGCATCGGGCCGGACGGGCTGGAGGTGGGCTACTGGCTCGACGCCGGCCACACCGGACGCGGGCTGGCCACAGCGGCCGCCGGAGCGCTGACGGCCGCCGCGCTGGCGCTCCCGGAGGTCTGCCGCGTCGAGATCCACACCGACGAGGCCAACGCGGCGAGCGCCGCCGTCCCGCGCCGGCTCGGCTTCTGGCTCGTGCGCACCGACTCCTACGAACCCCGTTCGGCCGCCGAGACCGGCCGCCTCCAGATCTGGGCGACGCCCTGAGGGCGCTTCCGGCCGGTCAGAGGACCCTCGCCGACCGGCCGCATCCGCAAAAGTGTCCCGATCCCTGCGGGCCGCGCTGCCCTAGCGTGTGTCCTGCCCGGACGACGTGCGTCCGGCGCCGAGGAGGTGCGTGACATGCTCGCCGACTTCGCCCCCATTCCGACCATCGCGGTCACCGACCTGCCCAAAGCGCAGGAGTTCTATGAAGGAGTCCTGGGATTCTCCCGGGGGAGGGATGCCCCGGACGGGGTGATGTACCAGGCGGGCAGCGGGTCGTTCCTGGTGTACCCGTCCTCGTTCGCCGGCAGCAACCAGGCCACCTACATGTCGTTCCAGGTGCCGGCGGACGCCTTCGACGAACTGGTCGGCGCCCTCCGCGGGAAGAGCGTGGACTTCCTCACCTTCGACACCCCGGAGGGCACCTGGTCGGACGGCGTCGCCGACTTCGGCAACGGCGCCCGGGCCGTCTGGTTCACCGACCCGGACGGCAACATCCTCAACATCGACACCGCCGGCTGATGCCCGGGAGCCGCCCCTTTGCTGGAGGGATGTGACGGCGGCGGCCGGACGGCTTGAGGAAGGCTTGAGCCTGCGTTAGGGCGACCCGGGGGCGGGGGACATAGCGTGGGTGCATGGAGCCCGCTGTCGCTGTCGCCGACCCGGTGGGAACCGAGCCGTCGGGCGCGACGCGGTGGCTCGGCTTCGCGGGGCTCGCGGCAGGACTGGCGCTGATCGTCCTCGACGGCACGGTGGTGTCGGTGGCGCTGCCGTCCATCATCGACGACCTCGGTCTCGGCCTCGCGGACGCGCAGTGGGTGAACAGCCTCTACGCGGTGGTGTTCGCCGCGCTGCTCCTCACGTCCGGACGGCTGGGGGACCGGTTCGGCCGTCGGCTGCTGTTCGTGCTCGGCGTCTCGGTGTTCGCCATGGCCAGCCTCACCGCCGCCGGCGCCCAGGACGCCGGGGAACTGATCGTCTCGCGGTGTGTGCAGGGGATCGGCGGCGCCATGATCCTGCCCGCGACGGTGTCCAGCCTGAACGCGAACTTCCGCGGACGGGACCGTAGCCTCGCCTTCGGGCTCTGGGGGGCGGTGATCGCCGCGGCGGCCGCGGTCGGCCCGTTGCTCGGCGGCTGGCTCACGACGGCGTTCAGCTGGCGCTGGGTGTTCCTGGTCAACCTGCCGCTCGCCCTGGTGGTGGTCGGTCTGGCCGCGGGGTTCCTCCCCGAGACCAGGGGGGAAGCCGCGCGCGGCGTCGACGTCGGCGGGCTGCTCACCAGCGGGACGGGCCTGGGGCTGCTGGTGTTCGGGCTGATCGAGGGCCACGACCTGGGCTGGTGGAGCCCGCGGAACGACTTCACCCTGTTCGGGCTGGTCAGGCCGGAGACGGCGACGGTGTCGCCGGTACCCTTCGCCCTCGGTGCCGGTGCCGTCCTCACCGCCGCGTTCCTGCTCCTGGAGCGGCGGCGCCTCTCCCGGGGTCGGGCGGTGATCCTCGACCTGTCGCTGTTCAGGCTGCCGACGTTCGCCTGGGGCAACCTGACCGCAGCCATGGTGGCGGTGGGGGAGTTCGCGCTGCTGTTCGGGCTCCCGCTGTACCTGGTCTACGCGATGCGGCTGACGATCCTGAGGGCGGGCTGGGTGCTCGCCGCCATGGCGCTCGGCGCGTTCTTCGCCGGGGCGAGGGCACGCTCGCTGGCGTCCCGACTCGGGCCGCCGCGGGTGGTCACCCTGGGTCTGGCCATCGAGCTCGGCGCCGCGGTCGCAGCCGCAGCAGTGCTCCCGTCCCAGCCGTCCGCGTGGGTCATCGCCGGCCTGCTGGCGGTGTACGGGCTGGGCCTGGGCCTGGCGTCCGCCCAGCTCACGTCGACCGTCCTGGGGGATGTGCCCGTGGGAGTCTCGGGCGTGGCCTCGGCCACGCAGAGCACCGTTCGCCAGCTGGGGTCGGCCCTCGGCGCGGCGCTGGCGGGGACCGTGCTCGCAATCGGGTTCGCCGTCACCGTCCCGGCCCGGCTGTCGCTGGTCGCCGGCGTGAGCGCCGACGACGCGAACACGATGATCGACTACATGACCGGAACCGCGGGCGCCGTCATCTCGATGATCCGCAAGAAGGGCACCCACGGCTACTTCGGCCACCTCGGACCGGCGGTGGCCGACCAGCTGTCGGTGGCGTTCGCGCAGTGCGTGAGCGCGGTGCTGTGGGTGGCGGCCGCCTTCATCCTGCTCGGCCTGGTCGGCGCCCTCGCGGTGGAACGGGTGAGCCGCGCCTCCGCCGAACCCGCCGGCGTGGCGCCCGTGGAGGCCTGAGGCCTCGATCCGGCACCTCCCGCGCGGTCAGGCCGGCGGAGGGAGCGTGACGCCGAAGCCGGACACCGCGAGGCGGAGCAGCACCTGGCCGGGCCGCAGGAGGTCGGCGACCTTGGCCGCCGTCAGGACCTCCAGTTCCGCGAGGCGGGCCCGGAAGGGATCCGCGCCCGCGGCCCGCGCCCGCTGGAGCTCGGTCGTGTTCCTCCAGACCTTCACGCGGGCCTCGGCGAGGAACCGCCGGCTGGCCCACCGGTTGGCCGGACGCAGCCCGCGGTCGACCAGCGATCGCACCGAGCGGGCCGACAGCTCGACGTCCTCCGCGGCCACCCGCCCGGCCAGGACGGCGTCGATGCGGATGTGGTCGCGGTGACGGGATTCCAGCAGCTTCGGGTCGGCGAACTCGGCGTCGCTGATCACCGCGAGCAGTGCCTGGGGCAGGTCGTAGTTGATGTGGGCGTTGATCCCCAGCAGGACGTTCAGCAGCGGGGGCCGGCTCGTCGCCGCGTCGAATGCGAGCCGCCACGGGCGCGACGGTGTCCCGGCCGGATCCAGGTGCGCGTCCAGCGCCGCCAGGTAGAGGTCTGCGAAGGCCACGTCCCAGCGCTCCACCCAATCCGGGTCCTCGAAGTCGCGGGCGGCGACCGCTGCGCCGACCGCCTCGGTCGTGCGCAGGTAGGTGGCGAGGAACTCGCCGAGCGCCGCCTCGCCGGCGGGGAGGCCGTCCAGCCGCCGGCGCATCGCCGCCACCAGTTCGGCGATGCCGGCGGGATGCTCGCCGGAAGCTGCGCTGGTCACATCTACTCCCTGTTCGGGGTGCGCCGGACGGACCTATTGTCGGCTCGGATCCCCGCGCCGTCTCTGCGTAGGGGTGAGCAGGGGGCGGGGATGGCCGCGCGTGACGGGCGGGTCCGTGACGACCGGGTGCTGCGCTCGACGCGGCTCCTCTCGGGGTTCATCGCGCCGTTCCTGATCGTGGCCTTCGTCGTGCTGTACGTCTTCCCTTCCGACACCGAGCGCCTGTTCGCGTGGACGATCCGGCCGACGCTGACGCCGATGGTGCTGGCCTCGGCCTACCTGGGCGGATTCTGGTTCTTCGTCCGCGCCCTGTGGGAGCGCCGCTGGACGTCGCTGCACCTGGGCTTCGTCGCGGTGGCGCTGTTCGCCTCGCTGCTCGGCGTGGCGACGATCCTCCACTGGGACCGGTTCGCCCACGAGCACGTCGCGTTCTGGCTCTGGGCCGGGCTGTACTTCACCGCGCCGTTCCTGGTGGTCCTGTCCTGCGTGGCCAACAGCAGGTACGCGTCGCGCCCGCTTCCCGACGAGCGCCGGCTCGGGCCGGCGGCCCGCGGAGTCGTCGCCGTGGTGGGCCTCGCCGCGCTGGTCACCGGGCTGGTGATGTTCGTCACCCCCCCGTCCATGATCGCGGTGTGGCCGTGGGACCTCACGCCGCTCACCTGTCGAGTGGTGGGCGCCATCTTCTGCCTGGGTGCGGCTGGGCTCGGGGCGGTGTTCGACGCCCGCTGGATCACGCTGCGCCTGATGACCCAGGTCGAGGTGGTGATGGTGGCACTGATGCTGGTCGGCGCCGCGCGGGCGCCCGGCGAGTTCCACACCGACCGGCCGCTGACGTGGGTGATGCTGGTCGGTTTCGTCGCCGTCCTCTTCGGGTCGGCGCTCCTGTACCACGTCCAGGAGCGCCGCACGCGCGAGCCCGGGTCAGGCCCGGGAGGACGGTAGCCAGACCGTGGCCGGAGAGTCCGGGGAGACTGTCGTCGACCCCGGTCAGTTCCGGACGGTCAGCACGACGTCGCTCTCGCCCTGCGCCACGGCGGACGAGCCACCGACCCAGATGTCGAGCTCGGTCTCGTCTTGCACCCAGTCACGGGTGACCGCGCTCCAGTAGCGCAGCTGGTCCTCACCGAGCTCGAACGTCACGGTGCGGGTCTCGCCGGGGGCCAGGGCGATGCGCCGGAAGGCCTTCAGCTCGCGCAGCGGCCGGGTCGAGAGCCCGTGGCGCTGGTGCACGTACAACTGGACCACCTCGTCGCCGGCGACCCGCGAGGAGTTCGTCACCTCGACCGACACCGTCGTGCTCGCCCCCACCTCGATCTCGGCGGGCTCGAGCCGCGGCCTGCCGTAGTGGAAGGACGCGTAGGACAGCCCGTGGCCGAAGACGTAAAGCGGCGTCGACTCCTCGTCCCAGTAGCGCTGGTGGGCCTCCTCCGGCTGGAACGTGCGGTAGTGGCTGTAGACCATCGGCACCTGGCCGACGGTGCGCGGCCAGGTGAACGGCAGCTTGCCGCCGGGCGCCACGTCCCCGAACAGGGCCGACGCGACCGCGGCGCCACCCTGGCTGCCCGGGTACCAGACCTGCAGGATCGCGGGCACGTGCTCCGCCGCCCAACGCAGGTCGAGCGGACGGCCCGACATCACCAGCGCGACCGTCGGCGTCCCGGTCTCCACGACCGCCTGCAGCAGTTCGAGCTGGCGGCCGGGAAGCTCCAGGGTGGAGGTCGAGGCCTTCTCGCCGATCATGTTCTGGTTCTGCCCGACGACGACGACGGCGACCTCGCTGTGGCGGGCGAGCTCCACCGCCCTGGCGAGCTCGGCGTCGGCGTCGAAGCCCTCGGGAGTGCTCGGCAGGTCGTGGTCCATGTTGTCGAACATCGAGGCGAACACCCGCGTGCCCACGGCCACTCCCGGGGCGTACGCCACCTCGACGCCCGCTCCGGCACGCGCCCTGATGCCGTCCAGGATCGTCACGGTCTCCGCGGTGTCGTGGTCGAACACCCAGGGTCCGAGGGTGTCGCGCGGGGAGTCGGCGAGCTGGCCGATCACGGCGATGCTCTTCTGGGCGGCCAGGGGCAGCAGGCCCTCGTTGCGGAGCAGCACGAACGTCTTCTCCGCGGCCCGGCGCGCGACCGCGCGGGACGCCGCGTCGCCGAGGACCGACGGGACCGCGGCCTCGTCGACGTAGGGGTGCTCGAACAGGCCCATCCGGAACTTGGCCTCCAGCACCCGGCGGACGGCCCGGTCGAGCGTGGCCTCCTCCACCTGGCCGGAAGCGACGGCCTGCGGGAGCCGGCTGAACGCCGGGTCGAACATGCACATCTCCATGTCGAGGCCGGCGTTGAGGGCGCGGGCGGCGGCGTCGGTGAGGTCGCGCGCGAAGTGCTGCACCGCCAGCGAGCGGACGGCGTTCGCGTCGCTCACCACGAAGCCCTCGAACCCGAACTCGTCGCGGAGGATGTCGGTGAGCAGCCAGCGGTTGCCGCTCGCCGGCACGCCGTTGAGGTCCATGTAGGCGCTCATCACGTTGCCCGCGCCGGCCTCCACCGCTGCCCGGAACGGCGGCAGGTAGACGTTGTGCAGCTCTGCGTCGGAGATGTCGGAGTCCTCGTAGTCGCGTCCGCCCCTGGCCGCGCCGTAGCCCGCGAAGTGCTTGGGCCCGGCGATCACGTTGGCGTCGCCCAGGTCGCCCTGGAAGCCGCGGACCTGGGCGGCGGCCACGGCAGCGCCGAGGCAGGGGTCCTCGCCGGCGCCCTCGATGATGCGTCCCCAGCGGGGGTCGCGCGCGATGTCGACCATCGGCGCGAACGTCCAGCTGACGCCCACCGCGCGAGCCTCCCTGGCCGCGACCGACTGGCCCTCGGCGATCACGTCGGGCGACCAGGACGCGGCGAGCGCGATCGGCACCGGCAGGATCGTGCGCAGCCCGTGGATGACGTCGAAGCCGAAGATCAGCGGGATGCCCAGACGGCTGCCCTGGATCGCCTTCTTCTGGAGCCGGTTGTGCAGTGCCGGGTCGACCACGAACAGCACCGAACCGGCGCCACCGCGCTCGAGGGTCGCCTCGACGTTCACCGGCTGCATCGCGAAGGAACGCGCCTCCTCCGGCATCGCCGCCAGTGCTTCCGCCGACGGCAACTCACCGGTGCCGAAGTAGAAGAACTGGCTCAACTGGGCCGCCTTCTCCTCCGGCGTGAGCCGGCCGAGCAGGTCGGCGGCCCGTTCCTCGGGGCTCAGGGATGCGTCCTGGTAGGGCAGTCCGGACATCGTCGTCCTTTCGTCGTAACGAGAATCGGCTCTCCTGCAAGCTAGCACTGAAAGCGCTCTCTACGCCGCGGCGGCCACGATGTCGACCGGCGTCCCCACAGCCCCCGGGTACCCCAACCGGCCCCGGGTGGCCAGGGCCACCGCCAGGGCTGCCGGACCGAACGTGCACAGGAGCGCGAGGTCGAGAGTGAACTCACCGGACGTGGAGTTCGCGAGGCCGACGGGCAGCAACAGGGGAAGCCAGGTGATCTGCCCGGTGTCGATCGCGGTGTGCAGCAGCGCCACCAGGAGCACGCTGCCCCCCGTCCGGTTGAACACCACGGTGAAGAGCACGGACAGCGCGACGACCATGGCCGTGAACACGGCGAAGTTCGCCGCGACCGCACCGGCGTCCACGCCCGGGCCTCCGCCGTGGTCGGAGGTCAGGAAGAAGGGCAGGTGCCACAGCGCCCACAAGGCGCCGAGGAGGAGAGTGCCGCGCAGTGGGCCGAACCGCTCCTGCAGCCGGGGGAGTGCGAACCCGCGCCAGCCGAGTTCCTCGGGCAGCCCGACCGCGAGGAACACCAGCGCGAACGAACCCAGCCAGGACAGGACCGGGACGAACGAGACGCCCACCGGGACCGCCGGCGGCCCGCACACGAGCAGGACCCCCACCAGCACCAGGGCCGGCGCGCCGACCAGGGCCACCAGGTACCAGACCGGGGACACCCGCCACCGCCGGCCGGACGCGCGCAACCGCCGGCGTGCGGCCCGCCCGCCGCGCAGGGTGGCCATCACCAGCGCCGCGGCGGCCGGGCCCACCCACTGCTTGAGCAGGAAGCCGGCGCGCACGTCGGCCCGGACGACACCCCACTCCCACAGGAGGTGGGGAAGGCACGCGAGCCAGGACAGGCCGTAGGCCAGGGCGAAGAATGAACTCAGCGGGAAGTTCCGCAAGAAGGCCGGGAGCTTCGACATCACGCCGCGAGTTCGAGATCGCGGACGTGGGGCAGCTGGCGTGCCGCAGCCGCGGGCCGCACGGCGCGTCCGAGGGGGCGGCGCGGCAGGCCGGCCTGTCGCAGCGAGTCGTCGCGGCGCAGCTCGGCCGGCAGGAGGAAGAAGGCGAACATCGGGACTCCTCAGGGTTTCGGTGGTCCCAGCGTCGGTCGGGAACCGGCCCGGCGCCTCCATCGGCGGATAGAGCCGACGGATGATTCGCGGGCGGGACGGGGCTCAGTCGACGAGCCCCAGCTCCCGCGCGCGTGCCGCGGTCTCCATGCGCCCGGTGGTGTCGAGCTTCGTCGCGATCGAGTGTGCGTGCGTCTTCACGGTGCCCACGGTCACGAACAGTTCCTCGGCGATCTGCGCGTTCGTGCGTCCCGCCGCGATGAGGGTGAGCACCTCCAGCTCCCGCGCGCTCACCGACTGGCCGTTGGGCAGCGCGAAGGAGCCCGTGGTCCGGCCGGAGAGCAGTTCCCGGGCGCGGGTGATCGTGGTCAGGTCGCCGGCGGCCCTGGCGCGCTCCAGCGCCACCCCCGCCGTCTCGGCGGCATCCGGCCGTCCGAGGTCGCGCAGGGCCTCGGCACGCGCCAGCAGCACCCGTGCGTCGGCGGGCGTGCCGCGCTCGCCGTACTCGTCGCAGGCGGCGAGGGCCGCGCCCGGGCGGCCGCGGTCGAGCTCGATCCGGGCGAGGTTGCCGGTCATCTCCGCCACCGCCAGCCAGTTCCCCACCGTCCTCAGCAGCGGCAGCGCCTGGGTGTAGGCGCCCACGGCGCGCGCCAGGTCACCGGCCTCCCAGTACGCGTGCCCGAGGACGGTGAAGCCGTCGCCGGAGTACACCGCGGCGAGTCGCGGTTCGGCCGCGGCCGGCGGCCCGTCGCGCAGCGCCGCCAGGGCGAGCTCGACAGCCTCCGCGGCTCGTCCGGCGTGGCTGGTGGCCATCGAGCGGATCATCTGCGACATGCCGGGCAGGATCGGTGCCAGCCGTTCCGTGCCGGCAGGTGCCGCGGCTGCTGCCGCGGCGGCGAGCTCGAGCCACTCGTCGGGATCCATGACCGGCCCCCCGAGGACACACGCCCAGGCCTGCAGCAGGCACACCGACAGGCTCGACCGGGCCGCCTCCGTCGGGAGCAGGGCGAGGGACGAGCGGACCGCCGGCACCTCGCCCAGGTGCAGCATGCGGCTGCCGAGCTCCCAGACGAGTGCCTCGGTGGCTGCGACGTCGCCGACCCGTACGGCATGCTCGAGCGCATCGGCAAGGGAGCCGGTGTCGCGGTACCAGAGCGCGGCCGCACGGTGGACGGCCGGCGCGAGCGACCTGCCGCGCAGCCTGAGGAGTTCGGCGAACAGGCGGTGGAACCGGTACCAGCGCCGGTGTTCGTCCAGGGGAACGAGCAGGAGGTTCTGCCGCTCCAGCCGCTCCAGGGTCGCCGCGCCGTCCGCGCGTCCGGTCACCGCGTCGCAGAGGGGCCCGGTCAGGCGCTCCAGGTGCGCGGTGCGCAGCAGGAAGTCGACGGTGCCGGGGTCCAGCCGGCCGAGCACCTCCTCGGTGATGTAGTCGAGGATCAGCCGGTGGTCGGCCGCGATCGCCGTGGCCCGCGCCGCCGCGTCCGGCCGCCCCTGCAGCGAGAGCGCGGCCAGTTGCAGCACCGCGGGCCAGCCCTCCGCGGAGACGGTCAGCGCGTGCACCGCGTCCGGGGAGAGGTTCAGGCCCATGCGCCGGCGGAAGAACGCGTCCGCCTCGGGCTCGGTGAACCGCAGGTCGTCCGCACGGAGCTCGGCGAGCTCGCCGGCCGCGCGCAGCCGGGAGAGCCGCAGGGGCGGGTCCTCGCGGGAGACCAGGACCACCAGCCGGTCCTCGGGGAGGTGGGCCACCAAGGCTTCGAGGACGCGGAGCACGGTCGGGTCGTGGAGCACGTGCACGTCGTCGAGCACGACCACCGACGGCCCTGCGGGCTCCTCCAGCAGGGAGACGAGTCCCGCCACCACGTCGAGAGGTTCGGTGGTGTCGAGGTGCGCGAGGTCGTCGGACGCCTCCGCGGCGCCATGGATCGCCGCCACCAGGTACGGCACGAAGCGGCCGGGGTCGTTGTCCCGCTCGTCCAGCGAGAGCCACGCCGCGCGGCGTCCGCTCGCCTGCAGCCAGTCGACCACCGCGCTGGTCTTGCCGAACCCCGGCGGCGCCGACAGGACGCAGAGGCGGGTGGTGGCCGGCAGGGCGAACAGTTCGAGGACGCGGGGACGGGAGACCAGGCCGCGGCCCACCCTCGGGACCGCCAGCTTGCTGCGAAGCAGGAACATCCACACCCTCCCCCGACGGCGCGAAGGCGCCAGCGAAAATGCTAGTGGGGACGCGTTCGGAGCGAGGCGGGATTCGCACATCCGCGGAATCAACCCACTCCTCCATCCTGCGATGGAGGCGGGCTCCGTCGAGGGGGAGCACGCTGTGACCAGAAGCCTTCCCCATCCAGATCGGAGCACAGTGACCAGCGAGATGACCGTCCGCCTCGAGGTGGCGGGCCACCTGAGGGCCGACCTCGCCGAGTGGCTGGAGCCGCTCGTCACGCAGCCGCTGCCGTCGGCACGGACGCTGTGCAGCGGAACGCTCCCCGACCAGGCCGCGGTGCACGCGCTGTGCAACCGCCTCCGCGACCTCGGCCTGACCATCACCGCACTCACCGTCACCCAGAAGGAGCTCGACTCATGAACACCCGGCGCCGTCCCGTCCGTCCCTGGCAGGCCTGGGCCCTCGCGGCCGTCGAACTGTTCGTCGCCTACCAGGCGGTGAGCGGTGGCATCGGCCTGATCACCGACACGTGGAAGATGCCGATCGAGTGGCTGGTCCGCACGCCGTTCTCCACCTGGGTCGGTCCCGGGTGGATCCTGATCTCGCTGGTCGCCGTGCCGCACCTGCTCGCGGCCGTGCCGGTGGTCGGCATGCCGCGCCGCCCGGGCCTCGGCGTCCTGGCCGGCGTGCTGGCGGGCGCCTCGCTCCTGGCCTGGATCGGCATGCAGCTCGCGCTGCTGCAGGTGTTCTTCTTCCTGCAGCCGGTGATCGCGCTCATCGGGTGCGTCGAGCTCGGGCTCGCGTTGTGGTGGCGTGCCCGCGTGCAGCGGGAGGCGCAGGGTCGAATCGCCGAGCCGGTGATGAGTTCCGCCGATCGGTGAGGCGTGCCGGCCCGACGCATTCCGGGAAAGCGCACCGCGAATACCCGCGGTGCAGAATGCGGCACGCCCCGCCGTGGTGATTCAGGAATGGGTGCGCGGCGGCCGCACGGCGGAAATCAGCTCTCGACCACGGCGTACCGGGGCTGCCCGCCGGAGCGGGGTCGCACGAGGTGCCAGGACCCGGTGAGCCTGCTGGTCGCGCCCGCGTGGGCGTCGACGAAGGCGCGACGCGGGGCGGGGCGGTCGGTTGCCGCCTGCAGGACGGTGGCAGGGGCGAGATCGGTGTCGAGGGACATGACGGCTCCATTACTGGGGGGTGCGTAATGCAGGTGGTGACCGGTGATTCCTCATCGGACGTAAGGGGGTGTGCGATCCACGAGTGGCTCGTCGGGCACAACCTTCGCACAGAATGCGTCCGTGCCGAAGGTGAATTCCTGATCCGGGGCTTCCGGGCCCGCTGGACAGCCGGGGCAGGATGGGGGCCAGGAGGTTCAGATGACCATCGCCGACCGACAGCCACGCATTCCGCGGGCGTCCGCCTTCGAACCCGTCCGCCGCGCCGTCGTCGTGGGTGCCGGGACCATGGGGGCCGGTATCGCCGCGCACCTCGCCAACTGCGGGATCACCGTGACCCTCCTCGACCGTGCCGTCGACGGTGAGGACCGTTCGGCGCTGGCGCGGAACGGCATCGCGCGCCAGCAGGAGGTGGGTGGCTTCATGGTGCCCGCCTTCGCCGACCGGGTGACGCCGGGCAACGTCGACGACGACCTGGGGGAGTGCGCCACGGCGGACTGGGTCATCGAGGCGGTGTTCGAGGACCCGGCGGTCAAGCACGAGCTCTACCGGCGGCTCGACGGCGTGCGCCGCCCGGGCACCCTGGTGTCGTCGAACACGTCGGGCATCCCGGTGTCCGAGCTCGTCAGCGGCCACTCCGAGGACTTCGCGCGCGACTTCACCATCACCCACTTCTTCAACCCGCCCCGGACGATGGAGCTCCTCGAGGTGGTGTCCGGTGCCACGACCGCAGCCGAAGGCCGCCGCCGCGTCACGATGGTCGCCGACTGCCAGCTGGGCAAGACGGTGCTGGACTGCCGTGACACCCCTGGCTTCATCGCCAACCGCCTGGGCAGCCACTGGATGGCGGTCGCCGCTCTCGAGGCGTTCCGCCGCGGCCTGGACGTGGAGACCGCCGACGCGGTGATGTCACGTCCGTTCGGCATCCCGCGCACCGGGGTGTTCGGGCTGTTCGACCTGGTCGGCATCAACCTGGTGCCGCTGCTGTGGCCGGTGCTCGAGAACGCGCTGCCCGACACCGACGCCTGCCACCGTTACGACCTGGGCGGCGACCGTGTGTTCGGCCACCTCCTCGACCACGGCCTGATCGGCCGCGCCGGGCCGGGCGGGTTCTACCGGCGCCGCAACGCGAGCGGCGACGCTGTGGACGAGGTGCTCGACCTCGACGCGCTGGAGTACCGCCCCCGACGGGCGCCGCAGGACCCGGCCGCGTCCGCGCGGGACCTGGCCGGCGTCCTCGCCTCGGACAGCGCCGCCGGTCGCTGGGCGGAGGAGGTGTTCGTCGAAGTGCTGGACTACGCCTGTGCGATCGCGGCCGAGGTGGCCGAGGACGTGGAGGCGATCGACGACGGCATGAGGCTGGGTTATGCGTGGGCGAAGGGGCCCTTCGCCCTGGCCGACAGCGTTGGCGCGTCCGCGCTGGCCGAACGCTTCGCCGCGACCGGACGGGCGGTGCCCGCGCTGCTGAGGAGGGCCGAGGAGGCGGGCGGCTTCTATCCCGCCGCCGACTCCGTCCTCGGCACGGACGGCTCGGTGCGGTACCGGCGGAAGGTCGAGGGTGTCGTCACCGTGGCCGAGGCCCGGCACAAGCGGGGCACGCTGGCGGAGAACCCGTCCGCCGCGCTGGTCGACCTCGGCGACGGGATCGCCTGCCTCGAGCTGCGCACCAAGATGAACACGTGTGATCCCGGCGTGATCGGGATGGTCGAACGGGTGGTCGGCCTGGGCGAGGCGGGCGTGTTCCAGGGGCTCGTGATCGGCTCGGACTCCGCGCGCGCCTTCTCCGCCGGCGCCGACCTCGCCACGTTCGTGCGACTGCTCGACGCCGAGGACCTGGACGGCCTGCGCGGCTTCGCCCGACGTGGGCAGCAGGCGTTCCACGCCGTGCGGAACGCTTCCTTCCCGGTGGTGGCGGCCGCTCGCGGGTTCGCCCTGGGTGGCGGCAACGAGTTGATGCTGACCGCCGACCGGGTGGTGGCCCACGCGGAGCTGAGGGCCGGCTTCCCCGAGCGGACGGTCGGGCTCATCCCGTGCTGGGGCGGCGTCACGCAGGCCCTCGCCCGGGCGGCCGGCGACGGCGTTGCCGATCCGGCTCGCGCGGCGTTCGCGGTGACCTCGAGCTGCGAGGTGAGCACTTCGGCGTGGCAGGCGGCCGCGTGGCACCTGCTCCGCGACACCGACGAGGTGGTGGCGTCCGGGCGCCGGGTGCTGGCCGAGGCGAAGGCCGTGGCGCTCGAGCTGGTCGCCTCCGGCGAACGGGCGGCACGGGCCGGCGCGCTGCCCCTGCACGACCCCGCCGACGGAGCCCTGGACGCGGAGTGGGCGGACGCGTCGCAGACCGACCAGGTGATCGTCGGCGCCCTCGCCCGCATGCTGACCGGGTCGGGACCCGGGGACACCACGTCCGAGGACGCCCTGCTCGCTGCCGAGATCGACGTGGCCCTCGACCTGCTGCCGCGCCCGGCGAACCAGGCCCGCGTCCGTCACCTGCTGGCGACCAACCGCCCGCTGGCGAACTGAGGATGGCGCTGCCCGCGTCCCTCGACGGGCGCCTGCGGCTGCCGGTGGTGGAGGCACCGATGTTCCTGGTGTCGGGGCCCGACCTCGTGGTCGCGACCTGCCGCGCCGGTATCCTGGGCACGTTCCCCGCCCTGAACCAGCGCACCACCGCTGGACTGGACGAGTGGCTCTCCCGGATCGCCGGCGCCCTGGGGCCCGGTGACGCGCCCTTCGGCGTGAACCTCATCGTGCACCGCACCAACGCCCGGGTCGCCGACGACCTGGAAGTGGTCGTGCGCCACCGCGTCCCGGTCGTGATCACCAGCCTGGGAGCGCCACCGGCGGTGGTCGCGGCGGTGCACTCCTACGGGGGCGTGGTCTTCTCCGACGTCACGAACGCTCGCCACGCCCGCACGGCGGCTGACGCCGGCGTCGACGGACTGATCCTGGTGGCCACCGGTGCGGGCGGCCACGCCGGGCCGCTCAGCCCGTTCGCGCTGATGGCCGAGGTGCGTCCCTGGTTCAGGGGCACCGTCCTCCTGGCCGGCGCGATCTCCTGCGGCGCCGACGTGCTGGCCGCTCGCGCGATGGGGGCCGACCTCGCCTACCTCGGGACGCGCTTCCTCGCCACCACCGAGTCGCTGGCGAGCGAGGAGTACCGCCGGGAGGTGGTCTCGGCCTCGGCGTCCGACATCGTCTACACCGCCGGCGTCAGCACCGTCCCCGCGAACTTCCTGCGCCGAAGCCTCGAGCTCGCCGGGCTCGACCCCGACGCCGTCCCCGGACCGGTCGACCTCACCCACCTGACCCGGCCGAGCGAGTCGGACGCGAAGGCGTGGCGTGACATCTGGTCGGCCGGCCAGGGCGTCGCCGGCATCGACGAGGTGCGGCCGGTGGCGGACGTGGTCGACCGGCTCGCCCGCGAGTACGCCGAGGCCAGGAGCCGCCTGCTCGCCGGGGACTGAGGACGGGCTCCCCGGCTTGTCCGGCCGGCCAGGGGGAGCGTCAGCCGAGCGCGCGGGTGATCAGGTCGCGCACCCGGGCCTCGACGTCGTCGTTCCATTCCAGGATCGCGTACGAGTTGGGCCACATCGGGCCGTCGTCCAGCTTCGCCGAGTCATGGAAGCCCAGGTGCCCGTAGCGGGTCTTGAACTTGGCGGCGAGCTGGTAGTAGAAGAGCATCCTCCCGTCGCTGACGTAGGCGGGGTACCCGTACCAGGTGCGGCTCGCGAGCTGCGGGAACTCCCGCCTGACCAGGGCATGGAGGCCCTGGGCGATCGGCTTGTCCGGTTCGGTCATGCCCTCGATCGCTGCGAGCAGGTCGCGTTCTCCCGCTTCGCCCTCGGCTTGCCGCTTCCGCTCGGCCGCCGCCTGCCTGATCGCCGCCTTCTCCTCCGCGGAGAACCCCTTGTTCGTGGTCGCCATGTCGCCATCCTCACTCCTGCCCTGAGGACGGACAAGCACGTCCCTCCCCCTCGCCGTCGGCGGGTGAGGCATCGCGACGCCGAACGAGCCCGGATCGGGTCCGGGATGACGCGTCCCCGGGAGGCGCTACCGGGCCGGAAGGCCGGCCTCGACCCAGGCTCCCATGCCGCCGTCGACGCTCTTCACGTCGCGGTAGCCCTGCGCCTTGAGCAGGAGCAGCGCGTAGAGCGAGCGGGTACCGGCCGCGCAGATCGTGACGATCGGGGCGTCCTTGTCCGTGGGCAGGCCCTCGAGGCTTCCGCGCGAGAGCTCGGGCAGCGGCAGCGCGATGGCTTCCGGGATGCTTACCTGGGCGACCTCGGGTGGGTTGCGCACGTCGACCAGCGCCACGCCCGCGTCCAGGAGCCGCTTGGCCTCCTGCACGTCGACCACGTCCGGTCCCTGCTTGGCCAGGGAGAACGCTGCCTCCAGGTGCTCTGCGAACGGGTTCGGCGGCACCGCAGCCTCGTCCTCATCGGGCGGGAACAGGTCGGGGAGGTGGCGCCGGAACGAGGACAGGTACTTGTAGGCGCTGTCGGGAAACACGACGACCGCCACGACGCCGGGCTCGTCCGGAATCGCGCGCAGCGCCCCGGCGAGCGCGAGCCCGCAACTCGGGCCGGCGATGATGCTCTCCTCGACGTGCAGGCGCCGGCACAGCCCGTACGCCTCGTCGTCGGTCACCTCGAGGATTCCGTCATACTCCTCGGGGATGAAGAACTCGGTGAGGGCCAGCGCGCGGCGGCTGCGGACGCCGGGGATGTCGTGGCCGAGGGTCGGGTGCACCCCGACCACCTGGACGGCAGGGTTCTGCTCCTTGAGGAACCGGCCGGTACCGGTGATGGTTCCGCAGGTGCCGAGCGACGCCACGAAGTGGGTCACCGACCCGGCGGTCTGCCGCCAGATCTCCGGACCGGTCGTACGGTAGTGGGCGTCCGGGTTGGCGGGATTGGCGTACTGGTTGAGCTGGGTCCAGCCCGGCCGTCGGCCGAGCTGGGCGGCCAGTTCCATCGCGCCCTCCGGCTGGCCGGGCATCGGGCACAGGTCGTCGTCCAGCTCCACCAGGTCGGTGCCGAACAGGCGCAGGGCCGTCCGCTTCTCCAGCGGGATCTGCTTCGACAGCGTCGCTGAGAAGCCGTACCGGCGTGCGTTCGCCACCATGGCCAGGCCGATCCCGGTGTTGCCGGACGTGGGCTCGACGAGGTTCTCCAGGTCCTCCCCACGCTCCTCGGCGTCGCGCACCAGGTTGGCTGCCACCCGGTCCTTCACGGCACCGAACGGGTTGTACCACTCGAGCTTGGCGTACACCCGCGCGTGGCGGAACCCGGGGATGTGGCGCAACCGCACGATGGGCGTGGGGTTCTCCACGCCGGGGAGCAGGTCGAGGATCGAGTCGTAGGCGCGCAAGCTGTGGTCGGGCACGGGGATCGCTTTCGGGAGCGGACGGCGGTTCGCCAGACCCAACACCTTCCCGACGCCGGGTGTTCCCCTGCCCGTGGCTCGCGGAACGAGCGCGCTCAGGTGAACTCGCCGTGCAGCGGACCCTCCAGGTCGGAGGCGCGGTCGTGGCTGGCGTACTTGCGGACCAGGCTGAGGTGCCCGCCGAGGAGGCCGGCCGCACCGAAGGCGACCCCGGCGACCCCGGTGAGGGCGACGGGCGCCATCGACCAGGTCCTGCGGCGCAGGAGGTAGGACGCGAGTGACGTCGCGCCGGCGAAGAGGTTGAGCGCGGCGTGCGCCACGCCGACCCGCTTCGTGCGATCGTCCGCCCTGACCCACTCCGCCCACCCGGTGGCCGCAGCGGGAACCACACTGAGCGCGGCCAGGCCCATCAGCAGCCGGCTCTGGCCGGCCGCTCGGGGTCCCTGGAGCATGTCCAGCACGCTGGCGGACACCAGGGCGCCCACGGGGAGCTGCACCAGGATCGGGTGCAGCGCGTGGCCCAGTGGGCGTCCGCGCAGTACGTCGCTCGCCGGGCCGCCCAGCGCCGCAGCCATCGGCGTGGCCAGAGCCTCGGCGGCGCGCCCCAGCGTGGGGTCCTGTTCGAGCCGCTCGAGGAGGGTCGTGACCATGGAAGGCGTGTTCTTCGTGCCGGGCATCCGGATCTCCTCACCGCTGGATGCCCAGCCGCTACCCGCCCAGGAAGCGCGCCAAACGGCGGCGCCGGTGCCCCTACCTGTGGCGTGCGATCGCCAGGGCCAGCCCGAGCGCGAGGACGCCGACCGCGAGCGCGAGGCCGGCCGCCAGGGCGGGCAGCCGCCCGTCAGGCATCCGCCCTCGGCCGGCCCGCAGCGCCTGGTGCAGCTCGCCATAGCGCCGGTGGCCGGCGGCCAGGAGCGCCACGGCGCCAACGGCGAGGATCGCGGCGGCGAGCACCGACCATGGGCCGAGCTCGGCCCACGCGACCCGCGGCACGACCAGTCCGATGCCGAGGAACGCCAGGGCCGCCCGCCGCCAGGCGAGACCCGTCCGCTCGGGCTGCAGTCCCTTGTCCCAGGGCCCGCCGGCCGGTGCGCTCACGGCACCAGGAATCCCAGCAGGACCAGGACACCGGCCACGACCAGCGCGGCGGGAAGGACCACGAGCATGCCGCTCGGCGGAAGCGGACGGCGCTCACGCAGGGCCGTCTCCACGCCCGCCCAGCCACGCCACGCCTGCACCGGGCAGACCAGGCCGGCGACGATCAGCACGATCGACGCTGCCGTGCGGAAGCCGGGCTGCAGGTTCGTGGCGAGCGACTCCAGGCCCACGCCGACCGAGATCAGGGCGAGCGAGGTGCCGATCCAGGTGAGGAAGGTCCGCTCGTTCGCAAGGCTGAAGCGCGGGTCCGGGTCCTCGCCACGGGAGTACACGGACCTCGGGAACCGACGCTCATCGGTCATCGGATCGACTCCTCACCCGGCCTCCGCGGCCGCGGAGCCCACGCTGTGCGTGGGCACCATCGTGGCACGCGGTGGGGCCGGCGGCCCACCAGCCGTCCCGCCGCCGGCAGGGACGCTCGTGCGCGCGTCGCCCGGGACTCCGTGGGCACCGGCCGGCCGCCGTGCGGCCGCCGCACAATTGCCTACTCACGGCTCGGCTGAGCGCATTTCGAACCGCCCGTCGCAACCGAACACGAAATCCGCACCAGATATACCGTAACACCACGGATCCGCCAGTGTTATGGTTCTGCTCGTACCGCTCGAGGTTCCGCATTCATCCGGAGCCCGAACCGTCGGTACACAGTGGGGCCGCTCGGGGGGATCGGTCACGCGAACCAGGTCGAGGGTCCGTAGCCCGTTTCGACCGCCCGATCTTGAGGGGGAGCGGGCTGGTCCGGGGTAACGGGCCCTCGATGGCGTCCCACCCCGTCCGCCCGTGGCAGTTCCACCCGTCGACGCTGCCGACGACGACAACGGCAATTTGATGGTTCAAAAGTCCCCCGGACGGGGACTGAGCCCGGCTCCCGCCGCCCCGTAGGATCCTGCTGATCCCGTTGACGGCCAACCCCAGCCAACCCCCCCGACGGCCCTTCGCGGATCGAGCCCGCCGGAGCAGTCACCCCTCCTGCCCGGCGGGCTCACTCGTCCTCCTGAGGATCGCCGGAGCGCCCGTGCGCAGGGGCCGATGCGCGTAGCGTTGCAGCCATGCCGGGAGGTCGCAGGGCCGAGCCAGCTTTCGCACCCGCACCCGGCGCGACCGGCACCAACCGACGGCTCGCGCTGCTGGCCGCGGGCCTGTGGGGCCTGCAGGCCGCCTTCCTCGGGCCCACCCTCGCCCTGCTGCTGGTGACGATCTTCGGCGCGTCCGCCGCCCAGGTCGGGGCCGTCGTCGCCGTGTACAACGCCTCCGGCTTCCTCGCCTCCCTCGTGATCCCGGTTCGGGCGGACCGCCGCGGGCGCTACCTGGGTCCGCTGCTGGCCTGCAGCTGCCTGACGCTCGGGCTCGCCGCGCTCATGCTCTTCGGGACGAGCCTGCCGGTGGCCGCCGTCGCCCTCGTCCTCCTGGGCGGGCCCGGCGGCGCGGGCATCACACTGCTCTTCGCCTACATCATGAAGGGCGGGGCGAGCACCTCCCAGGTCGTCAACACGCGGGCGATGTTCTCGCTCGCGTGGGTGATCGGGCCGCCGGTCGCCACGGCGCTGATCGGCTGGCTCGGCGGACGGTCGATCCTGGTCGTCGTCGGTGCGTTCTCGCTCGCGAGTGTCGCCATCGCCGGGTGGCTCCGGGCCCGCGACGACGAAGCCGGGACGTCGCCGGCGACGCCGGAGGAGGCCGCGTCGGGCTCCGGCGCCACGGGGTGGCGAATCGCGGTCGGCCCACGGGTGCTGATCGTCTCGGTGGCGTTCGTGCTGGCCCAGGCGACGAACACCGCTGCCGTCGCCATCCTCACCCTGAACGTCAGCCAGGCCCTCGGCCTGCCGCTGGTGTGGGCCGGAGTGTGTGCGGGGCTGGCCGCCGGCCTCGAGATCCCCGTGCTGGTCCTGCTCGGCAGGCTGAGCGATCGGTACGCGAGCCGCGTCCTGCTGTTCTGGGGGTGTGTGGCCGGCGTGGCCTACTACGCCGGGATGGTCGTGGCGCGCGACCTGGTGGGGCTGTTGGCGCTCCAGGTGCTCAACGCGTGGTTCTACGCCACCGTCGCGGGCATCGGGCTCACCATCTTCCAGGAGCTGATCCCACGCCCGGGCCTCGCGAACGGCATCTTCGCGAACACCGGACGGATCGGTTCGGTGCTCGCCGGCCCGGTGATCGCCTTCGCCGATGCGCCGTGGGGCTATCCGGGGGTGTACGCCGCGTGCGCGCTGATGCTGGTCGTGACCGCCGGTGCCTTCGCGGCGGCAGAGGTCCAGCGTCGCGGGAGCGACTCCGCTGCCGCGGCCCGGCGCCACGGGCCGACACTTCTGCCCTAGTCGGGCGCGCCGCGCGGGTGCTCAGCCCCCGGGCCGCCGGGACGTCCGTCCGCGAAGGGTCTGGCTCGGGAGCCGGCCGTACCGCTGCCGGTAGATCGCGGCGAACCGCTCCGGCTTCGCGAAACCCCACCGGGCGGCGACCCCGCGGACCGTGGTGCCGTCGTCGGGGTCGGCGGACTGCAGCTCGGCGTGCGCACGCTCCAGCCGGACGCGCCGCGCGTAGCCGAGCGGCGTCATCCCGGTGTTCCTCGCGAAACTCGCCTGCAGCCCCCGCACGCCGATCCCGGCCGCCCGCGCGATGTCCGTCACGGTCAGCGGCTCCTCGCAGTGCTCCTCGATGAAGGCCATCGCCCTACGCGCCGCCGAGGACGCCAACTCCGCCTGCGCAGGGTGGTGTGCCGTCATCGTGCTGTTGGGAAAGGACGCGACCAGCGTCCCGGCGAGCAGGCTCAACGCTTCGGCCTGGACGAGCGGATGGGCCATCGGGGAGTCGGCGGCATGCAACTGCCGGAACAGGTAGGCCACCGTCGAGAACCACAACCGGCCCATCGCGGGGGATACCGGCTCGATGCCCAGGAAGGCGAAGTCCTTCTCCGCGATGCCGGTCACGGCCGCAGCGTGGCGCGTCACCATGTCCAGAGCGAGCGGGACGGCGATCTCCTCGAAATCGTCGCTCCACCGGAAGCTCATCGGGACGTCCAGGGGGCACAGGACGCAACTGCCGCCCACGAAGCGGCCGCCGCCCCCCGGCACGCCCATCCGGATGGCGCCACCGGTGGGCGCCATCGCCAGGAGGTAGTCCAGCGGCTCGTGTTCGGCGCGACCCTCGAGGGCGAAGCGGACGCGATCGAGCCGCAGGCGGCCCGCGGACACGCTCCGCACCTCGAACCGCACCGGCGCGCCCGGTTCCGCCGTCTGCAGCCGGGTCCCGGGATAGAGGCGCGACAGCATGTCGGCAGCGACGGCCGGATCGGTGGTCGAGAAGCCGGAGCGGGTCGGCTGGGGGACCGCGAGGCTCATCGCCGCGCCTCCTGCCCTGACCGTCCGCGGATCAACGGGGACGCCTGCCCTGGCCCGGTGTCGCCGGCGAGGCGGCCGTTGCCGCGCCGGCCACCACCTCAGCAGCCACGTCGCGGAGCTTGCGGTTGCCGTGCTGGCTCGCCCGGACCAGCCACTCGAAGGCGGCGTCCGGGGCGAGTCGCAACCGCTCGGCGACGATCCCCGTCGCGATGCCGATCGTCCGGTTGCTCGCCAGAGCCCCCTGCAGCTGCTCGATCCGCTGCTGGGCATCGAGAAGCTGCGGCAGCAGCGTCGTGGCGCCGTCGATGACCGGGCGTTCGAGTTGCCCGGTCGTCGGTTCGGTGTTGTCCGGAATGGTGGGCCTCCGCGCACAGGGTGTTCAGGGCGGGGGTCCTGGGTGCCCGGGCCGACTCCAAGGCTCCCCCGTGTCCGACCTGCCGGTCTACCGTCCGGAACGCACACGTGTGGCCGCTGGAGCGAAGCGCCGCCACCTCAGGACCGCCGCAGGGTGTCTCGGGGCGACTCGCCGAACTCCGCCCGGTACTGGGCGCTGAGGCGGCTCGCCCTCGCGAACCCCCAGCGGACGGCGACCCCGGTGACCGTGACGCCGCTGCCGGGCGACGCGGCCAGCAACTCGGTGCGGACCCGATCGAGGCGGACCCGGCGCAGGTACGCCATCGGGGTGGTCCCGAGGTGGCGGCGGAATGCCAGCTGGACCGCGCGGATCGACACGCTGCACTCCCTGGCGACGTCGGCGACGCCGAGATCGAGGTCGGGATTGGCCTCGAGGAAGGCCACGGCGCGGCGCAGGGTGGCGGGCGTGGCGTCGGTTCGGTCCGCCCGTTGCTCGGTGGAGCCGCCGGGGTCGAAGGCGGCCAGCAGCGCCGCGGCGAGCAACCGTCCGGCGTGGCCGAGGACCAGGGCGCTGCCGCCCGGCCCCACCTCCTGGACGGTGCGGGTGACGTAGTCGACGGTGTCCAGCCACCATCGCGAC
The DNA here is from genome assembly GCA_023392635.1 of Actinomycetes bacterium. Taxonomy (GTDB): domain Bacteria; phylum Actinomycetota; class Actinomycetes; order Propionibacteriales; family Propionibacteriaceae; genus Propionicimonas. The sequence continues at coordinate 57,707 of JAEVYS010000105.1, read as the reverse complement.
ACCGTCGGGTCGAGGATGTCGTAGCGCAACCGGGCCAAGCGCTCGCCCGCGTCCGCGTCGACCTGCGCGAACACGGACGGATCGATCCCGACGAGTTCGAGGCTGCTGCCGTCGAGCTTCGTCTGGTACGGCTCGTCCGGGCGTGCCAGCAGGAGCACCTCGCCGCGGGCGGCACGCCGCTCCACGCCGTCCGTGGTGACCAGCATGGGCCGGTCGAGGACCCGGGTGACCATCGGGTAGCCCAGCGGTTGCATCCGGTACTCGGTCCGCAGGCCGTTGCGGAACGAGTCGAGCCGGACGTCGCCGAGGTCGATGCGTGCCTGGCGGTAGGCGAAGTCCTCCAGGCGGCCACGCACCACGAAGCGGTTGTCCGCGTAGACCCGGGCGACGTGGTCGTGCGCGGCGGACGGGTCGGTCGTGGTGAACGAGGTGACGATCGGCTCGTGCATGCTCCCCTCCGGACTCGGGCGGGCGGCACTCCCCGCTCCCGGCACGAAGTACCCGCCCCCCCGTTTACGCACACCACCTCCCGCCGAACGAACAACGGACCGGCGGCGCCGGCCGTCTCGGGTACACCCAGCAGCACGTGGCAGGACGGGCGCCTGCCCTGCCGCCAGGGCGTCGGGCTGTTGAACAGCCAGCGGCCCGGCGCCTGCCCGACCGCTCCCGGGCCGCCGGAGCCGCTTGATCCGATCTTGAGGATTCTTGAGGTCGCCTTGAGCCCCACTCCAGTGGTTCTGCAGCGCGGTGGCGCAGGATGGGTCTCACGCAAGGGGGAACCGCGAGGTGCGCCGGAGCTGGATACGCGGAAGGAGAGGGGGCTGCCATGCAGACTTCCTCGATGCCGCCGGGTGGCTGGGGGGCCACCGGCGATCGCCGTCGTGTCGCTTCGGTGCCTCACGGCGCCGCGTCATGAGTTGCTTGCCGGCAGAGGGGGCCGGCAAGCAACTCGACCGCGGCTCCGAGCCGCCGCCCCCGCCGGAGAACCCCACTCTCGAGAGCCTGCGGCTCGAGCTCGGCGCCACTGCCGTGGAGCGGTTCGTCGCCCACTACCTGTCGCTCCTCGACGAGCGGCTCGTGACGATCGACGCCTCGATCAGGGAACGCCGCGTTGACTCCGGCATCACGGTCCTGCTCACGCTGGAGACGTCGAGCCACATGGTCGGGGCGACCGACCTGTGCGGACGCGCACTCGCCCTCCGGCTCGCGCTGGACAGGAGCGAGCCGAACACGGCGGACCTGTACGCCGAACTCGTCGACGCCGCCCGGTCGGCGCGACGACTCCTCGCCGCGTCGTGAGGGCCGGACTACTCGGGCGCCGGCCCGATCGCGTCGGCCACGCGCGCGACGAGGACAGCCACATCGCCGGCTGAGGCGGCGGGCACGGACGTCCCCAGCCTGCTCTCGAGTTCCCCGGCCGCGAACGACACGGCTTCCTGGCCGAAGGTTCCCGCTGACCCGCGGATGCTGTGGGCGAGCTCCCTGCCCCGTTCCTGGCGCTCCGGCGTCCACGTTCCCGTGCGGCGGAGCTCCTCGGCCAGCGACTGCAGTTCCGCCACCCGGCCGGAGTTCGTGTGCCACGCCTTGCGGGCGAGCGCCCGGTAGGTCGCCTCGAACAGGTCGTCCGCGGTCACGACGGCCACCCGAGGAGGCGCCGGACCTCGCCTCCCAGGCGCATCGGATCGAACGGCTTCGCGATCACGCCGGCGATGCCGGGATCGGGTGTGTCATCGTCCACGCGGGCGGTGAGCAGGATCACGGGGATGTGAGACGTCTTCTCGGCCGCCTTCAGTCGCGCGACGGTCTCGAGCCCGCTGATGCCGGGCATCATCACGTCCAGGAGGATCGCGTCCGGACCCTGTTCCTGCGCACGCTCGACCGCGGCGCTGCCGCCGGTCGCCGTGACGATCCGGAAGCCGTCGACCAGCTCCAGGGCGGTGGCCGCGACCTCGCGGATGTCGTCGTCGTCGTCAACGACGAGCAGCAGCTTGGATGGGACGTCCGCCGGGGCCTGCATCGATCTCCTTGAGGGTGTGTCGCCGCCATCGTAATGCCTTGCCGTAGTGAATTCCGCTTCTCGACCGAACCTCGGCGCCGAAGCACGGCGGCGGATGAATCGTCACGCGCGGGCCCGTTCGCCACTTATACTTCTGGCGACCCCCCCGACCAGTGAGACCCCCTTGCGAGACGCCCCACAACGAGCCGAGGCGCTGCCGCGCGCCTTCGTCGCGGTCTGCGTCCTCGGCCCCCTTTCGTGCCTCGCGTTCGGTGGGGCCGTCAGTCTCACCAGCGACGCCGATGCCCGCGCGCTGATCACCACGGCGTGCCTGCTGGTCTTCGGCGCTGCCGCCGGCCTGTCGGCGTTCCGTCGCATGCGTACCACGGTCGACGGCCGCCGCCGGCGGGCGTGGTTCACGGTCGCCCTCGGCCTGTGCCTGGGTTTCCTGGCCAACGCCATCGGGCTGGCCCTGGACATGCTCGGCTGGACGGAGTGGCTCGGCCTCGTCGACGCGCTCCTGATCGCCGCCCTGCTCGCCTGCGTCGCGGCACTCACCCTGTTCCCGCCGACACCGCGTCGCGGGACCGACCTGGCGCGGCTGATCCTCGACGGCCTGGTCGTGGGCGGATCGGTGCTGTTCGTGGCGAGCGTCACGATCTTCCCGACACTGCTCGCCGGGCGCGACGATTCGCCGATCAGCGAGCTGCAGGTCCTCGCGCTGCCCGTCCTCGACCTGGTGATCACGACGTTCGCCACCTTGATGATCACGCGCAGCGGCACCGCGAGCCGCGCACCGCTGCAACTGCTCGGCTCGGCCTTCCTGCTGTACGCCGTGTCCGACATGGCCTACGCCGTGAACGTGTCGAAGGGCGCGGCGGCCCTCGGCAGCTGGTGGGACCTGGGGTGGCTCGGCGGTTACCTCCTGGTGTGCCTCGCCGCCCTGCACCCGGACGCCGGGCACCATCCGGAGCCGGCAGCAGAGGAGTCGTCCTCCCTGGTGAGCACCCTGGTCTGCCTGAGCATCTTCCTGTGCGCTGCCGGAACGAGCATGGCCGTCGACATCCGCGGCGACATGTACGCCGCGCCACGGGTGGTGTGGGGAATGCTGATCTGCGTCGTCGTGCTGCGCCAGGTCGCGCTCGTGCTCGACAACGAGCAACTGAGGCGCTCCCTGGAGACCAGGGTCAGCGAGCGGACCAAGCAGCTGCACCACATCACCCGGCAGCGCGAACTCCTGCTCGCCTCGGTCGCCGACGGCATCTACGGTGTCGACCGGGCCGGCCTGATCACGATGGTGAACAGCGCCACCACCCGCCTGCTGCAGCGCCCGGAGAGCGAGCTCGTCGGTGCGGACGCCCACGAGCTCTTCCATGCGCCGCAGCGGGACGGCACGCAGTTCCCCAAGGCGGGCTGCTACATCACCGAAGCGATCAGTTCGGGCCTCACCGCCACCGGCGAGGACGACATCTACCTCCGCGGCGACGGCAAGGAGATCGTCGTCGAGGCGACGGCCAGCCCGCTCACGGGCGAGAACGGGATCACCGGTGCCGTGGTGGTGTTCCGGGACGTGAGCCAGCGCCGCGAGATGGACCGGATGAAGCAGGAGTTCATCTCGTTCGTGAGCCACGAGCTGCGCACGCCCCTCACCTCCATCCGTGGTGCGCTCGGGCTGATCGCGGGCGGGGCGCTCGGGCAGGTGCCGCCGAAGGCCGCCCGGATGATCGACATCGCCAGCTCCGGCAGCATCCGGCTGGGCCGGCTGGTCAACGACATCCTGGACATCGAGCGGCTGGACTCCGGCATGCTGCCGCTGACGATCGCGGCCCACGACGCTGCTCCCATGTGCAGGGAGGCGATCGCCGCGACCTCGGGAATGGCGCACGCCGCGGGGATCACCCTGGTCTGCGGGCCGGCGTCCGGGCGTGTGCTGGCCGACCGCGACCGCCTCGTCCAGGTGCTCATCAACCTGCTGGGCAACGCCGTGCGCTTCAGTGACCCCGGCGACCGCGTGGTCGTGGACGTCCGCACCACCGGCGACGCCGTCCAGTTCGCGGTAACCGACACCGGGTGCGGCATCCCGGCCGACAAGCTGGATGCCGTCTTCGGGCGGTTCAGCCAGGTCGACGCCAGCGGGAGCCGCGAGAAGACCGGCACCGGGCTCGGCCTGGCGATCTGCCAGGGGCTGGTCGAGCGGATGGGCGGCCGCATCTGGGTCGAGAGCACGCTCGGGCAGGGGTCAACGTTCCGGTTCGAACTTCCCGCCGAGGCCGCTGCGGCGGCGCCGACCTCCGATGCCGAAAGACCTGATGAGCGCGCGAGCGCCTAGAACCCGTTCCGAAGACAGGATCCGTCCTTGACACAGCTTGGCCCTTCCACCGGCGACGTGCCGCTGAGAATCCGCGTGAGCGCGGGCGCCGGCAGCGGGAGCAATCAACTGTCCGCCTTCGACGCCGCGCTGAGGGATGCCGGGGTGGCCGACCACAACCTGATCCGGCTGAGCTCCGTCATCCCGGCGGGGGCGACCGTCGAGGTGTGCGCGGACGGGGAGCAGCTCCGTGGGGACTTCGGTGATCGCCTGTACTGCGTGTACGCGGTCGCCTTCGCCGCCGAGCCGGGAGAGAGCGCCTGGGCGGGGATCGGCTGGGCGCTGGCCGGCGACGGGTCGGGGCGTGGCCTGTTCGTGGAGCACGCCGGGCAGTCCGAGGGCGAGGTCAACGGCTTGATCGAGGCGACCCTGACCGAGATGAGCGCGGGCCGTGGCGGCGCATTCGCACTCGAGGACAAGGTGCTCAGCGCGGCCCACTGCCACGGGCAACCCGCGTGCTCGGTCGTCGTCGCCACGTACCGGACGCAGGGATGGAGGCAGCAGTGAGCACGCAGGTGGAGACGCGGATCGATGGGCCCTGGGAGCACGGGGAGTTCACCATCCTGTGCACCCGCCGCCCCCGTCCCGACCTCAAGGACAGCTTCTGGGCGCTGTACGAGGAGTCGTTCGGCCCGCTGCGCGTGCTGGCCGCGGCACGCCAGGTGCTGACCGAGGCGGAGTTCGACGCCGAACTGGACAACCCGGACGTGTGGAAGTACGTCGCCGTCGACCCGCAGGGAGGGCTCGCCGGCCTCACCACGCTCACCAACGACGTGTCGAGCATGCCCTGGATCAGCCCGGAGTACTTCCAGCACCGCTATCCCGAGGAATGGCGGCGGCAGGCGGTCTACTACGTGGGCATCACCCTCGTCCGTCCGGACATGCGGCGGGACCGGGTGTTCGCCATGATGGCCAAGCACGTGGGGGAGCGGATCGCCGATGCGCGGGGCGTGCTCGGCTACGACATCTGCGGGCACAACGACCGCGAACGATCGCTCGGCCGGGCAACGGCGAAGATCCTGAACACGGTGTCCGACTTCCAGGTCGGCGCCGTCGACTTCCAGACCTACTACGTCGCGCGCGCGACCGCGTGCAGCGAGGACTAGACGATGATCGACACCACCCCCGAAGAGCGTTGCGCCGTCGTCATCGAGGACGACCAGGAGATCGCGGACCTGCTCGCTGCGATCCTGACCCAGGCCGGGTTCCAGGCCCACGTGGCCGCGGACGGCATGCGCGGGCTCGAACTGGTCGAGGCGCACAATCCGGTGCTCACCACGCTCGACGTCAACCTTCCCGGCATCGACGGCTTCGAGGTCGTCCGCCGGATCCGGCTGTTCTCCCCGACCTACGTGATCATGCTGTCGGCGCGGCACGACGAGATCGACACGCTGATCGGGTTGAACGCCGGTGCCGACGACTACCTGGCCAAGCCCTTCCGCCCCCGCGAGTTGCGCGCGCGGATCGACGCGATGATCCGTCGACGCAGCTTCGGCAACGACCACCTCCCGCCGCCGGGAGAGGCCGGGGTGCCGGACACCGGCTGGCTGGTGCACAACGGGCTGCGGCTGCACACCGAGACGCGGGTGGTGGAGCTCGACGGCAAGGCGGTCGACCTCACCCGGACGGAGTTCGACCTGCTCAACGCCTTGATGCAGCGCCGCCGGCGGGTGCTCAGCAAGGACGAGCTGGCCACCCACATCCGGGGCGAGCACGACTCCTACGTCCTGGATGCCGACCGACGCTCCATCGAGAGCCACATGGCCAACCTGAGGCGCAAGCTCGCGGACTCCGTGACCGAGCCCCGGTTCATCGAAACGGTGCGCGGGGTCGGCTACCGGCTGACCAACCCGGCCTGAGCGGGACGCTGCGGCGGGAGCGACGACTGCTCCGCGCCGTCGAGGTCGCTGCGCCGCCGCCCGCTCCCCAGCGAGAAGGACGCGGCCAGCCCGAGCAGCAGGAAGCCGGCGGCCGTGAACGCGGCGTACCGGGTGCCGTCGGTGAAGGCCTGCCGCGCCGGCTCGTGGGCGATCGCGGTGGCCGGGTTCCCGGCGAGCGCAGGAATCGCGCCCCCCGCGCTGTCCACGACCGCCTGGACGATCGCGGTGCGCGCCGGCTCCGGCAACCCGGTGGTGCGCAGGGAGGCCTCGAGCTGGGCCCCGACGGAGGCGAACAGGACGGTGCCCAGCACGGCGATCCCGAGGGCCGAGCCGATCTGCCGCGAGGTGCTCTGCACGCCAGATGCCTCACCGCTGCGCCGCACCGGGACATCGACCAGCACCACCCCGGTGAGCTGCGCGGTGGCCAGGCCGACGCCGAAGCCGTACACGACCAGCGGTGCGACCACCAGCGGCCAGGTCGTGGACGGGCTCAGCAGCAGCCCGAGCAGCGTGACGCCGACGACCTCGGCCACGAGGCCGATCCGGACGATGCCGACCGGCCCGAGGCGACCGGCGAGAGCGGCGGAGACGCCGCTCGCCGCGAAGGACCCGCCCGCGAGCCCGAGCAGAACCAGGCCCGTCTGGAACGCGGTGAAGCCGAGGACGTTCTGCAACCACAGCGGCAGCGACAGCACGATGCCGAACTCGCCCAGGCTGACGATCATCGCCGCGTTGTTGCCGTTGCGGAACGACGGGAGGCCGAACAGGTCGAAGCGGAGCAGGGTGGGCCGGCCCGCCGCACCCCTGCGCAGGGTGCGGACGACGAAGGTCGCGAGGAGCAGGGCAGACACCGCGAGCGCGATCGGGACCGGTGAGAGCGCCCACGGCCACCGCAAGGGGCCCACCTCGAGCGGGTGGGCGAGCATCCACCAGCCGTACGTGCGGCCCTCGATCAGGCCGAACGCCAGCGCCGCGAAGGCCGTGGCCGAGAGCACCGCACCGAAGCCGTCGACCCCTCGCGTCCTTGGCGCGCGCGACTCGGCGACGTGGAGCAGCACTCCCGCGGCCACGGCCGCTCCGATCGGGAGGTTGATGCCGAAGGCCCAGCGCCAGGAGAAGGCCGTGGTGAGCCAGCCGCCGAGGAGCGGCCCGAGCGCCACCACGCCGCCGATGGTGGAGCCCCAGACCGCGAACGCGATGCCGCGGTCGCGTCCGGTGAAGCCGGCGTTGATCAGGGACAACGTCGTCGGCAGGATCATCGCGCCGCCAAGGCCCTGCACGATCCGGGTGGCGATGAGCGCACCGCCCGAGTCGGCCTGGGTCGCCAGGAGCGAGGCCGCCACGAACACCGCGATGCCGATCAGCAGCATGCGGCGGCGACCGACCCGGTCCGCCACCGTCCCCCACACCAGCAGCGTGGCAGCGAAGACCAGGGTGTACGACTCCTGGACCCACTGGACCTCCGACGACGTGAGCGCGAGATCGCCCACGAGGTAGGGCACGGCGACGTTCACGATGGTGGAGTCGACGATGATCAGCGCGACCGCGACGCTGATCGCCACCAATCCCCACCAACGCCTCGGTCCGGCTCCCGGTGTCTCGGGTGCGGTCGTGCTGGTCATGATGTAGACCTTTCGTATAGCGTTTGTAGAAGGATAGTGCGCAGTCCGGCGTGGCGTGTCAAGGACGTGCGCAAGGTTTGTAGAATCACGACCGCGGAAGGAGGGCCGATGCACACCGTCAGCTGGGTGGCAGATCAGCTCGGGTTGGCACCGGGGACGCTGCGTGCCTGGGAGCACCGCTACGGCATCGTGCATCCGACCCGGTCCGAGGGCGGGTTCAGGCTCTACGACGACGAGGACGTGGCTGCGCTGCGCGCGATGGTCGCCCTGATGCGCGACGGCATGCAGCCCGCCCAGGCCGCGGACCAGGTCCGGTCCGGCCGGCTGGCACCTCCCGCCGGTGCGCCGGGGGGACCGCCATCGGGGCTGCCCGACCCCACGGCGCTGATCGCCGCGTCGCGGGCGTACGACAATCGCGCCCTCGACGAGGTCCTCGACTCCGCCTTCGCCGCCGCCGGTTTCGAGTACGTGGTGGACGAGTGGCTCACCTCCGCCCTCGAGGCCGTGGGTGGCGCATGGTCCGAGGGCCGCCTGGACGTCGCCCAGGAGCACTTCATCAGTGCGGGTGTGATGCGCAGGCTCGCCGCAGCCTTCGACGCGGCGGGCAACGCTCGGGGCGGCCGGCATGTGGTCACCGGCCTGCCGCCCGGATCGACCCACGAGATGGCCACGCTCGCCTTCGCCACGATGCTGAGGCGCCGTGGCCTGCGCGTCACCTACCTGGGACCGGACCTGCCGGTCGCGAGTTGGGTGCGTGCCGTCGGGGAGTCGCGGGCTGACGCCGTCGTGGTGGGCGCCCCGCGTCCGGCCGACTCGAGCGCCGCCGATGAAGTCGTCCGCGCGCTCGTCGCTGTGGCCCCCCGGACGCCGGTGTATGCCGGCGGGCCGGGCGCGACCCCGACCCACCAGCTTGCCGGCGCCACCCTCGCCGAATCGGCGGACTGGCTGGCCGACTCCCTCGCGGCACCTTCGGCGAAGGACGGCGGGTCCCGCGGGAACTCCCGCACGCCGGAAGCCTGAGCCGGTTTCGCCCCACCGGCGCCCGCCGTCCCCCGGTATCGGCGCCCTCCGTATCACTGCGCATCCGATGGCGCGACGAAGGGATGCTGCAACCCTTGACGACTCTTGCACAAACACTCGACACTAGTTATACAAACCTTCTACGAGAGGACCAATGATGAACCTCCGACGCACCTTCACCGGCTTGGTCGCCGCACTCTGTGGCGGCGTCCTGGCAGGCACCCTCGCCGTCGTGCCGGCACACGCTGCTCCGACCTTGGGGGAGCGCAGCCTCGCGGCCGTGCTCACCGCCGACGGGAACGGCACCTTCGACAGCAACTGGAACGACTACGACATCGTCACGCAGGCCGTCCTGGCCGTCGTGGCTGCGAAGCCGTCCAGCAATGTCGCGCTGCTGACCGACGGATCGGTGGCACTGACCGCCTTCATCCCGAACGACCGCGCCTTCCGCGACCTCGCCCACCGGGTGACCGGGAAGTGGCAGCCGACCGAGGAGAAGGTCTTCACCGCGCTGGTGAAGAAGCTCGGCGTCGACGCGATCGAGAGCGTCCTGCTCTACCACGTCGTCCCCGGCGCCACGATCCTTGCGAAGGACGCGCTGAAGGCCGACGGTGCGAAGCTGTCGACCGCCCTTCCGAACGCCGCGATCACCGTTGACGTGCGCGGCTGGGTGATCCCGCGGATCGTCCTGGTCGACCGCGACCGGAACAGCCCCAACGCACTGGTCAACCCGTGGCAGACCGACATCAACGCGGGCAACAAGCAGGTCGCCCACGGCATCACCCGGGTGCTTCGCCCGCTCGACCTGCGCGGCTGAGCCCGGCGACGGCCGCGCCGGCCACCGGTCCCCTTCCCCAGAGCAGGCCCCGCCCAGGCACCGGGCGGGGCCTGCCTGCGTGCGGGGGACGTCACGGGTCGGCGAGGCTGGTGGAGCCGGCCAGCACGTCCTCGCGGAGGATGCGGCGGAATCGTTCCGGCTCTTCGAACGCCGGCGAGTGCGCAGACCGCGCGAAGGTGTAGAAGCCCTTCACCGGTGCGCGCAGGCCGGCGAAGTAGTCCCGTGCGAGCGGGTAGGAGACCGTGTAGTCGTCTCTTCCGATGACGAAGTAGGCCGGGATGCCGAGGCTCGGGGTGGCGACGGCCAGGTCGGCGTCGAGGAGGTCGTCCCACAACAGGGCGTGCGACCGCTTCTTCCCCCGGCCGATGTCCAGCTTCTCGGTGATCGTGTAGTCAGGTGTCTGCCAGACGGGGACGAACACGGTGGAAGATGGCGAGGTCGCCGGTGGCAGTTGATGGCCGGGGTCAGGGGTGGGTGGTGACCCCGGCCTTACATGGGCCCATGAGCGGGGGGTACTCATCCGATCGGTTCATGGGTCGCGCGCCGCGCCATCGAGGGGAATGGCCAGAACCGCGAGGGGTAGCGGCCCGTTGCGACGCTTCTTCAGTTGTTCAACTGCGGTTTTGGAACCGGGAGGGGTCCGGCTCCGGTACGTACTCTTCCCCTTCTGACTAGGCATGTCGAGCGTTCGGGCCGCTTTTGGTACAGGCTTGGTCCTTCCGTTTGGTGCGGACGTCATCAACGGAGCGGGTGTGCGCCCTCGGTACGGGACCCCGCCCGAGTGGCCTGGCGGTGCCCGGAAGATCCCGGGCGCCCCGGCGCTCAGTGCTTGGGTCGCTTCGGGCCGTGGTGCTTCTTGGGGTGATGTGGCTTGCCCGCCTTCGGCGTGGGCCGGGTGGGTGTGGTCTTCGGTGACGGGGTGATCGTGCTGAGCCGGCTGGGCACGGGTGTGGCCGGAGAGGTGGGGGTCGTGGTGCTGCTCGGTCGGCCGGGGGTCGGGGTTGCCGTTCCGGACGCGGTGGGCCGGTCGGCCGGCACGCCCACGGTCAGGAGGGCCCCGGTCAGTGCAGCCGCGATCGCCACGGCGGCCACGGCGATCGCCCAAGGACGTCGACCTCGTGGAGACGCGACCGGCGGCGTCCGTGACGGCCGGGTCGCCACCGCCCGCGGCTGGCGTGGGGCAGGGGATGGCGGGGTGTGCCCCGAGGAGGCGATCGGGAGAGTCGGAGACACCGCCCGGGTGGTTGCCACAGCGCCGGCGGGCAGCGGGGACCGGAATCCGTTCGCGATGGCGGCGAGTTGCCGCTCGACGCCGGCTGCCGATTGCGGGCGGTTCTCGGGACTCTTCTGAAGGAGTTGTTGCACCAACGACTCCAGCGCCGGGCTGATCGCCGGTTGCCGCTGCCGAAGCTGCGGCGGGTCTTCGTGGACATGCTGGTGGAGGATGGCCACGGGGTGTTCGCCGGTGAAGGGCGGCGATCCGGTGGCCATGGTGGTGAGGATGCACCCGAGGGAGTAGAGGTCGCTGCGCTGGTCGGCGGGGGATCCGGTGGCCTGCTCCGGGGAGAGGTACGCGGGACTCCCCATGATCGCGTTCGTGGCGGTGAGGCGGGAGGTGGTGGCCTCGGCCAGGCGGGCGATCCCGAAGTCGAGGATCTTGAGCCCGCCCGTGGAACTGAACATCAGGTTGTTGGGCTTGAGGTCGCGGTGGATGACCCCGGCCCTGTGGGCGGCCCCCAGGCCCGCCGTGATCTGGGCCGCGATCCGGACGACCTCAGGTTCGGGAAGCGGGCCGCGGTCGGCGATGAACTCGGCCAGCGTGGGCCCGGAGAGCAACTCCATCACCAGGAAGGTCGAGTCCTCGTGGTCGCCTGCATCGAGGATCGACACGATGTGGGGATGCTGGAGTCCCGCCGTCGTCCTCGCCTCCCGGCGGAACCGCTCGATGGCCGCCACATCACCCAGGGAGTCCACCGGCAGGAGTTTCACTGCGACCGGACGATTCAGGGACGTGTCGAAGGCTCGCCACACTTCCCCCATTCCGCCTGAAGCCAGCCGACGTTCCAGGCGGTACCGTCCGCCGAGCGCTGTGTCGGTCTGCACGCGTCACCGCTTCCTGTGGGGTGCACGGCGGTGGATGGCGGCGGTGTCCGCCAACCATCGGCTGGAATCCTCCGTCGCTGCATCGGCAACCGCCACCAACTTCGCGCACGACATCGCGCACCTCCCTCCGCCGGACCTGATCCCCGAGCGAGCCTGGAACAAGTACCCCGAACGGACCTCGGGATGCCTTCGGTCGCCCTCGGCGGGGGCGGAGCGGGTCAGGGCGAGGGGGTTGCGGTCCGGCTGGGCGGCTCGGTGATGACGCCGACCGGGCAGTGCGCGTGGGCGAGGACAGCCCGGACCACGCCTCCGAGGGCACCGCCTGGGCGGTGATGGCCGAGAATGAGGAGGTCCACCGACCCACTCAGATCGACGAGGGCTCCGACCGGGTCGCCCAGCAGCACCTCGGAATCGAGCACGACGCCCGGGTGCTGGGCGCGGAACGGAGCGAGTTGCTCGTCCAGGCCGGCGCCGGCCGCCGTGACGAACTGCGGCCCCTCGACCCCAAGGGTCTCGGGCACGACGTGGACGACCCGGAGACGGGCGTTCCGCATCCGACCCTCGCGAAGGCCCCACTCGAGGGCCGGGGCGTGGACCGGCCAGGTGTTGACCGCGACCGCAACCGTCCGCTTGTCGCCGGTCTGCTGCGGCGTGGCAGCGGCGGAGATCACGATCACCGGGCACTCCGCGCGAAGGGCGGCCGCGACGCTGGTCGACCCGACGAACATGCGCTCCAATCCGCTGAGGGATCGCCGCCCAAGAACGAGAAGGTGAGCCTGCCGACTGGCCCGGTAGAGCACCTCCCCCGGGGAGCCCATGACGACGTCGGCGGATACCCGCTCGTCCGCCAGTCCCGCCTCGGCGACGACCTGCCTCGCCGCGGCGATGACGGCCTCACCTGCCCGGGACAACGACTCCGGGTCGGCAACGACGTCCCACAGGCCGGTGGCCTGGCTGGCCACGTCCACAGCGTGGACGATCCACACGTCGGCATCGCTGGCCTCGGCCTCGCGAACCGCGTAACGCAGTGCCCGAAGGGCGTCTTCGGACCCGTCAACACCCACGAGAACGCGCTGGCGACCGTCCTTGGGCCTTGGCCCGGGGCTCCCAACCGCAGACATCGAACCCACCCCCTCAGCAGGGCGCTGTCGGTCACGGTGGTGGCGCCACTGCTCCTGACTCGATCGTATCGCCGCGCCGAGCGCCGCATGCGGGGTTACGTCACCCGGCGGGGTCGGCGCTCCCCAGTCGGTAGCGATGGATGCCGGTCGCGTGCGCGATGAAGCCGACCTGCGCGAACCAGCGAGGGAAACCCATCCGCGGTTCCGGGTCGTCGAAGTAGGAGAACGACTCCACGAGCCGGATGCCGGGGCTCCAGGTCTCGGGCTCGGCGGGAGAGTCCAGAGACCAGTGCATGCGCGCCCGCGAGCCGATGGCCAGGAGGTGGAGGTTGTCGATCCGGACGGCGTGGGAGGTATAGGTGTCGGTGACAAGCTCCGCACCGGGGAACCGGTCCCGCAGCTCGCACACCAGGTCGCGAACCTTGCCGGCGGCGAAGTAGGGCAGCACCGCCTCGGCCACGAACATCAGCGCCGAGCCGGGACCGAACGGCACCTGGTCGAGCCAGGCCCGGTCGAACAGGGACGCGGCCAGGTAGTGGTAGCGCTCGGTCTCGGGAAGGAGCCGACGGCGCGCCGCGATCACCGACGGCAGGTCGAGGTCGAACCAGTGCACGCTGCCGTTGTCCAGTCGGTGGAACCGGGTGTCCAGGCCACACCCGAGGTGGACGACCGTCCCGTCCGGCTGGCGGGTGAGGAAGTTCCGGACGAACCGGTCGAACTGCCTGGCGCGGACCACGCACTGGGCGAGGTCGCCGCGCGACAGACGGACGTGTCTCCGCTCGAGACCGATCGTGGCGGCCAGTTCAGTGGCGAGCGGGTCGGACAGCAACGGGTGCGGCTCGCGCTGTTCCACCGCCCGCGCCCACAACGGAATCAACAGCGTCTGCGCGACCGGATCACCGCCGAACAACTCGGTGCGATTCATGGCACCTTCTCCGACGAGCCCGAATGGATCGGGTGAGGAATGCCTTGCTGCCTATCGCTGTCGAACTTCTCCATCCAATTCTTGCACTGGTCGCCTGCTGACGGGTGCGATTGGAGGATGGTGGGGCAGGTCGGCGGCAATGCCGTCCTCGTGGGAGCGGGGGGCCCTAGATCGTGGCCGGGATCTGCCGCCCGGGGAACAGGGTGGCGTACTGCTTGCGGTAGAGGCGCTTTCCGACGAGGCGGTAGGCGATCCGGATGGGGAAGGGAATGTCCTTCATGAACTCCCTTTGTTCGGGCAGAGGGTTGGTGGCGAGGATCATTCCGAGATAGGCGAGGACGACCTTCTTGTCGAAGGCGTCGACGCCGTGGCTGGCCATCTCCTCCATTTCCTTCTCGGTGATGACCTTCTCGACCGCAGGGGTGACTTCGGTGACCTCCCGTCGAAGGTGGCTCTTGAGGAGCGTGGACAGCGACTGGTACTGCGCCGCCAGGTCCTCGGCAAGGGCAGGCTCAGCGGTCCGGCCCCACTGGTCCCGGATGGGCGCGATGCGGGTGAGCCGTTCGGCGACCGCCGCGTGCTGTTCGAGCATCTCCTCGACGTGGAGCGCACAGGCCGGCGCGCGAGCGGCGAGCTTGGGATACATCAGCACGTCCTCGCCCTCGTGGTGCACATGCAGCAACTTGTCGATGTTGCCGAGCACGTCCGCCACATACCCCGAGCGCTCCCGATCACCGGCGGTGACCGAACGCACCAGTCCGGGCGCTTCGTCGTAGGCCCAGAGGAACACCCGGTGGACCCGCCGCATCGCAGCCGACGCTTGGCACAGCACCGGTCCGGCAGGAATCGGCGCGGGAGTCTCCCCCTCGCGCACCGTGAAGAAGTCCTCATCCATGGAAACTCCGTCCCTGCGGCCACACCTTCAGCGCCGGGCCGCTCAGCCGGGAAGCTACTCGGGGCGGTGCGGCCGGACAATGCGTTCTCTTGCGGCAGGCCGAACGCCCACCCGCAGAGCTTCCGGCCCGGTGGGACCGGGTCCGTCGGGGCGTAGCCTCGGCACATGCACGGGAGGAACCGGATGAAGAGTGCGCGGGCAGCAGCGATCGTCACCTGGGCCTACGCCGCCGGTTTTGGCGGCTGCGCACTCCCGGCCGCGGTCTACCTGAAGAGCCATGGCAGGCTCCCGTCCTTCTTCGGACTGTTCGACATGTTCGCCGGGCCGTGGTTCGAGCGGCTGCCGCGCGAGCGGTTCCTTCAACTCCTCCTGCTGTTCCCCGTGGTCACCGGGGCCGCGGCAGCGTCTGGCGTTGGCCTGTGGAAGGGACGGCAGCGGGGAGGGGCCATGAACCTCGCGGTACTTGGAGTCGAGGCAGTGTTCTGGGCCGGGTTCGCCCTGCCGATCCCGGTGGCCGTTGGCACGGCGCGGGTCGCGCTGGTGGCCCTGTCGTGGAAGGGCCTGGCCCCAGCCCCTCCTGCCGCGGCACGTCGTGCCAGATGAGGGGATCGGGTCGTGGGCGCCGCCAGGGACGGCCGCGCGTCGCGGCCCTCAGCGTTCCCTCTCTACGAGCAGGCGGAAACGTTCGAGCTCGCCGCGGAAGCTGCCCTCGTAGGAACCCGTCGAGAAGATCCGCCCGAAGATGGCCGACACGAGTCCCCGCGTGGATATGACCTGCTGAATCCGCGTGCCTTCGCCCTCGGGGACGAACCTCGTATCCGACTCTCCTTTGAGGATGAGGTTGCCGAACCGGGTCCGCAGATGGTGGGGACGTTCCACCTCCACCACGGTGGTGGGACTTGCCATCCGGCCGAACCTCACCGTGTACCGAGCCCCCGCCTCGTCGAGGGATCCGGCCCTGTCCGTCACGCCGGTGACCCCGCGCACCCACTCCGGAAGGCGATCGAGGTCGGTCCACTTCTCGAACACCACCTCAGGGGGTGCTGCGACGTAGGTACTCACCGTGAAGTGCGCCACCCCGCAAGCATGCGCCCGTCCCGGGCGATCGCACGAGGAGTACTCCTGTCCCACGAAGCCGCGGTGCACCGGGCCGGGAGGCTGTGATCCGCCGCGCTCCCGCACCCGCAGTGTTGCGGCGATACTGAGGGTGTGGCGGTCGAGGAGGACTATCGCAGCGACGTTGCGGCGATCCTGGCCCGGCGCACCGACAACGGCGCGGACTACTGGGCGACGCCGGACGGGCGGCTCGCCAAAGGCGGCCCGTTCTCGACGCTCGGGGCGGCGCGGCTGCTGGTCGAGCTGGGCGAGGATCCGGCCGGCGACATCCTGGGTGCGACCGCGGAGTTGATCTGGTTGTCGTGGCGTGAGGACGGCCGTTTCCGGCTGGCGCCGGGCGCGATCTTCCCCTGCCATACCGCGCACGCCGCCAGCGTCCTCGCCCATCTGGGCTGGGCCGGGGACCCGCGCCTGGAGGTGACGTTCGAGCACCTCCTCACGATCCAGCACGGTGACTGCGGCTGGCGCTGCAGCAAGTTCAGCTACGGCCGCGGACCCGAAACGCAGTTCTCCAATCCGGGCCCCACCCTGATCGCCCTCGACGCCTTCCGGTTCACCGAACGGGCCAACAACGACGACAGGCTCGACGGCGCGGTGGAGTTTCTGCTGTCGCACTGGGTGAGCAGGGCGCCGCTCGGCCCGTGCCACTACGGCATCGGAACCCTCTTCCTGAAGGTCGGCTACCCCCTGGCCGACTACAACCTGTTCTCCTGGCTGCAGGTGCTGTCCCACTATGACCGTGCCCGATCCGATCCCCGCTTCCTCGAGGCACTCGCCTGCCTCGAAGCGAAGCTCGTCGACGGCCGGGTGGTGGTCGAACGGGTCAGCCCGGCGATGGCGGGGCTCGACTTCTGCCGGAAGGGAGCCCCCAGCGCACTGGCGACTCGCCGCTACCTGGAGATCAGGGCGCGCATCGCCTGAGGTCACCAGGCACTCGTTGTGCGTCGGTGGTGCGTGCCAGACGAGCCTTCCCTCGGGAGCAGGCCTGTTGATCGGCGTCGGCGCTGGTGCAAGGACTTCTCGGTGGTGGAGCTAAGGGGATTCGAACCCCTGACCTTCTCATTGCGAAAGTCCCTCACGCATGCACATGACAAGGCCAAATGCCTCCTGACAAGGGAAAGTTTATCAAGCGGTGTAGCTGGATGGCGTCGCTGATGAACCCTGATGGCGCACGATGGTGCACGACGCCCGCACCGGGCCGTCGGGCATCCTCCCGGGGCTGTCGCTGACGGCCCAATCGGCGGCCGCCCTCCTCGGCTGCCCGATCGCCGCCTGGCTACATTCGATGAGCCATCGGCATCAGCAACAGGTAGGTGTTGAGGACGGCGAGCAGGACCATGTAGGGGATCGTCGTAGAGATGCGGCACCGGAGATCCGGCTCAGGCGGGGTCCTCGGATAGCGGGTCGAGGACGCGGCGGAGGAACTGGCGGGTGCGGGGTTCGCGCGGGTCGGAGAGGACTTGGGTGGGCGGGCCCTCTTCGACGATGAGGCCGCCGTCGAGGAAGGCGATGTGGTCGGCGACGTGTTCGGCGAACCGGATCTCGTGGGTGACCACGGTCATGGTCCAGCCTTGGGCGGCGAGGTCGCGCATCACCGCGAGCACGTCTCCCACCGTTTCGGGATCGAGCGCGGAGGTCGGCTCGTCGAACAGGAGGAGTTGCGGTCGCAGTGCGAGGGCACGTGCGATGCCGACCCGTTGTTGCTGGCCGCCGGACAGCTCGGCGGGGTAGGCGTGTGCCTTGTCGGCGAGGCCGACCTGCTCGAGCAGTGCCATGCCGCGCGCGCGGGCGGATGCCGGGGGCTCCTTGTGGGCGTAGATGGGTCCCTCGGTGATGTTCTCCAGGGCGGTGCGGTGGGGGAACAGGTGGTGTGCCTGGAACACCATGCCGGAGCGGGCACGGAGTGCGGCGAGTTCTTCCTTCGACGGGTGCGCCGCATAGTCCACGGTGACGTCACCGATCCTGACCACGCCCGCCTGGGGGTGGGACAGTCCGTTGAGGCACCGCAGCAGGGTGGTCTTGCCCGATCCGGACGGGCCGATCAGGACGGTGACCGAACCCTCGTCGACCTCGAGGTCGACGTCGGCAAGCACGATGTGCTCGCCGAACGCCTTGCGGAGGCCGGTAACGCTGACCAGTGGCATGGCTCTCCTAGACGGTGACGTAGCGGCCGAGGCGCCGCTCGAGGCGTTGCTGCGCGAAGGACAAGATGCTGCAGATGACCCAGTAGATGACCGCGGCGAGGGAGTACAGCGCGAGGAACTCATACGACGGCGCAGCGATCTCCTGGGCTCGGCGCAGCAACTCCGTCACCATGATCGACGACGCCAGCGAGGTGTCCTTGACCAGCGAGATGAAGGTGTTCGACAGCGGCGGCACCGCGACCCGCATCGCTTGGGGCAGCACGATGCGGCGCAAGGTTGCGGTGTAGCCCAGCCCGACGGTGGTCGCCGCCTCCCACTGGCCACGTGGGATGGCCAGGATCGATCCGCGGATCGCTTCCGCGGCGTATCCGCCCACGTTGAGGGAGAACGCGATCACCGCGGACGGGAACGGGTCGATGACCACACCGAGGGAGGGAAGCGCGTAGAAGATGATGAAGAGCTGCACCAGCAGGGGCGTGCCACGGATCACCGACACGAACGCCGCACCGAGCCACGCCAGCGGCTTCACCGCGGACAGCCGTGCCAGCGCGACCAGCAGGGCGAGGACCAGCCCGATGAGGAAGGACAGCAGGGTGAGTGGGATCGTGCCGCTGATGGCGCCGAGCAGCAGAGGGCCGACGGAGCGCAGCAGCAGGTCCCAGGTGTCGGCGTCCACGTCACGCCCCCATGGTGCAGCAGGTTGTCACTTCGAGACGTCCTTGCCGAAGTACTTCTGGCCGATCTTCGCCAGGGTGCCGTCGGCGGCCAGTTCCCTCAGTGCGGCGTTGATCGGCTCGAGAAGGCCGGAGTCCTTGCGGAGAGCGAACGCCTGGCTCACCTTCTCGTCCGGCACCTCGAAGCCGATCTTCACGGCGGTGTCCTTGGTGGCGTTGAAGTACTCGAGGGCCGCGAGGTTGTCGTTGAAGGTGGCGTCGACGCGTCCCTGCTTGACCGCGGCGACCGACTCGGTGAAGCCATCGACAGGCTCGACGGTCGCGCCCGCATTGCGGGCGAACTCGGCCCAGTTCGAGGTGGCGCTCTGGGCGGTGGTCTTGCCCCTGATCGCTTCGACCGAGGTGACGTCGGTGTTGTCGGCCTTGACGATCACCACGGGGTAGGACACCGAGTACGGGTCGGACAGGTCGTACTTCGCCTGCCGCTCGGGGTTGATCGACACCTCGTTGGCGATGAGGTCGTAGCGCTTGGCCTCGAGGCCGGCGAAGATCGCGTCCCACTTCGTCTCGGCGAACTCCGGCTTCACACCGAGCTTGCCAGCGACCGCGGTGACCACCTCGATGTCGTAGCCGGTCAGCTGGTTGTTCGCTGGGTCGTGGAACGTGAAGGGGGAGTAGGTGCCCTCGGTGGCCACCTTCAGCACGCCCGACTTCTGGAGTTCGGCCAACGCGGAGTTGGTGGTGGTCGGTGACGGGTTGCCAGGGGCGCCCGGGGTGGCCGGGCCTGCGCACGCCGCTAGCGCGACGAGCGTGGCCAGGCCGGTGGCCACGGAGGCGAGGATCTTGATCGGATTCATGGGATGTCTGCTTTCTGTGCTCTTGACGTTGGTTGGATCGGGGAGGGCCCGCGGTGCGGGTGGTGTCTTCCTTGGAGTACCCGCCGGGGCTGCAGGGACCGCTATGGGGGTCCTCACCTCTGCGGGTCAGGCCAGGCTGACCGACTTCAGCCAGTCGGACGCGACGGTGGCCGCGTCCTCCTTGTCGACCACGACCTTGGTCACCAGGGTGGCCAGCGTGTCGGTGTCGAGCTTCGCCGAGACCGCGTTCAGGGCTGCGGTCACCTCGGGGGTGGCCTTGTCCTTGTTGATCACGGGCACCACGTTCTGGGCACCGAAGAAGCTCTTCGTGTCCTCGAGCGTCACGAAGTCGTTGGCCTTGATCGCCGGGTCGGTGGTGAACAGGTTCGCCGCCTGCACCTGACCGTTCTTCAGCGCCTGCACCGTGAGCGGGCCGGCCACGTCGAGTGCCTTGAAGTCCTTGAAGGTGAGGTTGTAGACCTTCTTCAGGCCCGGAACGCCGAGCGCACGGTTCTTCCACTCCGGCGGGCCGCCCAGCACCAGTTCACCGGCGACCGGCTGCAGGTCCTCGATCGTCTTCAGCGAGTACTTGTCGGCCGTGGCCCGGGTGACGGTGATCGAGTCGTTGTCCTGGGCCTTCGACGGATCGAGGGCGACCAGGTTGTCCGGAAGCAACGACTTCAGGGACGCGAGCGCCTTGGCCTCGTCGGAGATGTCGGCGTTCGCGTCGAGGTACTTGGAGAACCCACCGGTGTACTCGGGGATCAGGTCGATCTCACCGTTCTTGAGCGCGGGGACGTAGGTCTCGCGGGAGGCGATGTTGAGCTTCGTCGAGACCTGCACCCCCTTCGCGGTCAGCGCACCGGCGTAGATGTCGGCGAGCAGTTCGTTCTCGGGGAAGTTGGCGGAACCGACGACGACCGACACGGTCGAGCCGCCGGAGGCAGCCGAACTGGCCGGAGCCGAGCTGGCCGGGGCGGAACTGGCCAGCGGGTTGCCCGAGCCGCACGCCGTCAGCGCCAGTGACGCCGTGGCTGCGACGAGGATCGCGAGGTGCTTCTTCATCTGTTTCGTGTTCCTTCTGGTGAGTGACGGTGCGGTGGGAAGGCGGTATGCCGGTCAGTGGAGCTGGTCATGCCGGGCGACCTCGTGGTCGTGGTTGGCGACGAGCGGCGGCGGTGCGGGAGCACGCATCTCGGCGAGGTCATCGCCTCGTCGTTCGCGGCGGAGCGCTTCGACCACCCAAGTGATGACCTCGGAGGTCACCTGGGTGCGGGAGGTGACTTCGATGATCGCGGTGCGGAGGCGTTCGACCTGTCGGCCGAGGATGGCAGGCTGCTGGTCCTGGTGGACGGAGAGCACGCTGGAGGCGAGCAGAGCCTCCACGGCGAGAAGCTGTTCGACCAGGTCGAGCACCTGCTCGGTGACCCGGACCGACGGGTAGGCCATGGAGGAATGGTCCTCGACGCCGTCGCCGACGATGGTGCCGGTGAGCGAGATCGGGGCGGCGGCGTGCTTGACCTGCGCGACGAGGGCGGAGGCGGTCTGGGCGAGGATTACCGGCGTGACATAGCCGGTGGCACTGGTGACCGCCTGTACCTGGTCGACGAGCGGCAGGCCCTGCCGCAGCTCACGGACCAGAAGCGCAACGCGTCGTTCGGCGAGCTTCGCCAGGTGCGCCAGTCCGATCCGGAGGGCGTCGAAGCGGATCGCGACGTTGGTGATGGAGAAGTTGCCGTTCGGGATGAACTCCGCCTCGCCGACGTCGAGGAAGGGGTTGTCGGGTGCGCAGTTGAGTTCGACGGTCAGGACGGCCTCGAGTTCGTCGAGTTCGTCCAGGAGCGCGCCGTGAACCTGGGGGACGGTGCGTAGGGACACGGCGTCCTGCAGCGACTGGCCGGGCCGTCGGCCGTGGGCGAGGTCTCCTTCGGCGACGGCGGCGCGGATGCGGCGTCCGCTGTCCTGCGGGCCGGCATGGGGGCGGGCGGCGAGCACGCGTGGGTCGAACGGTGACAGGTTCGCGCCGAGCGCCTCAATGGTGAGGGCGGCGACGAGATCGGCGCGTTCGGCGATGAGGGTCGCGCGGCGCTGGGTGAGCGCCGCGGTGGCGATCGACAAGGCGTTGGAGCCGACCAGGGCCAGGGAGTCCTTCGCCTCCAGCTGGATCGGCGCGAGGCCGGCGGCGGCGAGCGCTTCGGCGCCGGGGGCGATCGAATCGCGTCCCGGCAGCCACGCCTGGCCCAGCCCGAGTAGGACCTGGCCGACCGCGGCGAGCTGGGACAGGTCTCCCGCGCCCACCGAGCCCTGGTCCGGAATCACCGGGATCACGTCGTTGGTGAGGAGCGCCAGCAGGCCGTCGAACAGCGTCGTGGACGCCCCGGACGCGCCGGCGGCGAGCGTGTTGAGTCGGGTGAGCAGGGCGGCCCGGCCCTCGATCCGGGACAGGGGCGTGCCGATCGCCGCGGCGTGGCTGACGATCACGAACCGCTGGAAGTCACCGATCAGGTCGGTGGGGATCTCGGCGTTGCGCAGCGGTCCGAGTCCCCGGTTCAGCCCGTAGGTCGGCACCCCTGCCAGGAGGGCGTCCTCGACGAGTAGCCGGGCGGCGGATAGGCGGGCGCCCACTTTGGTCTGGTCGACAGCGACCGCCGCGTGCCCGATGGCCACGTCGGCGACGTCCCGGGGCGTCAAGGTCGATCCGATCTCGACGACCCGGCGGTCGTGGCTCATCCGGCCGCCGGTGGTGGGGCAAACGAGGTGCGCGGGCACCTCCGGGTCGAGCGGGGACAACGTTGCAGGCACCGCCGGTCCCAGCACGGACCGGGAGGGCAGCGAGGCGAGCGATGTCATTGGGGGCTCCCGGCGTAGGCGGCGGTGCCGGGACGCAGGGCCGGGTCGAGGTGGGTGAGGAAGTCGATGCCCATGATCTGCTCGCATTCGGCCAGGCCGGCCCGGTCGATGCTGGAGCTGGAGACGGGCAGGCGTCCGGCCCTGGAGACGAGGAGGGCGACGTCCTGGCCGCCGCGGCCGGCGTCCTTCACGGCGAGGCCCTCGCCGGTGGCCCGGTCCAGGATCACGATGGTGTCGGGGTAGGTGGCGACCCGGCCGTCGGCGTTGTCGACGGCCATGTACTCGTTCAGGTAGGGCACGGTGTGGTCACCGATGCGGAAGGTCCCGTGGTCCCAGCCGCCCAGCGTCCGGGTGCGCTTCTCGATGCGCAGCGTGCCGGCGTCGATCACGTCAGCGCCGAGGCGCTCACGCACCGCGTCCACCGCGGCATCGGCCCCGTGTTGACGCGCAGCGGCCAGGTCGGCGCCCAGGTCGAGCGCCAGCGAGATGGAGCCGTGCGCCCCGTTGGCCCGCACCCACTCGAGCTCGACCGGGTTGCGGGCGGACGCGATGAACCCGCCGGTTCTCACGGAGATGTCCCTGAGCACGTTGTCGACCGTGTTCAGGTGCCCCTTGTTGATGCTGAGGAAGTGGCCGTGGAGGGCGCGGTTGCCGCCGCTGACCACTTGGAGCGACTCGTAGCCGTCGCGCTCGCCCAGGCCAAGGCCGCCGAGCTTGCCGGTGGGGTGGGCCCGCACGTCGCCGGCGGTGTCGAGCACGGTGACGCCGAGCACGGCGGACTGGATCCAGCCGTTCAACGTGGTCGAGTAGCCGTTCTGCGCGGTCATCACCGCACTGATCGGCACGCCGGCCACCCGGATCAGTTCCTGCAGGGCGTGGACGTAGTCAACCGGCCGGATCTCCCAGTCCTTCGCAGCGGGAGCCCCGATCGCGGTCACCGTGGCCACCCAGGTGTCGTCGGACAGCTCGTCGACGGAGGCCAGGCGCGGCCGCTCAAGGCTGGTGGCGAGCGTGCCCATCAGCTCGCCGTGGTGCTTCCAGCCGCCTCCGCCGCAGGCCAGCACGCCCCCGCCGAGAACGGCGTTGCGCGCGTCTTCGCTGGTGAGTTCTCTCATCGTTCCTCCTGCGGTTCGGGATCCTGCCCTCCGGGGCGGGGTATCCAGGTCAAAGGTGCCTCCCCGGTTTCGCCGCCCGCGGCGATGCTGAGTTCGGCCTCGGGATAGCCAGCGGCGGCGTGGCGCAGCACTCCGAGCCCGCTGTCGGCGTCGAGGGCTCGCCGAAGCCGGACGGCGGTCGCGGTGGCACCGTCGGCGACGATCGACACGCCGGCGGACTGCATCCAGCCGGAGTAGCCACCGCCCCCGGAGTGGATCGCGACCAGGTCCGCGCCGGTGGCGGCGAGCAGCAGTCCGTCGAGCAGGGGAAAGTCGCTCACCCCGTCAGAGCCGTCACGCATCCCTTCAGTACCGATCCGGGGGTGGGTCATGGCGGCGGCGTCGAGGTGGTCGCGGCTGAACAGCACCGGTGCGGTCAGCGTCCCGTCCGCGACCAGGTCGTTGGTGGCGAGGGCGAAGGCCGATCGTTCGCCATGACCCAACCAGCATGAACGTGCCGGCAGCCCCTGGCCGGGAACCGCGTCACGCGCCCGGCTGATCCAGCGCGCCACCTCCGGACGGGCCGGGAACAGCCGGGACGCCAGGTGGTCCAGGACCGCCAGGTCGTCCTCGGAGCCGGAGAGGCACACCCACCGGAACGGGCCGATACCGCGCGCGAACAGCGGACGCAGGTAGGCCTCCATGAACCCCGGGATCCGCCAGACCCGCGCCGCGTCGGCGCCGAGGTGTTCGGCCGCCTGGACGCGCAGGTTGTTGCCGTTCTCGAACACCACCGCGCCGGAATCGGCCATCGCGAGCATGGCATCCACCTGGACGGCGATCGACGACCGGGCGTCCCTCTCGACCTGTTCGGGGTGGCGTTCGCGCAGTGACCGCCAAGACTCGAGGTCGTAGCCGCGTGGCAGGTACCCGTAGCGCGCATCGTGGGCCGCGGTCTGGTCGGTGACGATATCCGGGACGATGCAGCGTGCCACCACCTGCGGGAAGACGTCGGCGGCGTTCCCGATCAGCCCGACGGCCACCACCCGCCGTTCCCGCCGGGCGTCATTCACTGCGGTGAGCGCACGGTCGAGGTCATCGGTGACCAGGTCGAGCGCGCCCGCTGCCGACAGCCGCGCCACCTTCGCCGGGTCGACCTCCACGGTGAGCGAACTGAGTCCCTGCAGGGTTGCGCTGATCGGTTGCGACGATCCCATTCCGCCCATCCCGGAGGTGAGGACCCACCGCCCCGCCAGCGCATCCCGCTCGCTGCCCGCCCCGGCTGCGAAGTGGGTCCGGGCCACCGCCCCGAACAACTCGTAGGTGCCCTGCAGCACACCCTGGCGCCCGATGTACTGCCACGCGGCGGCGGTCAGGCCGCCCCACATCGTCTCTCCCGCGGCGGCTCGCTCGTAGAAGCGTTCCGGCGTCGCCCAGCGGCCGACCGTGTTGTTCACCGCCGACAGCACCAGGGGAGCGTGTGCGCCGGTGCTCAACACACCGACCGGCACCCCGGACTGCAGCAGCAGCGTCTGGTCCTCCTCCAGTTCGAGGAGGGTCTCGGCGATCGCGCGCGCCGCCGGCCAGTCGCGGGCAGCCTTGCCGAGTGCGGCGTAGACGATCAGTTCGTCAGGGTTCTCGCCCACCTCGAGCACGTTCTCGAACATGCGCAGCAGCGCCTCGGCGCGCCAGCTCCGCGCGCGCAGTTCGGCGCCGCGGCCGGCACGGAACACCGCGCCGGGGCCGAGCAGCAGGGGGCTGACCGGCCCAGTGGCCGTGTGAGACATGGGAGCCTCCGCAGGATGTGTTCCCGAGCAGCGGACACGGATGAGTCCGGCTGCCGGGAGCGGGAGATGATCGGTGCGACGGCCCGGACAGGGGCCGGCTTGTCAGTCAGGAGGAGTGTCGTTCAGCGACAGTTACGGCAGGAGATGCGACAACACATGACCGAGCACATGCTCAGGCAACAACGGTTGCGCACGTCCCACCTCCCTCGAGCTGCGGATCACCTGCAGAAGTGGCGAGCAGCCTACCAGACCGAGCCCGACGCCTTCGCCGCCGGCCCGAGCGCCACGGTCGGCGCTTCCTCGATTTGGGCCTGATGCCGCGGTGACCTTCACGCCGCAGTGCCCTTCATCTCGAGCAGACGTCTCTTCGAGGGCGCATCGAGCAACTGACCGAAGACCGGCTCGCCCGATCGCTGAACGCCAGCGACGGGGGTCGGATAGGCACCAACCTCAACCATGTGGCGGAGGCTCTCACGGCGCTTCTTCCATCGCCCACGCCCTCTGACGTCCTGCTGCCACGAGTGTCCATCCTGAGCATCAACGCGGCGGTCTGGGCCGCCGCAGACGCCGACACTCCCGACACTCCCGACACGGACATCCTCACCGCCGCCCATACCGCCGCGACAGCGCTGCTCGAACGGCTGCGCCTGACGAAGGAAGCCTGAGTGCCGTGCCCGGCCCGGAATGCATGACTGCTCCGCACCCACCCCCAGGCACATACGACAAGGGAATATACTCGCGAAGACCGCTTGCCCCACGAACAGGAAGAACTGTGCCGTGTCGATGTCGTCCGGGCGGGATCCGCGTCAGCCGTGAGCGTGGCAGCAAGCGATCTCGGCGAGTGGTGCGGCGTCGGGGGACGGTCGGTCAGCGGGCGTGGTGCATCTGGATCACGGTCGGGTCCAGAGCGGACGGGTAGACGGCGAACTCGTCGAGATCGCCGGAGAAGTAGCTCGTCCCGCCGCTGCCGGGCCAGCTTGGGGCCACCTTGCCGCCCAGGCGCCAGTAGCCGTAGTAGCCCTCGCCCCTGAACATCCCGGCGGAGGACCGGGCGAGGACACCGTCGACATAGAGCGCTGCTCCCGCCGCGGACAGCGTGGCGACCACGTGGTGCCATGCTCCGTCGCGGTAGCTGCCGGAAGTGGTGATCACCCTGCGTGCGTTGTTCTGCCGGATTCCGAAAGCGAGCCGCCCTGACCTGGACAAGTACACCTGCCGCTCGTCGGTACGTGAGGTGCGGGCCGGATCGATTCCGAACCCCATGAGACGGCCACCTCGTGTCGTGGTGGTCCTGAACCACACCTCGGCGGAGAACTGGTCGGGACTCAGTTGTCTCAGCGTGCCCGCAGCCGTCGCGTCCGCGGACTTGGCGAATCGGGAGCTCGTGCCGGCGTCGAGCGCGGCGGTGGGTGCGTCGGTCACTCCGGTCCCATTCATTCCGTCGTTGAAGCCCACCACGTCCGCGCTGCCACCGTCGGGGCTGCCCAGGCGCCAGTAGAGGCTGGCACCGTCGGCCAGGACGCGGTTGGGGTAGGCGGGTGCGATGTCGCCCGGAACGGTGATCGCGGCAGGGGCACTCGTTGCGGTGTTCCCGTCCGCGTCGCTGGCTGTGACCCGGTAGGTGTACTGGCCGCCCGGGGTGAGGCCCGTGTCCAGGAATCCCAGCATCGACCGGTTCCAGAAGGTGGTGACCATCGTCGTCGCGTGCACCGGGAGGTCGGCGTCGTCCCGGGTCACGGTGTAGGACAGGGACAGGTCGTCGAGGTCGACGTTGCCAGGAATCGACACCCGCACGGTGCCGCTGCCGAGCGAACGGAGGGTGGGGGGCCAGCCGGCCCCGGCGAAGACCGGGCCCTGGCGAGGGGGTTGAACCGTCGGCCGTGCGAAGCGCACCAATCCGGCCTGCGTCCTGCCGTTCACGGTCGGGAACTCACCTGCGGCGACCAGGTATTCCCCGGCTCCCGCGAGGGCCCACAAGGCCTGACTCTGCCCGGTGACCGTTCCGGCACGGAACTCGGGGAACCAGCCGACGATGGCTGGGGCCGGGTACCCATTCCAGTTGGTGTAGCGCCGGTCGATGCGTGGTGTACGCCACAGGGTGCCCTTCCGTTCCGCGGTGAGCGCGAGCGCATATCGCATGTTGGTTGGTGCGTCGCTCTTCTGCGGGAAGCCGCCAACCGACTCGCAATCGTGCGGATGGCCCGCCACGTACACGTAAGTCTTGTCGGAATAGGTGCCGTACTGATCGCCGTGGCAGTCCTCGATCCACTTGATCGCCCCGCTCTCGGGGTCGAGGGCGAAGCTGCCCTCCAGGTTGCCGATGGTGCGTTTGGCATACACCCACCCGGTCCCGAACACCGAGTTGCCATCGGTAGACAGGGACCAGATGCCGGCGCGGTTGATGTAGGGGGCCCGGTTCCAGCCGTTCTTGATCCGGCGGTTCGCGGCCCAGGGCCGGAGAGACCCGTCGATGGGACTCAGCGCGGCCATTCCCCGACGCACCCGGCCGTTCACGGCATAGAACCGCCCCCCAATGATGACCCTGCTGCCGCTGGGGTTGACGATCATGGCCTCGACCTGCCAATCGGCCGTCGGTGCCCAGTTGGTGAGCGTCCCACCCGCGGTGAAGGCAGCAAGGTTGCGACGCGCGATCCCGTTGGCCGCGCTGAACTTGCCCCCGAGGTAGACCGCGGTGTCGGTGGCTGCGATCGCGTACACGCCAGTGCCAGTGATCGAGGGGGCGAAGGTATCGAGGAGTTCGCCGGTCGCGGTGTTGAACGCGGCCAGGTTGTCGCGGGGCGTCCCGTCCACGGATGTGAATGATCCTCCGACGTAGAGCACGGAGCCGTCCGGCGTCGCAGCAATCGCCCTCACGGTGCCGTTGATGGCGGGCGCGAACGGGGTGAGGACCCCTGTCGCCAGATCGAAGGCGAGCACGTTCTGCCGCGGGACGAGGTTGGTACGCGGAGCGGCCCCGGCCGGCCGGGCGTGGGCGAAGGTGCCGCCCGCGTACACCGTGCTGCCGACGACCTTCACCGTCCACGCCACACCGTCGTCGATCTGCGCGGTCGGAAGCGCATCCGCGGTCATCGCTCCGCCGTCGCGGGGCTGGACCGGTGCGGGGTGCCCGAGCGGGGCCGCGCTCCCCGGGCGAGGGGCCACGAGTGGCGCTCCCCAGATCAGAGCGGTGGCCAGCGCCAGGCCGAGGCAGCGAGCCCCGGCTCGATGTCGTCGGCTGGTCGCCACCGGTACCAAGTGCTCGCCGGGAATGCCGCCCGGACGCCGCCAACCGAACACCTGCAGCATGCCACCCCCCGACGCCCACCGCCCGCGCGGCTAATCCCATTAAGTTCGCCCAGTCCGGCCTTGCGCAATCCCCGCGACAGCGAGTCTTCGCAGTTCTTCCACCACTCCTTGCGGAGCCGGTCCCACGCGCGCTGGCGGTGTCCCCGGGGCCAGCGCGCGCTGGCGGTGTCCCCGTAGAGCGAGTGGGTATCGGAGGAGGAGGAGGCACACCACTGTCTCCACTCACGAAGGGATGATCCTCATGACAACAGACATGTGGAGCTACTCGGGCTCGGAGGACTGGTCGACCATGAACCTGGTCGGCTACACCGTGCATGCCAGCGACGGCGACATCGGCAAGGTGGACGAAGCCTCCAGCGAGGTCGGCGCCGGCTACCTCGTCGTCGACACCGGCCCCTGGATCTTCGGCAAGAAGGTCATGCTTCCGGCCGGACTGGTCAGCAACGTCGACCACAACGACAGCACCGTCTTCGTTAACCGGACGAAGGACCAGATCAAGGACGCACCCGAGTTCGACTCGAGCACGTACCGCAGCGCTGACTACCGGGACAGCGTCGGCGGATACTACGACCGAGACCTCTGACCAGATCCGGCGCCACGGGTCGCCCGCCGCGCGGCGGCGGCCCGCGGTGGCCAACCGGGTGAGTAGGTCACCGACAGCACGAGTTGCCGAACACCCGGCGCCACGGGTACCCATCGTCTGCACAAGACGCCGGTGGCCGGGTGGCGAACAGGGTTCTCGGTGGCTTACCGAGACCGCATTAGTTGTCTGGATGGGCCGCATTGTCGCGGTAGCCCTGATGCTGGACCCGCCTTCCCGTCGTCGCGTCCTGCGGTGACGTCATGAGGCGTCTGGGTGGTGGTGGTCCCGTTCACGTTGTTGTGACTCGTCGACGGGAAGCAGTCCGGCCTTTCCGGGGGCCCGATCCGGAAGCCGTCCGGTGAGCAAGACCTTTGCAGCGACCTCGAGGAGGCCCAGCTCAACGTCTTGGCCCGCCTCCATCAGCATGACGAACGCGGCGGAGGAGGTCACTCGGTACCGGGCCATCACGATTCCGAGCGCCCTCGCCGTCTGACCGGGACCGTCAAGCGACTCAAGCCAGGATCGAGTGCGTTCGTCCGCGACGTAAGACTCGATGAGGGGCGCTGCCAAGCGGGCAATTCGCTGAGCAAGCAGAGCGTGGACGCTTCGGAACGCACCGGCCGCAGGAGATGCGCAGGTGAGAGTGGAGTGGGTCGTGCCGGTGAGGAGAATCGGAGCGCAAAGGATGCTGCGTACGCCGGTCCTCTCCGCGCACAACGGCGCGAACTGAGGCCATCGCGGATCGTAGGCGACGTCACCGCTAGCAATCACCGAATCGCACGGCAGGAGACTCGGACCTTGACCGAGCTGGGCCTGCAGTCGGTCGAGTTGCACCGGGGTGACGTCCGTGGCTGCGATAGTTTCCGGCATCCTTCCGGCAGCGCAAGCGCTGATACCACAATGCGCGCCGCCGAGGGCTCTAGCGGCCAGGGAGACCACGGCGATCAGCCGCCATCCGATCGACCCCGAACCGCCACGCCACCCCTCGCCCGGCGAGTCACTTGAAATGAAGCTGTTGTTGTTCGGCATCCGCGCCCCCATGGCGCCGGCGAAACTCAGTCGGCCCTCCGACCGTGTCGGCGTCCGCTCATCCACATCCTTACCCACCCCGCAGCCCCTGAGTCGGCACGCGGACGCACCGCAGACCTCGGCTCCCGGCTAGGCATGATGATCTTGGGGGCGGCTCACACCAAGCGTCGGTTCGGACGCTCCCCCAGAGCTTCGCACGCCGGAGCGTGGCTTGGGTGGTGTCGTGATTGGGGTCGGTGAGCGCTGGTCCCGCATGCTCGCGCGATGGCAGGTTCATGCATATGCGACTTCGGCTTCTTCCGTAACGTTCGTGGCCGATTGGCCGGTCTACTGGTTGGAAAGGTGGTCATGGGTATCGACGACGCGCAAGAGTCTCGCTTGTTGGGGAGGGGCTTGCCGGGCGACGACCCGACCTGGGGGGAGGTCTCCGCCTTCTTGGAAGTGGTGGGCTCCGCGTACGCGGGGTTGTCCGCCACTGGCAGCGAAGGAGTTCATCTGGCTGCTGTCACGCGGGAAGCCCGGGCCGTCCGGAACGGGCTCCACACCCACAGGAGGAAGACCATGAAGGACATCTTCAGCTTCAAGAGCCACCGCTTTTTCGTCGGCGCGGTGATCGCGGCCCTGATTGCGCTGAGCGGGGTGGGAGTGGCGAGTGCGATGGGTGGTGGCCCGCTCGCGCAGTTTCTTCCGGCCGGTCCGGTTGAGAGCAGCCCGGCCCCGGCGCCGACGAGCGTGCGCCCAGCTCCCGAGCCGACGGCATCGGAGCAGCCCGACGACCAAGGCGAGGACGAGCCCACTGCCACCCCCGCCCCCACCAAGGACGAGCAGGACGCCGACGATCAGGGCGAAGACGCCAACGATCAGGGTGATGATCACCAGGCTGCGTCCCGGGAGGACAACGACGACAAGGGCGAGGACGGCGACGACCAGGGCGACGACGACCAGGGCAGCCACTCCAGCAAGAGCGGCAGCGGGAACCACCATGGCGGTGACGACGAGGATCAGGGTGGCGACGGCGACAACGACAACTCCGACGACTGAGACTATTCCCGCCCCAGCCGGCGACGTGACCGACTTTCAAGACTGACCCGCAGCGAACCGGCGTGCCCTTCGGAGCTCGATTCCCACAGGTCCTCTCGGCCGCCGCCGAGGGGGCCGATTGGGCGTGGGCGGAGTTGTATCGCGACTTGGGGCCGCCACTGCTGCGGTTTCTGGCCGCGCAGGGAGCCCGCGAGCCGGAGGACCTGCTTGCCGAGGTGTTCATAGACGTCGTCCGGAACCTGCCTTCCTTCGAGGGCCAAGAGCCGGAGTTCCGGGCCTGGGTCTTCCGGATCGCCCGCAACCGGCACATTGACGCCTGGCGGGCTGAGCGGCGGCGCCCCCGGGCCGCCGCCGCCCTCCATGATGAAGAGCCTGAGGCGCACGGAAGCGATCCTCCTGCGGATGCCGCGATCCTCGAGCGGGCAGCGATCCAGGAGGTGCTCGGCACGCTGACGATCGATCAGCGGGCGGTATTGCTGCTGCGCTACATCCACCAGTTCAGTGTTGAGGACACGGCCAGCATCCTCGGCAGGAGCCCGGGCGCGGTGCGCGTGCTGCAGCACCGCGCGCTCCACTCGCTGCGCCGCACCCTCGGCACGGGCAAACGGACTCAGCCCAAACAGGGAGGCGCGGCGCCTGAGGGTGGCGAGCCTCCGACTCTTAACAAGCAGTCGATAACGCGGACCTAGCCCTGTACCGTCCTGCCCCAGTTCGGCACCCAACGCTGGGGTGGTGGCCGGCACGTTTGCGGGCGTCACGGCGCGGGTGGCGTGCCGACCTTCTCGTCAGGCCGCTCTGGCAACGCGGCGACGGCGAGGGGTTGCGGCGCGGGCTGGGTGGGGGGAGCGCGCCTGGACGACCGCTTCGGCAGCGGCGGGCCTTTCGTGGGGGCCTCTCGACAGGCATCGCGCAACGATCACGGCATGGTCGGAGCGGGATCCCCGTGGTCAGGGGGCGGCTGTTGTTCGACGTGGGCCGGGGCGGTCGCGATCGGGTGCCACGGTCGAACGGCCTGATGCCCATGCAGGACTCCAAAGGCGAGCCGATCCCCCTGCCAGGGACACCCGCGTCAAGCCCGCCGTAGGTTACCGACGGGGTACCCAGTGTTTTCGCGGCAACCAGGCACCTTCCGTGATCAGCGCACGGGGTGGCAATTATGAACCGCAGGCTCGGCCCGGAAAGTTACGGCCCGGCCGGTATTCGCCGCCGCCGGCCCGACGGCGCAGCGCGAGGGGTGGCAGACCTTCTGAGAAGCTGGCTGAGCGACCGGGCAGCGGGTACCGGTATGCCAGCAAGGTAGGGCTGGACGCGGGGGGCGTCCGCACCATGCAGGTCGCGCACAAGGGCCCCGCAAGCGCGACCGGAAGGGTCCGCCCACGGCTCCCCAGGCCGAGGGCGGGCCCTTCAGGCATCGTCGGCCCGTCGAGAAGGAGAAGCGAAGTGTCACGCACCACCGGAACCGGCAGGGGGCTGCTTGTCATCGGGGCCATCCTCGCGTTCGCTGTGCGCGACGCCGTCCCGGTCATGAGCTCACCATGCTCGGCTACATCTGCCTGGGTGCCGGAGGGCTAGCCGTGGTGCTGGGCCTGGTCATCAATGCGCAGGCTTCACGACGGACCAATGTTGTAAAGCACCGAGACGACCGCCTCTTGCCGGATACAGTCAACGTCTCACACAAGGAGGGGGAATGGGGGTGCGGAGGCCACAGCGAGGAGGGGTTGCAGACCGGCCGGCGCCACGGATACTGATCGTCTGCACGGGAAACGTGTGCCGCTCTCCAGCGGCCGAGCTCGTGCTGAAGCACATGCTCGGTCCTGGCGGAGCTGGATACGACATCAGCAGCGCGGGGATCTCAGCACGGAACGGAGCGCCGATCGATCCGATCGTCCGCGACATGCTGTACGCAAGAGGCGTCGACGCCTCCGGCTTCGCCTCGCGCCGACTCACCTGCGACATGCTGGAGGCGGCGGACCTGGTGCTGACAGCCTCGACAGACAATCGGGCGAGCGTGGTCCGCGCACTGCCGGCGCGGGTTCACAGCACGCTCACACTGAAGCAGCTCGCCCGATATGCGCCCTACATCACGAGCAGGGCCGAGATGCCGTCAAACCCCACAGAGCGGATCACATGGCTGCTCGATTCCCTTCCTGGGGTGCGCGCCACAGGTCGCAGGCGGGCCGGGCGCAGCGATAGCGTGCCCGACCCCATCGGACGGTCGCGCCGCCGGTACCGCTCGAGCATCGATGAGATCACCGCCGCCTGCCTGGCCATCGCCCCGCTCCTGGGGTCCCTTGGCTCGGCAGCCACCCCAAACCCTGACGGGATTGAATGGAAGGGGCCGGATGGCTCGACCGGGTCCCACGGCGACGTGGAATCGGCTGCACTCTAGCGACTGCACGGGCAAACCCCCTTGTCAGGCGGACAGGCTCCCAGCACAGGCCTCGCGCACGTGCCGACAGCAACAGCCGGATCATCGGCGCCTGCGCAGTTGCTCCGAATCCGCCCGGGCCCGCGGAACGCGCGGTCCTTCAGCGAGGCCGGCGCCGCGGCGGCCGAGCCAACTGCTTTCGCACGGCTCCCCGCCTGCCCGGCAATCAGCTTGGGACGCCCGGGACGGCAGGTCGCGGTCGTCCGGTGGCAGCCGACGCGGATGGCCAGGAGTGGAGCAGGTGAAGAACCGGTTCATCAGGCACGACTCGCCGAGGTGCTGGGTGACCTGCCGGCCCTACCGACCTGTGTGCCGGCGAAGTCAGTTGTTGGCCGGGGTCAGGGGTGGGTGGTGACCCCGGCCTGTGGGCCCATGAGCTGGCCGTACTCATCCGAACGGTTCATGGGTCGCGCGCCGCGCCATCGAGGGGGTATGGCTTGGAACCGCGAGGGGTAGCGGCCCGTTGCGACGCTTCTTCAGTTGTTCAACTTTGGTTTCGGAAACCGGGAGGGGGTCCGGCTCCGGTACGTAGTCTTCTGCACCTGACTAGGCATGTCGAGGGTTCCCGGCCCATTTGGTACAGGCTTGGTGCAGCGACATGGCCCGGGCGTGGTTAAGTGCCTCGGGTGAGCCTACGCAGCACGGTCACCCAATCGGGACGGCGCAGGTCACGCGAGGGCGTCGCCGTGGCCCGATCTCCATTCCCGGATGTCTCCGGGTGTCGTCCCGGATGGTCGCTTGGCGCTTCGGGCCGTGCCGAGAGAAACGCGATTGTTCCGGCCCGCCGCGGAGGCCAAGAGGTGGGGGCTCGATGACGTGCGTTCCTGGTGCGCTCAGTTAGCATTCGGAGATGCATGGGAAGGCCGAGCCCTGTCCGTGCCGTGCCCGTCTCGTTTCGGCGCCCTAGACCGTCTCCGAAAAGCTGAGCTTAGGATTCAGTCAGGGTGTGTCACCTGGTGCGGTATCGCCAGCGGGGTACTTCGGCGCCCGCGGTTGTGGGCGGGTGAGGTCGCCTGGCTTGCCATGCTTGGCGATGTCCAGGGCCACCTTCGCCTGCTCGATGTTGCCTTTCAACTTCTCTTTGTCGACCATAACCGCCTCCAACTCCCAGG
Organism: Actinomycetes bacterium; assembly: GCA_023392635.1. Lineage (GTDB taxonomy): Bacteria > Actinomycetota > Actinomycetes > Propionibacteriales > Propionibacteriaceae > Propionicimonas. The sequence continues at coordinate 22,918 of JAEVYS010000105.1, read as the reverse complement.
AAGGTCGGTTCACGATCTTGTGCCAACAGTGGCGTCCTGCCAAGTGGCATATGTCGCACTCACTGAGAGCCTGCTCGAGGCAGAACGAAGCTGTCCTGGAGGCGGTGTTGGGCGGCGCGAACCGGATGTTCTACGGAATGTCAGCGTGCACCACGCGCACGCCGGGTTCACGCCGCATGGCTCTGGTGGTAGGCGGCAAGCACCGGAGGCAGGCCCTCGTCGAGCATCTTTCGCCGTACGTTCCCGAGCAGGGTCGACATCGCGAGTCCGCCGAGCCCGGTGAACCCGGCGTGGTGCCAGGTGAACCTGGTGCCACCCGGCATCGGTGCAAGGGTGTACGTCACCTCGGTGATGTCGTGGGACGCCTCGTCACCCTTCCAGCTGTAGCGCAGGTAGTTCGGCGCGTCGACTTCGAGGACCTCGCAGAAGACCACCCCCGCCCAACCCATGGTGCAGTGATGGGCGGGACCTCTGCCGCCCATAGGTCATCGTTCACGTCGTCGTGAGCGAAGCCGAAAGGGATCTCTTGCTATCTCGTGACCGGTTCCGACTCGCGCGAAATCTCTCTGGCTAGGGTGTTTGCTCCGCGCGGTGTGCCGCTTCGAATCAGGTGAGCCTCTCAGGGCCACCCTTTTACCCCGCGGAGAGGTACGACGAAAGTCCCTCTGGCTAGGTGGGATGGCCGGAACTTGAGTCGGGACGCGGGAGCTCTGCCCGTCATTCGTCCCTGCTGGCTCAGGCCATTAGCGCGAGAAGGACTCCGCCGGCGATCACGGACGCGACCTGGCCGGCCGCGTTGGCACCCATTGCTGAACATCCGGGGCGGCGGCGCAAGGTCCGTCATGACCGGGTCGTGCGCGTCGCTGGGGTAGTGGACGTCGCCCGGCACCCCAGGCAGTCCCAGCGGTGCGGTCCGGTACCGTCCGACGTGGAGTGCGGCGAGGTAGGTGGCGGTGGGAATCGGCTCCTCGTACGTCCAGGTGGTTCGGCCCGAGGCGGTAGAGCGGCTGGTCAGGTCGCCGGTCGCGACGACCGCGTACCCCTCCTCGGCGGTCACCTCGATGTGGTAGCGCGCCTTGTCGGCCGGCCGGTCGTTGCACGGGAACCAGGTGGGCGCTCCGGTGGGCTGGGAGGCCACCAGCATGCCGTCGTCGAGTTCCTCCCACCCAATCCGGCCCCACGGTGAGTTGCGCGGGCCGGGGGAGCCTGAATACCGCACCCGGAGCACGAACCGTTGCCCGGCAGCAAGGAGTTGGGTGGGTGAGATGGTGAGGCGCCGCGACCCTTGCTTGAACGGCGTCCGCTTCTCATCGTCCAGTCGAACCTTGGTCGCCTGCAGCCCCACCAGGTCGACGTGGAACGAGCTGAGGTCCTCCTTCGCCACAGCCAGGATCTGCGCTTCACCGTCGAGCCGATTGGTCGCCACGCGGTACCGCAGCTTCAGTCGGTATTCGCGTACGGAGTAGGCGGCGTCCCCGCTTTGTGGCGTGTACGGGTCAACACTCATCCGGCGTCCGCCTGGTAGGCCCGCAGCTTGACGGCCCGCCACGGCCCGATGGGGTTGCCGCTCCACCTGCTGCCGACCGGAACCGACTCCCCGCGCATGACCAGCGAGGCGGGCCCAATGGTCGCGTGGGCGCCAACGGTCGCACCCGGCAGGACGATGCTGTGTGGCCCGAGCGTGCCGCCCTCCTCGATGCTGATGCTGTCAATACTCATGATCCGATCATGGAACAGATGGGTCTGAACCACACAACCACGGTTGACCGTTGCACCGTCGCCCAGCGTCACCAGATCAGGCTCCGGCAGCCGGTAGGTGTCGCACCACACGCCGCGACCAACCTTGACACCGAGCGTGCGCAGCCATGGGGCGAGTGCTGGAGTGCCCACGCTGGCGTTGGCGAACCACGGCCCGGCCACCATCTCGGTGAAGGTATCGGCCACCTCGGTCCGCCACACGAAGCTGGACCAGAGCGGGTGCTCGCCGGCTCGAATCGGCCCAACGAGGAGCCACTTCACCGCGGTGGTCACGGCCGCGGCCACCAGGCCCGCCGCCAGCATCACCAGCCCCGACAGCATGACCGTCCAGCCCAGCCCGAGCCCTTCGACGAGGCCGGCGAGGCAGAGGAGCACACCAAGTCCGATCCCACAAGTGGTGAACACGGCGAACGTCCGGCAGGCTTCCCAGACGGCGCGGGACCAGCGCAGCCCGTTGGTCGGTCGGTAGGTGCGTTCGAGGTCGCCTGCCACGGTGGTGCGTCGCAGGCGCACCGGGGGCGAGCCGAGCCACGATGATCCGGCCTTGGCCTTGACCGGGGCGACCGAGAGGACGGCTACCAAGCCGTCGCGGGGGACCGTGTGGCCGCCGGCGGCCATGCCCGAGTTACCCAGGAACGCGCGCTTGCCGATGCGCACCCGACCGATGCGCATCCATCCGTCGTGGAGGTCGTAGGAGCCCACCATCGTGTCGTCGGCCAGGAACGCCCCGTCCTCGATGGTGGTCATCGCAGGCAGGAGCACGACCGTCGAGGCCTCGACGTCGCGGCCCACCTTGGTGCCTAACAGCCGCAGCCAAACCGGGGTTGCGAGGCTGGCGTACAGCGGGAACAACAGGGTGCGCGCCGAGTCGAGGAGGCGCTCGGTGCACCAGACCTGCCACCCGACCCGGCTGCGCACCGGATGAGTGCCGGGTTCGAGGCCGATGCCGAGCAGGCGCACCGTGACCACGATCGTGAGAACGAGCACCACCCCGGCCAACAGCGCGGCGGGAATCAGCCACGGCAATGTGCGTAGGGCCGCCGTCTTGACGTCGGCGGCACCCCGGGCGGCGGCGGCGATCACGAATGCTCCGGTACCTATCGCCAGGAAGGGAAGGAGCCCGAGGGCCAGCGATGCGGCTCCGTAGGCGGCCAGCCATCGCCGGCGGGCTGGCGGTCGGTGGTCGGGCCATCCCGAACTCGGTTCGCCGGCGCGGACAGCCGGTGAGCCGGCCCAGAGTTGGCCGGACCGGACCCGGCCGAACACTGCCGATCCCGCCGCCACTTCTGCGCCCGGGTCGATCCGGGTACCCGGGGCGAGCGTGCTGCGCGCGCCGACGGTGGCGTGCGCGCCGATCCGGATCGCGCCGATGCGCACCGTATCGCCGTCGATCCAGTAGCCCGCCAGGTCCACCTCCGGTTCGACCGCGGCGCCGTCGCCGATGTTGAGCAGACCGGTCACCGGCGGGACGGTGTGAAGGTCGACGTCTTTGCCGATGCGGGCGCCAAGGGCTCTGGCGTAGAAGACCACCCACGGAGCACCTGCGAGCCCGACCGGATCAACCTGGTGCGCGATTTGCTCGGCGAGCCAAAGTCGCACATGGACGGCTCCACCGCGCGGGTAGTCACCCGGCCGCACTCCGGCCAGCAGCAGCCGGGCGGCCGCGGCCGCGATCGCCATCCGCCCGAATGGTGCGGCGAAGATGATCAGGCCGCCAAGGACGATCCAGCCGTCCACCGACGGAAGGAAGCCGAATCCGGGGATCAGGCGAAGCAGCCAGCTCGAGGTCAGGAGATACACCAGCCAGCGGGTGCCGGAGAAGATGAACAGTGGTCCGGCCAGCAGCGTCTGTGCCCATCGAGTCCCCAGGGGTGTGGGACGGGGACGGCTGAAGGATGCGCGCCAGTCCTCGTCGATCTCGGAGCTGCCGATCGCCGTCGCCATCGCATCGAGGCGGGGGTGGTCATAGATGTCGGCGACGCTGAACTCCGGGGCGCGACTGCGGATGCGTGAGACCAGCTGGGCCGCGGCGAGCGAGCCGCCTCCGATGTCGAAGAAATCGGCGTGCCGATCGACGACGGGGCCGCCGAGCACGGCCTGCCACTGCGCGGCCAACCACGCTTCGTCGCCCTCCAACAGGGCCAGTGCTTCGGTGATCTCCGGTAGTGGCCACGGCAGGGCATCGCGGTCGACCTTGCCTGAGGTGCGAACCGGCAGTTGGTCGACCTGAGCCAGCATCGGGACCATCGGGGCGGGCAGTCGCTCGGCAAGTCTCTGCCGCGCCGCGCCACGGTCGAATCCGGAGCCCGCGACGAGGTAGCCGACAAGCAGCGGAACGCCGGCGTCAGTCCTGCGGACGGCGACGGTGGCGGCTTCGACCCCGGGCAGCGACGTCAGCGCGGCCTCGACCTCCCCGAGCTCGATTCGCCGACCTCCCACCTTGACCTGGTCGTCCGCGCGCCCGTGGAACATCAGCCCGTCCCGGTCGAGAGACACCAGGTCACCGGAATGGTAGGCGCGCGGCCACGCCAGTGCAGGCAGAGCCGCGTACTTCTCTGAGTCCTTCTCGGCGTCGAGGTAGCGGGCGAGCCCGACGCCCCCAATCACAAGTTCGCCGACCTGCTCCCGCGGGACGGGGGAACCGTCTCGGCCGACCACGGCGACCGACCAACCGGCCAGCGGCAGCCCAATACTCACCGGCGACACTCCGTCCAACAGGGCGGCGGTGGCGACGACAGTGGCCTCGGTCGGGCCGTATGTGTTCCAGACCTCTCGACCGTCTGCGACGAGCCGTGCGGCGAGCTCTTGTGGGCAGGCTTCACCTCCGAAGATCAGCAGGCGGACCTGCTCGAGTGCTTCCACGGGCCACAGCGCCGCGAGCGTGGGCACAGTAAAGACCACGGTGATCCGGTGCCGCACCAGCCAGCCCCCGAGGTCCTCGCCGCTTCGGACGACCGATCGGGGGGCCGGCACCAGGCAGGCCCCCGAGCGCCACGCGAGCCACATCTCCTCGCAGGAGGCGTCGAAGGCCACCGACAATCCGGCCAGGACGCGGTCGCCTGGCCCCAGAGGCTCCTCGCGGAGGAAGAGCTGGGCCTCAGCGTCCACGAATGCTGCGGCTGACCGATGTGACACCGCGACGCCCTTCGGAAGGCCGGTTGACCCGGAGGTGAAGATCACCCAGGCGTCGTCATCCGGGGTGGGAAGCGACGGGTCGGGTTCGACGGCGCGGTCGGGCAAGGAGACCGACCCCTGGTAGCCCTCCGCTGTGAAGGCGCCGACGACTCCAGCTTCGGCGAAGACCAGGTGGGCACGTTCCTCTGGATCGTCGGCATCCACGGGCACATACGCCGCGCGAGCCCTGAGGATCCCGAAAATTGCGATGTAGAGTCCGCAGGAGCCGGACGGGAGGCGTACCCCCACCCGGTCCCCGGCACGGACCCCGGCGGTCCGCAACTCGTCTGCGCAGGCCTCTACCGCGCGACCGAGTTCCGCGTACGACATCGGTCCTTCCGGGTCATCGATGGCTGCCGATTCCGCTGACGTGTTCGCGGTGGCTTCGAAGATGTCCCACAGGGTGCGGACGGGGGCGCTGTCGCGGCTACGGTCGATGACTGACAGGTCGTTCTCCATGGTCGGGGGGCACGTCTCCTTCGCCGGGCTCGGTGACACAAACAATCTCCTCACACCCGTCGAGCCGGAGCGTGACGCTGCCGTTACAGGCCGGTGCATGGAAGGTGAACGACCTCCGACACGCAGCATTCACAAGGCGGTTTGACCGGCCCGGATGGACACGAGCAGCATTGAAGGCCCCCCCGATTCAAGCGATGAGAAGATCATTGAAGAAGTCGTCGCGAGGCTCCGCGGGAGTTACCCGCCGGCCAGCATCGAGGACCACACCCGCCGGGTCCGTGCGGGGATTGCAGGATTCGCCAGCGCGCCGATCCGAGACTTCGTCGGAGTCCTCGTGGAGCGCAGGGTGAGCGCCGACCTTCACGGCGCGACGGTTCCTGCGTGATTGTCCACGGCCTTCGATCGGTCAGTTGACGTGAGCCCTGATCGAATGCCTACCGGCCGGTTCGCCTGACGAGATGCCGCCCGGCCGCAGCTGATTGTTCACACGCTGGGTCATGGCTGACTAGCTGGGTGATGAGGTCATCATCGACGAGGTCGTGGCCCGGCTGACCCGCGAGGATTCGTCCCTGGATGGGTCACGCACCCCTGCGGTTGATTCGGCAGGCGCCGGCATCGTTCTCGGGGGCAAGGATCCGTAGCTTGCTGCCGGTGCTGGTCGAACGGCGTGTGCTGGCGAGGCTGCAGGCGGGCACATCGAGCACGGTGCGTCCCCGCGCATGAGCGTGCCGGGCGAGTTCCTGACGACTGGATCAAGCGACGCGACGCCCCCGGGATTCTGTTGGGCCCCCTGGGCGTCGCTGTTCGTGGCCGCGCAGGCTGAGCTCAAGCAGGCGCGCCGGCGTCTATGCGGTGCATGAGGGCGGCAGCGTGGCGAAGATCAGCGGACTCGCGGAGCCGTCGGTCAGCGATCGAGGGCTCCGGGTGGTTTCTGGGTGATCCGAACACCGTGCAATCCTGGCCGTAGCCGTGCTCGGATTGAAGGACGCAGAACCGACCGAACCGGGCCGCGTGGAGTCGAACGAAAGCCTCCCCTTGCCTCGTGCCACCCTACCCGTCCTCGGCGGCGGTCCTGCACCAGTCCGGGCAGGGGCTCCCCGAGAGGCGGACGCGCGGAACGAGGCCCACCAGCTCGGCCGCACGCCCACCGAGCCGCTCGCGGAGTGATCCTCGTATCCCGTTGTGAACGCATCAGTGTGCACCGGTCAACATCCTTCAGTCATGGTCAGGTCGGGCCAGGATCGCTGCCGTCCGACCAGGTCGGACAACCTGAGGATGGTGGGAAGGCCTTGGCGAGGCGCGGGGCTCGTGCCCGTGACGTCAGGGCCTAATGGGTCGGCCTGCGGGAGTCAGCGGTCCGGCGTGCCGGCGGCGCGCATTCGGGCGAGCGCAACTGTGAGGGCGCCGAGGAACAGGACGGCACCGAGCATTTCGGCGCCTTCCTCAACGCCGCTGACGGCGGCATAGAGCAGGTTCTCCTGGGAGCCGACAATAGTGACCAGGAGCCCGCCAATCATTTCCATGCCGGCGGCTGCTCCCACGTAGATGATGCCCGAGACGATGAACGCCACCCGGGTCGACAGCGGTTGGGCGATCAGGAAACGCAGGTAGACGATCGCGAAGGCGACCACGAGGGGCACCGCCACCACGACCCATGCGAAGCGGAGCGGGCCGTCCAGCGACAGCGAAGCGCGCAACGGCGCCACCACCTGCTCGTGGAGCTGGGCGAGCTCGTCCACCGAAAGGTAGGCGAAGATCACGGATAGGGCGCGCCAGTGCCGGTGCCAGCGGTCACCGGCCGCACGCGCGGCCGAGGCCACCCACCACGCCCGCTCGGCACACAGGAACAGCAGGATTGTCGAGAACCACGTGGGGATGTTGGCTTCAAGGTCGTAGTAGAAGTAGCGGCCCAGGCTGTGCCGTCCCGGGAAGTCCACGCCCACATATCGGAACACCTGGCTGAGGTAGCCCAGCCCGATCAGCCCGCCGATCACGAGCACGAGTGTGCGTGTCCAGTGGTCCGGCAGCGACACCGACCGGCGGAAGGATGCCCACCTGTTGTGGCGGGGACCTGCCGGGGCGCTGGGCGGGTCGGTGTCGACGGACGTGATGGGATCGTTAGGCATTAGTTTCAGCTTTCAGGCATGGTTCGGGCGGGGAACGAACGAACTGGTCGGGGGAGCGCCAAGCCCTGGTGCCACGAGCCCTGGAGGGGTTCGAGCGGGCGCGCTGACGGGCCGCATACTGGACGAGTACGCGCTACCTACAGCAGTCACTTGAACGCCCAGTCGAAGAAGCTTCGGGCTGCTTGCGGGGGATCGCCTGGCCGTTTCAGCCAGGTACCTTCCGGCTGGTGCTCCGGGAGGTCGACGGCGTGGTTGGTGGGGCGTGGTTGTTCTGGGTTCTGGCTGACGAGGCCGGTACGGAGAAGGGGAGCGATCGCCGCACAGGCTCGCTCGATCTCGGCCAACGCCAGGACGTAGCGTCGACGGGGCAGACCGATGGGGTCGGCGATGTCGTCGTTGCCATGCCGGGTGCCGCTGGGCCGTGCCCGGGCCCTCGGCACTGCGCTGAGTAACCAGGCAATGCGGTCGGCACCGCTCGCTGGGGGTTCGCCAGAGGTTGCGATGAACGGTGCATATCTGGCCAGTTTCTTCAGGGTGAGAGTCCGGCGCACAGTAGCCGGCAGCAGTCTTCCCACAGCCGCCCCGTTGTTGGCTGCGGCGGTCAGGATGAGGTCAGCCGATGCGAGGAGCTCGCGGCTGACCGGACGGGACCGGAATCCGGCGGTGTCAAAGCCACGGCCGTTCAGGAGTTCGTCCATGACGGGGTCGATCGGCGCGCCGTCCGCGGCTGCGGTGCCGGCGCTGTCGATTCGCAAGTCGGCCCCGTTGGCCCCGAGCATGTTTCGTAGCAGGAACTCCGCCGCGGGGGAACGGCAGAGGTTCGCTGTGCAGACGATCAGTATCGTCGGCTCCTTCGCCGGCAGGCCCGCACCTGACTCCACCGCACTCACATTCCCTCCTGACCTGCGCAGGTGGGATCTAGAGCTGCTCATCTCGATGTTCCACGACGCGGGTTGGGCGGGATGCCTGTGCGTTGCTGACAAGACCCAGGACGATGGCGAGAGCGCCGGCCACCAGACAGATGTAGCCGATCATGATGAGGGTCACGCCGGGAACTGCGTCGCGCACGGCGAACGCAAGGATGGCTCCGATGACGAGCAGTCCGATGCCGGTTCCGGTGGTTGGGGACATGTCGCTCCTCACTGCCGCGGGTCGGTGCTGAGGGGCCGTCCGTGCCTTGGGAGCCGCGGACGGACCCTCACGGCCGAGCCGAAGGCTTTCCTCTTCGCTGCCACCTGGTGCGGTGGTGACAGTCTGGCTGTCTGCCTCGCCTCAGATGAGCCAATACCCGAGAAGCCAGCAGTGCTTAACACTGCTCAGAACCTGTGCTGACGTCCACGCTCGCGCGCCCCTAACGGCGCACGTACTCGAGGATCGCCCGTAACTCTTCAGGGCCGGGGAGCGGTCTTTCTATGCCTTCGCCGTTCGGATCTGGCCCGCGTCCCTGGTAGTGATGGGTAATGGCGGCCGCCGAACCCGCAACCTCTCCTCGCGTTGCAGCGGTTACCCGTCAAGAGGGGGACCCATGCCCAGGACGCAACAACACGCGCCAGACCGACGCGAGGCGTCTGCCGTACTCGTTGTCAACGTCGGTGTGCACTGGTCGGTCGAGCGTCCCGCTGGTTCTGGTGCCTGTCAGGAGGTTGGCCGAGGAACCGGCTCGTGCCCGGATTCGTGCTGGGATCGCGCTATCGGCTGGACCGCCTCGTTGCAATGGGCGGCATGGGCCACGTGTGGGCCGGAACCGACACTGTGCTGGAGCGGCGGTCGCCCTCAAGGTCACGCTTCCCCAAAGCCGGGAGCGGTTGGCCCTTGGCCGCCGGTTTCGTGCCGAGGCCCGGTTCGCCGCGCAGCTCAGCCCCCCCAACATCGTCGAGGTCTTCGACTTTGGGGAAGATGAGGGCCTGCAGTTTTTGGTGATGGAGTTCATCGACGGGCCATCGCTTGCAGAGATGCTCACAGACTGTGGCACGCTGCCGTCAGAACTGGTCGCACGCTGCTCATCCAGCTGGCCGGCGCGCTGGAACGGGCACACGAGCACGGGATTATCCACCGCGACCTCAAGCCGTCCAACGTGCTCGTCACCTCCGACGGAATAGCCAAGCTCATGGACTTCGGCATCGCCAAGGACCTCGACGGCACGTCCGAGACTGTGACCGGTGAGATCCGGGGCACCACCTACTACATCAGTCCCGAACAGGCACTCGGCGAGTTGGTCACCGCACAAAGCGACCTGTACTCCCTCGGCGTGCTCGGCCACGAACTCATCACCGGACGGAAGCCGTTCGACCGTGGCACACCAGTGGCCAGGGCCCTCGCCCACGTCGAAGCACCACCACCGGCATTGCCGAGCGACACCCCCTACGACCTGAGTGCCGTCATCGTTGCGTGCCTGGCCAAAGACCCCCACCACAGACCCGCCTCCGCGAAGGTGATCATCCAGGCCCTCGCTCCGTCCCGGCTCGCTCCCCAATCCCTCACCGACAGCCTCATCGAGGGCCTCGACAGCAAGGCCGGCACACCACCGTGCAAGTCGGGCAACCCGACTTGTCCCCCACGCAGCGGTGGGTGCCGGCCTGGCACAGCCAGCACTAGCAGGCGGTCGGAGGCCTGGTCAGAGTTCGCGGCGCCAGGGAGGACCGGTGATGTGCGCGGACCTGCCACAGCGACGAAGGACCACCGTCTTCCCGGGGGCCCGTGTCGACCGGCACACTGTTGGCGGCTTACCGGCAACTAGCGGCAGGGTCGTCGCGAGGGCTCGCCCGCGCGGGAGCGCCAGGCGAGCCCTCCGGTTCCGTGGAGCTCAACCACCGAACCGATCGCGGCGGCGACACCCCCCGATGTCAAGCCACCCGCCAAGTGGTAATACCCGTCCGTAGCGCGTGCACCTGCCCCATTCCAGCGGCCCGGCCGGCGTGAGGCATACCCGATCGCTTTCACGATCGTTCGCGCCCAGCTCAGGCGGGCCACTCGGCAGGGCAAGACTGGGGCAGCGTACAGTTGCGGCCCTTCTGGAGCTCAGAGTCCTAGCTCACAGTTGAGGTGTCAGGCCGCGTGGGGCGAGGAGGATAAGCAATGGTCGACAAGGAGAGAAGCAGGATGTCGACGAAGGTGAGGGCGAGGACGTTGCCGGCGTCGCGCCGGCACCAGCACCCGACGGCCGGTCGCCGGACTTGGACCCCGGGACGGCACTGGACGCTGGCGACGACTGGGCAGGCGGGGTGCCCGACGCCGGCACGCCCGAGGAACCACCTGCCACAACGCAGTCGCCAGACACTGGTGACAATGCGGGCACGCCGGACCCAGGGATGCCGCCCTTCCGGACACCAGGAGCACCGACCCCCAGGAGTCTGTGACGGAGATCACTTTCAGTGACGACGAGGCAGAGGTCATCACTCCTGAGGATGATATGCACCTGATCACGCAGATCAACGAGGACTTCAGGAACGATCCTCTGGGCCGCTCCAGCCCGACGCCACCATCGAGCGATGGGCCTCAGATGGACGCGGCGGGCCCCGCAGAAGACGCGCCGGAGGACGAGCGATCCCGCTGGCTCGAAGGAACGGGTCAACGAACTGAACGACGAGCTGCGTCATCACCCCGTGCACCAAGAGCGCGACCCGAACGAGATCCGATTCGAGGTCGAGCCGGGCGACTGATCACGACGAGTCACCCAGGCCATCGCCAGCACCGCGTGGCCGGAGGGCTACCCTCGCACACCGCGGCAGAGGCCGATGTTGGTGCGGCTTGAGGGCCCTAGTTTCCGGCCTGGCTTGGCCGATGTTCAGGTAGGGGGAATCCGTCGAGGATTTGTTGTAGCCGGATGGCTTGTCGGGGGATGTACTCGGCGATGGTGAGGCCGACGACGTCTGCGGTGGCTTGGAGGTCGGCGACCAGGCGGCGCACCTGGTCACTGGTGAGGCCGTCGGGTTCGGCACCGAGCCCGATGACGACCTCGTTGCTGTCGATGGTGTCGACGTCGAAGTGGATAGCGACCTTTGTGCATCCGGTTCCGGAGAGCCAGTCCACAAGAGGCTGGCTGGAGGTGCGTAGTTGCTGAGGGCTGAAGCTGGCCAGTCCCCATTCGGCGAGGTTCCCGATGACGTCCTCGGTCCAGGCGTGCAGTCCGGCGAGCGCGACCCGGTCGCCGCCGATGGTCGCGGGTAGCGCGGTGTGGATGTCGGGGTCGCCGTGGCCGGTCAGGGTGCTGACTGCCATGGCGTCGTAGCCGGAGTAATCACTGTCGTTGGTGTCGACGTCGGGGTGGGAGTCGATCCACACGATCGCCAGGTCCCGGCCGTACCGCTGCGCCAACACTGAGAAGGGCGCGACACTCACCGCACAGTCACCGCCAAGGGTGAGGATCCGCTCCGGCTGGTGCGATCCAATCAGCTCGATCGCGGCCCGGAGTTGGGCCAGGACGACCGCCTTGGCCTCGATGCCGTCGACGACGTCCAGTCCGTCCTCACCCATCGGCACCGGCACAGTGACGGTGGGACCATCGTGGGTGGGCAGGATGGCTTGGAGAACCTGCGTGCCGACCGCGTAGCTGCGTCGCGCGACCGCGAACGGGAACTCTCCAGCCAGCTCGCGAACGCTTGAGGAACCGGCGCCCTGCCACTGCGGCCACACCACGCGAAGCGTCCCTCCCGGCATCAACGTGTTCACAGCCGGCCTCCTCCGCCCTCGAAGTCGCAACAGCAGTATCGCTTCTAGGTGGAGCGCCACTACCAACCGGGAGAGAGTCGGCCCGCGGCAATTGCGGGCGGTTGTGCTCGGGGCCGCGGCCAGCCGGAAGGCTACCCTCGCACACCGCGGCAAAGGCGGACGTGCGGCAAGGCGGCGTCCTGATCATCGCCGTGCACTGGCACTCGTAGGAGCGAGGACTGCTCGCGTCCAGTGAGATCCTGGGCGCGGCTGACTGCGCCGCGGGCCTAGTCTCGACCCGGTAGAGGTCCGAGTGGACGTGGTTAGGAGCTGGTTGGTGAGCGGGCGGTCCAATACGGCTGTGCCGTTGCTCTCGATGGGTCTGGTGATCGTTGCCCTGCACGTGGCCGGCTGGGGGGTGTTGCTCGGCGTGGTCGTGCCCCAGCAACTCATGGTGGGCCCCGGGCAGGTGTTCGGTGTCGGGCTCGGCGTGACGGCCTACACGCTGGGGATGCGACACGCGTTCGACGCGGACCACATCGCCGCCATCGACAACACCACCCGCAAGCAGTTGGCCGAGGGTGCACTGCCGGTCTCGGTCGGCTTCTGGTTCTCCTCGGGGCATTCCACGATCGTGTTCGTCCTCGTCGCGCTGCTCGCCTCGGGGGTCTCAGCCATCGCCGGTCAACTGGCCGACGACACCTCGATCCTGCAACAGGCCACCGGACTGTTCGGGACCCTTGTGTCTGGTGTGTTTTTGGTCCTGATCGGGCTGGTGAATCTCGCGGTCCTCGTCGGGCTGGTGAAGGTGTACCGCCGAATGCGGGCCGGGACAGCCGACGAGGATGAGTTGGAGGCGCAACTGCAGCAGCGCGGTGCGCTGGCCAGGCTGACCGGCCGGGCCACACGGCTGGTCACCCGGCCCTGGCACATGTACCCGGTCGGCCTGCTGTTCGGGCTCGGGTTCGACACGGCCACGGAGGTCGGCCTGCTCGTGATCGCCGGCGGCGCCGCCGCCCTCAGCCTGCCCTGGTACGCCATCCTCACCCTCCCAGTCCTGTTCGCTGCGGGGATGTGTCTGCTCGACACCCTCGACGGCGTGCTGATGTTCCACGCCTACGGGTGGGCCAACACCCGGCCGGTCCGGAAGGCCTACTACAACCTCGCCGTCACCGGCCTGTCCGTCGCCGTCGCGCTCCTGATCGGCGGGATCGAACTCATCGGAGCCTTGGTCGACCAGCTGGGCGTCCAGACCGGCCCGCTCGCCTGGGTCGGTCACCTCGAACTGCAAGACCTCGGCTACCTGCTCGTCGGCGTGTTCCTCTTCACTTGGCTTGCCTCGGCCGCGGTGTGGAAGCTCGGACGCATCGAGCACCGCTGGAGTAAGACATGACCCCCGCCCTCCGCGATTTGCGGGATTGCTCAGAGCTGAGCAATCCCGAACGTCCTGTCTGCTTGGCGTCGACACATGCCACCTATGTCCCCTGTCGCCAGCCGCCCCGGTTGAGTCTGGCCGCCAGTCGATCGAGGCCACGAAGCAGCTCCTGAATCTCCTTAGCTCGACTCTTCGGACCTCAGCACGTGCGCCGACTCGCCTGGTAGGGAGTCCCCAAGAGACAGATGCCTAACTTCTGCTCAGACGGGCTGGCTAGCGCCCACCCGCCGTGTGCTTTGGCGTACGACCAGACGTGGGCGGATGGGTTCGAGCAAGGCCGGGTCGGATTCCTCGTTGAGGAGTACCTCCAGGCATCGGCGGCCGAGGGCACGGAAGTCCTGGCGGACGGTGGTGAGTGGCGGCATGAACTGGCTGGCAAACTCGTGGTCGTCGAAGCCGACGATGCTGATGTCGTCGGGCACGCGGACCCCGGCTTCGGCGAAGGCTCGCATCATGCCGAGCGCCATCAGGTCCGACGCCGCGAAGACGGCGTCGGGTAGGCCCTTCTTCAGCAGGCGGCGGCCAGCGTCATACCCGCTCTGGCCGGTCCATTTCCCGTGGAGCGGCTCGGGGACTTCCAGGCCGTGAGCCAGAAGCTCGTCCCGCCAGCCCTCGAGACGGACGCTGCCGTCAAGCCAGTGCTGGTTGCCGGCGAGGTGGACGATGGTGCGATGCCCCAGCCGGGCGAGATGCCGGGTGGCGAGGCGCGCGCCAAGGCGCTGGTCCTCGGAGACGACCCGAACCCCCTCTGACGGGGTCGGGTCGGGGGCCAGCATCACCACCGGTAGGCCGCGCGCCCAGCTGAAGGAGGCCGCCACCTCACGGGTCGCAGCGGCTTCGCGGCGCAGCGGTGCGATCACCACGATGCCGTCGACGAAGGCGTCCGCGAACGTCTGCAAAGTGGATTGCAGTGAGCCGAAGGCGTCCCGCTCCTTGACGGTGAGGAGCACCGAGTACCCGGCCTTTCGAGCCGCCTCCTCGATGCCGTTGAGTGCCCCCATCGGACCGTAGCGCCACGAGCCGTCACTCACCACACCGATGGCGCCGGCACGCGACGTCACGAGGGCTCGCGCGGCGCCGTTCCGGCGGTAGCCCGTCTCTGCGATCGCATCCAGCACTCGCTGTTTGGTATCGGGGGCGACGTGCTCGCTTCCGTTGACGACGCGCGAGACGGTCTGGTATGAGCATCCGGCGATCCGGGCGACATCGTGAAGACTCGGTCGCCGTTGTGACAGGGCGGGCACGGCAGCAGCGTAGCCCATTCCAGGCGCTTGACACGGGTTCGTGTCAACGTTCACAATCCTGCCGTGCGAACGTTCACACGATCGAACGCACGGACGGCCGGCGCAGTGCTCGATGCAGAGCACACGCGACCTGTCGGCATTACAGAACTCTTCGTGGAACGCCGAAGGAGCGTCAATGAACAAGAAGTGGACCGCCGCTGGCGCGGTCGCGGCACTGGCCCTGGGGTTCGGCCTCAGCGCGTGCAGCACGGGCCCGACGGCATCGAGCTCGGGTGACAACGGGGTCTCCGCCAAGGCGGACGCCGCGCTGAAAGAGATCCAGGGCAAGGTGCTGAGCAAGGGACCGCACGGCGAGGACCCATCGCCCCGGGAGGCCGTGGCGCTGAGCGATGGCGAGATCGCCCAGATCAAGGCCAAGGGCGCTACGGCCGCCATCGTGATGCACTACGCCGGCAACGACTGGGCCACCGCCCAGGTCAACGGGCTCAAGAGCGAGTTCGCCCGGCTCGGCATCGAGGTCGTCGCCGTCACCGATGCCAACTTCAAGCCCGACCAGCAGGTCTCCAACATCGAGACGGTCCTTGCCAAGAAGCCCAGCATCATCGTGTCCATCCCGACCGACCCGGTCGCGACCGCCTCGGCATACAAGAAGGCCGCCGAGGCCGGCGTGAAGCTCGTCTTCATGGACAACGTGCCGAACGGCCTGATGGCGGGCACCGACTACGAGTCGGTGGTCTCCGCCGACAACTACGGCAACGGTGTTGTGTCCGCTCACCTGCTGGCCAAGTCGCTGGGTGGTGCCGGCAAGATCGGCGTGATCTACCACGAGGCGGACTTCTTCGTCACCAAGCAGCGCTACCAGGGGTTCACCGAGACCATCGCCAAGGACTACCCCGACATCAAGGTCGTGAAGGCCCAGGGCATCGCAGGTCCTGACTTCGCCGGCGATGCGCAGAAGGTGGCCGATGCCATGCTGAGCCAGAACCCTGACCTGAATGGCATCTGGGCGGTCTGGGACGTGCCTGCCGAAGGCGTGATGGCCGCCGCCCGCGCCGCAGGACGCACCGACCTCAAGATCGCGACTGAGGACCTCGGCACCAACGTCGCGATCGCCCTCGCGCAGAACCAGCTGGTCGTCGGACTGGGTGCCCAGCAGCCGTTCGAGCAGGGCGTCACCGAGGCCGACATCGCCGGTGGTGCGCTGATTGGCAAGAAGGCGCCGGCCTACGTCGCGCTCAACGCGCTCCCGGTCGATCACAGCAACGTGCTTGACGCCTGGAAGCAGGTCTACAGCACCGACGCGCCGGCCGACCTGCAGAAGGCCTTCGTGAAATGACCTCGTTTCCGGAGGGTGGCGTCGAGGGGAGGTCCTCCTCGGCGCCCCCCGCCGTCCCCGCGGTGCGGATGGTGGGCATCAACAAGTCCTTCGACACCGTGAGGGTTCTCGAGGACGTCGACTTCGAGGTCCTCGCCGGAGAAGTCCATGCACTCGCCGGCGGGAACGGGGCCGGCAAGTCGACTCTGATGAAGATCCTGCAGGGCGTGTACAGCAAGGACTCCGGCTCGATCGAGATCGCGGGTCGGCAGACGTCCTTCGACTCCATCCACGACGCCAAGGCGGCTGGTATCGGCATGGTGTTCCAGGAGTTCAGCTTGATCCCCTCCCTCACCATCGCGCAGAACATCTTCCTCAACGCCGAGCCGCTCAAGGGCGGAATCATCGACGATCGAGCGATGGTGGAGCGCGCGCGGGCCGTCTTCGACCGCATGCAGACGCCAGTGGACCCGACCCGGGAGCTCAGCACCATGAGCACCGCCTACTGGCAGCTCACCGAGATCGCCAAGGCACTCAGCGAGGATGCGCGCGTCCTGATCATGGACGAACCGACCGCCTCGCTTGCCCGGCACGAAGCCAAGGCGCTGTTCGAGCTGATCGCCCGGCTCAAGCAGCAAGGCATCGCCATCATCTACATCTCCCACCGCATGGAGGAAGTGTTCGAGATCGCCGACCGCATCACGATCCTGCGTAACGGCGTCCGCCTGCTCACCAAACCATTGAGCCAGATCTCACCCGCCCAGATCGTGGAGGGCATCGTCGGGAAGGCGGTCGAAGTCGCCGCGGTCTCCGAATCGAAGCCTGCCGAGGACGCGCCGATCATGCTCGAGGCGCGAGGGCTCGCCTCGAACAAGGGAATCCACGACCTCGACCTGGTGCTGCGAGCGGGTCAGGTCGTGGGTGTGGCCGGGCTGATGGGCTCGGGACGCAGCGAGCTGGCCAGAGCCCTCTACGGCATCGACACCATCACGGCCGGAGTCGTGACCGTCGAAGGGCGTCAGGTCTCCATCGGGTCACCGAAAGAGGCGCTCTCCCACGGGATCTGCCTGATTCCCGAGGACCGGCGCCAGCAGGGCCTGATCCTGGAGCATTCCGTGGCGGGCAACCTGGCACTGCCGCACCTCGACGAGACCCGCAAGGGCTGGTTCGTCGACGAGCGAGCCACCTCCTCGCTTGTCAAGCGGCTCATCGCCACCTTCGGCATCAAGGTCGCCGACCCGAGCCGACCGGCGAAACTCCTCTCCGGGGGGAACCAGCAGAAGATCGTCATCGCGAAATGGATCAGCCGCGGGCCCCGCGTCCTGATCATGGACGAGCCGACAGCCGGTGTGGACATCGGCACCAAGGCGGAGATCATCGCCACGGTCAGGGCTCAGGCCGCACGAGGAATGGCCGTCCTGGTCATCTCCTCGGAGTACTCGGAACTCCTCGCCATGAGCGACCGCCTCCTGCTGATGCGCGACTTCACCATCGTGCGCGAAATCGACCGCTCAGCGGTCACCGACGAGCAATCCCTCGAACTCCACGTGCAAGGAGTGGCGGCATGAACAACCCCACGTCAACCCAGCCAGTCACCACGGCTGGAGCCAGGAGACGCTTCGCGATCGACTGGCGACGCGACATCATCTACGTCGGGTTCGTCGCCGTCGTGATCGTCTTCGCGATCCTGCTTCGCGACCAGGGCTTCGTCTCCACGACGAGCCTGATGAACATCCTCCGGCAGACGGCCATCGTCACCGTGGTGGCGGTCGGCATGACCTACGTCATCGGAGCCGCCGAGATCGACCTCTCGGTCGGATCGGTCGCAGGGCTCGCCTCGGTCGTGACGGCGATGGCCTTGTCTTCCTTCGGCCTCGTGCCCGGGATCATCGCCGGACTCGCCGTCGGCGCCGTCATTGGGGCCCTCAACGGCGTCCTGGTCGCCTTCGTCCGCATCCCCTCCTTCCTGGTCACCCTGGCCATGATGGGAATCGCGTTCGGCATCGCCCAATGGACCACGGCGTCGGCGCCGCAACCGATCCTCGACGTGACCTACAACAACGTGTTCGGCGGTGGCTCGCTGGGCCCGGTCCCGGTGCTCATCCTCTGGATGCTGCTGGTGGTCGCCGTCGGTTCGGTGGTGCTGAAGAAGATGCCGTTCGGGCGGCAGGTGCTTGCCACGGGCGCCAACAAGGTCGCGGCGGAGTACTCCGGGATTGCCACGAGATGGATCCGCTTCCGGGTGATGATGATCTGCTCGATCGGCGCGGCGCTCGCCGGCATGCTCTACGCCGGACGCCTGCAGTCCGGCCGCTTCCAGTGGGGCCAGGGCGACGAGATGAATGCCATCGCCGCCGTGATCCTCGGTGGCACTGCACTCTCCGGCGGGCGTGGATCCGTCATCGGCACGTTCTTCGGTGCACTCCTCATGGCCACTATCAACTACGGCCTCATCCTTGGCGGGCTTGACACCAGTCAGCAGCAAATCATCCGCGGAATCATCATCGTGCTCGCAGTCGCGCTTGCCCGACAGAAGTAACTCAACCAAAAGGAACGACAATGACTGAAAGAAACACGTCCCACATCGTTGTGGGTGACGGCCGGTTCGTCGTCGACGGCGAACCGCTCAAACTCTATGGCGGCGCTGTGCACTACTGGCGCCTCGACCGGGACAAGTGGGACGGAATCCTCGAATCCGTGAGGGGCATGGGCTTCAACATGATCTCCATCTACATGCCGTGGGAGATCCACGAGACCGCGAAGGGCGAGTTCGACTTCTCGGGAAACAAGGACATCGACGCCTTCATGACGCTGTGCGAGCAGAAGGGCCTGACGATCGTGGCCAGGCCCGGCCCGCAGATCAACTCCGAGCTGACCTGGTTCGGCTACCCCAAGCGCATCCTCGAGAACGACCGGCTGCATGCCCGCAATGCCAAGGGCGGCCGCACGGTCCTCACGCAGGTGCCCAAGCCCATCCCGGCGCTCAACTACGCTGCGGATGAGTTCTTCGAGGAGACCGCGCTCTGGTACGACGCGATCTGCGCGATCCTCGCCAAGCACGCCTACCCCAACGGCGGACTGGTCGCAGCCCAGGTCGACAACGAGATGGCGTACTTCTTCTGCATCAATGCCTACGCCGCCGACTACAGCGACGCGTCCCTGAGCAACTACCGCACGTTCTTGTTGGGCAAGTACGGTTCGCTGGACGCGATCAACGCCGCCCACCAGCTGACCGCCACCTCGATCGACGACGTTGACGCCCCTCGCCGTTTCACCGCCACTGAGGCCGCCGAGATCCCGCGGTACGCCGACTGGATCGAGTACCGCGAGGTCTATCTGATCGACTCGATGGACCGCCTCGCCGGCATGATGCGCGAGCGCGGGCTGGACAAGATCGCCCTGTTCCACAACTACCCCCACCCCCTGGGGCCGGGCGGAGCGGCATCGGGCTTCACCACCCCGTTCAACATCGCCAAGCTCGAGGAGAAGCTCGACTTCGTCGGCTTCGACATCTACTCCCGCAAGGAGCTCTACGGCCACGTGAAGACCGTCGGCAGCTACGTCGTCGGAACCAGCCGCTACCCCTACATCCCCGAGTTCATCGCCGGTGTCTGGCCCTGGTACCTGCACCCCGGCGAGCTGTACGACGAAGAGTTCGTCACCAAGGCAGCGCTCGCCCAGGGCATCAAGGGCTTCAGCCGCTACATGCTCGTCGAACGCGACCGCTGGCTCGACTCGCCGGTCCGCCGGGACGGCCGCGTCCGCGAAGACCACGCCGCCATGTTTGGAGCGGCAAACCGGATGCAGCTCGAAGGCCGCTTCTCCGACCTGCGTCGCGAAGCCGGCGTGCTCCTGCTCGCCAACCGCGAGTATGACCGCCTCGAAGCGGCCAGTGTGCTGGTGTCCTTCCCGGGAGACTTCCTCGAAACCCCCTCCGGGTTCTCTGAGTACGCCAACCCGTTGACGATCAGCGAGCACTGCCTCGGCTTCGAGAAGGCGCCGCAACTGGAGAAGTCAGAATGGTTCGGGGCGTTCCATCGCGCGCTGGCTTCGGGCGGCTACGACTTCCTCCTCTCCGACACGTCGCTGGATCCGAGCCACTGGGACAAGTACCGGGTTGTGATGATCGCCACGCTGGACTACCTCGACGCGGATCTTCAGCGGGCCCTCGTCGACTACGCCGCCGGAGGTGGCACGGTCGTGGTCGGACCCAGGGCCCCACGCCTGGACAGCCTGATGCAGCCCTGCACGATTCTGACCGACGCCATTGAGGCACAGGCTCCCCGGATCGTCCTGGTCACAACGTCCGACGAGGTCCCGAACGCCGTCGTCGAGAGTTGTGCCGGCGCAGGCGCCCGCCCTCTTCTCCGGAACGACCCCCGCCTCGACGTGGTGGTGCACGAGGACACCGCCGACCCTTCCCGCAAGGTCGTGTTCGTCGTCAACCCGACCGCGGACCAGATCGAAGCCACCGTCTCGGTCGGCGTGCCCTTCGCCTCGGCCACCGAGCTCTGGACAGGGGAGTCGGTTCGACCCACCGGTGGCTCCATCACGGCTTCCATGAAGCCGTACACCATTCACGTCTACGAGTGCCTCACGGCCTGAAAGGAATTCCACCATGCTTCATGGAGATGTATTGATGGCCGACCTCGACGTCGACCAGTGGCGCAACGCCCAGGACCTTATCCTGAAGTCGGCGAAGGAAGCCAGGCGGCTCATCGTCCTGCTCGAGAACGGCGAAGTGGTCAAGTGCCGGCACACTACCGGCCGCGCAGTGAATCAGGCTCCGACTCGAGTCCAGGACCTCAACGCCGTGGCACGCGAGCTGTACGACGCCAACAAGGACGACACCGACTTCGTCCTCGTGATGGAACGCGACGCCGCCGACGACTACTTCGCCGGCTTCCAGGACGCGTGGCGGGCCGACGAGGACCTCGACGAGTACGTCCGGAGGACCTACGCCAGCCTCGACGATTACGCCGACGCGATCGTGACCTACCCCGGCCCAGCGCGCGACATGCTCGGCCTTCAGTGGCGACTGGGTGCCAGCTATGAGGACGTCGAAGCCGCCGTCCGGTCACTCGTTGATCCGGGATCAACCGTTGTGCTTGCCGTTCACGACGGCGAGAAGCTCTGGACCAGCCTGATCCTGTCCTTCGACGCCGACCTGAAGGTGATCTCGATCGGTACGGCGGACCCCAGCCTCGTCGACATCCACGGCCCGCGGGCGGACGTGGTGGAACGCCTCGTGCGATTCGCCGACACGCGTGAGGGGAACGTCCGACTGGTCGTGGACGGGACCCTCCATGCGGCCAAAGAGTTCTTGGCTGCAACCAACAAGAACGCCGCCCGCGCCAGGCTCGGCGACAGCTTGGTGGTGAGCGAACGGTAGCGGTCCGCCAGGGTAGGGGTGGCGACAGTGTCGCCCCTACCCCTGTGGCCGCACACCTCCCATCTCCAAGAGATGGTTCAGCTCACCTTTGGTCGAGCCCGGTTGCGACGGATACGAACTGCACCAATTCGAGGCGCCCCAGCCCAACTGCTCCTGATCGAGCAATGGCGTACCCAGAAGAGTCTCGACGCTCACATGGGAATTGAGCACGTGAAAGCCCTGATCTTGGATGTGCCGAACCTCGCGGTGCATGACATCGAGATCCTCCGACTCCTCAGGATCTAGGCGATTTCGACAGACGTTCGAAGCGCCCAGTGGCGAGTGAAGCGGTTACCTGGGGGACCGGCGCCTCACGACCCGACCGGAAGAGTGCTGAGCGGCTGTCCTTCTTCCCGAGTGCATTTGATCGGGGCGAGAGGCCTCCCCGCCTCGTCCATTCGGATGAGCGGTGATCTCGCCCAGGGCCGGCGCGCGAGCCCCTCCGCGCGCCGGCTCCACCACCGGGCGTCTTCGAACATGTGGCGGGTTCGCGGAAAGCGAAGGGCCGGTGACCCGTTCGCTGTGACAGCGACCGGCTCGGGAGGGGTTCCAAACGTGAGAGCTTGAAACACCTGCTTTCTCATTGGCGTCTACACGCGCAAGGTGACTTCGAAACTCCAGCGCATATCTCAAACACGAGTCGGGCTTCGGCAGGCAAACCCGGGCAGGTTGGAACCCTTGACCTTCTCATTTCGGCGGAGACGTGCTCGATCTCGTGGCGAGGGCAACTGGCGCTGACAAGGCGGTTCGTTTCTGTCGGGAGTGCCAGGGATGAGGTTCAGGCCGTTTCCATGGTGCACGATGGCGCACGCCGAGAGCCGAGAAACTCATCAGCTGGTGAACGAAACCTAGTTTCACTAGGTGTTTTGAAGTGGAGCTAAGGGGATTCGAACCCCTGACCTTCTCATTGCGAACGAGACGCGCTACCAACTGCGCCATAGCCCCAGGTGCCTCACGGCCCGTACAGGTTAGCACCGGCGGCGCCTGCTCCGAAAACCGGTGCAATCGCCCCCGCACCGACCGCCAGGGAGGGTTCAGCGGCCCGTCGGCGACGTGAGGTCGAGACCGACAACCGCCCCGATCACGGTCAGGGCGGGCGGCCGGACGGCGGCCGCGTCCGCCAGCCCGGCGAGGGTGCCCACGGTGCCGCGCACCACCTGCTGCTCCGGGGTGGCGGCACGGGCGACGACCGCCGCGGGCGTGTCCGCCGGCAGTCCCCGTGCGATCAGGCCGTCGCAGATCACCGCCAGGTTCGCCACCCCCATCAGGACCACGATCGTGCCGCCGCACCGCGCCAGGGCGTCCCAGTCCACCGTGGAGGCGGGGTGT
>JAEVYS010000025.1 GCA_023392635.1 Actinomycetes bacterium | reverse complement strand
GAGAATGGGCCCGGCGTCGTCGGATTCGGCGCGGCGGCCAAGGCCACCCGGGAGGCTGACGAAGCGGAGCGCGGACGCATCCGCGCGCTGCGGGACCGGCTGGAGGTCGAACTGCTGGCGATTGCGCCCGAGGCCGTCATCTTCGGCGGGGCCGTGGAGCGGCTGCCCAACACGACCCTGTTCGCGCTGCCCGGCCTCAGGGCCGAGACGGCGCTGATCGCGTTCGACCTCGAAGGCGTGCGCTGTCGTCGGGGTCCGCCTGCTCGTCAGGCAAGGTGAAGCGTTCGCACGTGCTCGAGGCCATGGGCGTCTCGCCGGACCTTTGCTCCGGCGCAATCAGGGTCAGCCTCGGCTGGTCTACCGAGGAAGCTGACGTGATCCGCTTCCTCGGGTCCTTCGAAAAACTCAGAAAAACACTACATAAGCGGCTGGGTCGCGCAGCAGCCTAGCCGAGACTTCCCACCCCCAACCCCCCGGCCCTTGAAGCCGTCGAGGAAGGAGCCAGAAATGCCTGCCGTGCAGGAGACCGTCGAGCAGGTCCGCTCGATCGATGTGGACCAGTACAAGTACGGTTTCATCACCGACATCGAGGTGGACAAGGCCCCCAAGGGCCTGAACGAGGACATCGTCCGCTTCATCTCGGCCCGGAAGGGCGATCCCGAGTGGATGACCGAGTGGCGCCTGGACGCCTTCCGGCGCTGGCTGACCATGCAGGAGCCCACCTGGGCCCGCGTCGAGTACCCGCCGATCGACTTCCAGGACCTGTACTACTACGCCGCGCCGAAGAAGAAGGCGGGACCGCAGTCGCTCGACGAGGTCGATCCGGCGATCCTCGAGACCTACAAGAAGCTCGGCATCCCGCTGCGGGAGCAGGAGATCCTGGCCGGCGTGCAGACCTCGAAGGTCGCCGTGGACGCGGTGTTCGACAGCGTCTCCGTGGTGACGACCTTCAAGGAGGAGCTGAAGAAGGCCGGCGTGATCTTCTGCTCGATCTCCGAGGCCATCCGCGAGCACCCGGATCTGGTGCGCCAGTACCTCGGCTCGGTGGTGCCGGTCACGGACAACTTCTATGCGACCCTGAACTCGGCCGTGTTCACGGACGGGTCCTTCGTCTACGTGCCGCCGGGCGTTCGCTGCCCGATGGAGCTGTCGCCCTATTTCCGCATCAATGAGAAGAACACCGGCCAGTTCGAGCGCACGCTGATCATCGCCGACAAGGGCTCCTATGTGAGCTACCTCGAGGGCTGCACGGCGCCCCAGCGCGACGAAAACCAGCTGCATGCGGCCGTGGTCGAGCTGATCGCGCTCGATGACGCCGAGATCAAGTACTCGACCGTCCAGAACTGGTACCCCGGCGACAGCGAGGGCAAGGGCGGCGTCTACAACTTCGTGACCAAGCGCGGCGACTGCCGCGGCAAGAACGCGAAGATCTCGTGGACGCAGGTGGAGACGGGCTCGGCCATCACCTGGAAGTACCCGTCCTGCATCCTGCGCGGCGACGGCTCGCGCGGCGAGTTCTACTCGATCGCGGTATCGAACGGCTACCAGCAGGTGGACAGCGGCACCAAGATGATCCACCTCGGCAAGAACACGACGAGCCGGATCATCTCCAAGGGCATCTCGGCCGGATTCTCGCAGAACACGTACCGGGGTCTCGTGTCGGCCCACCGCAAGGCCTCGGGCGCGCGCAACTTCACGAACTGCGATTCTCTGCTGATCGGCGACAAGTGCGGCGCGCACACGGTGCCCTACATCGAGTCTAAGAACGCCAGCGCGATCTTCGAGCACGAGGCGACCACCTCCAAGATCTCCGAAGACCAGCTGTTCTACTGCCAGCAGCGCGGCCTCTCGGAAGAGGAGGCCACGGCGCTGATCGTCAACGGCTTCGTGAAGGATGTGCTCCAGCAGCTCCCCATGGAGTTCGCCGTGGAGGCGCAGAAGCTCATCTCGATCTCGCTGGAAGGCTCGGTCGGCTAACCCCATCCCGCGTCATGGCCGGGCTTGCCCGGCCGTCCACGGCTTCCGCAGCGGCGTCGAAGCCCGGACGCCCGGTCAGGCCGGGCCTGACGGACAACGAAATCCAGGACTGATCCCATGCTCGAAATCCGCAACCTCCATGTCCAGATCGAGGACAAGAAGATCCTCAACGGCCTCAGCCTCACTGTGAACGACGGCGAGGTCGCCGCCATCATGGGGCCGAACGGCTCCGGCAAGTCGACCCTGAGCTACGTCATCGCCGGCAAGGAGGACTACGAGGTCCTCGACGGCGAGATCCTGCTCGACGGGCAGAACCTGCTGGAGATGGAGCCCGATGCGCGCGCCGCCGCAGGCGTGTTCCTGGCCTTCCAGTATCCGCTGGAGATCCCGGGCGTCGCCACCATGACCTTCCTGAAGGCGGCCCTGAACGCCCAGCGCAAGGCGCGCGGGGAGGGCGAGCTCTCCACGCCGGAGTTCATGAAGAAGGTCCGCGCCGGGGCCGAGCGCCTCCACATCCCGCAGGACATGCTCAAGCGCGCCCTGAACGTCGGCTTCTCCGGCGGCGAGAAGAAGCGCATGGAGATTCTGCAGATGGCGCTCCTGGAGCCGCGCTTCTGCATCCTGGACGAAACCGATTCCGGCCTCGACATCGACGCGCTCAAGATCGCCGCGGACGGCGTGAACGCGCTGCGCGACCCGAAGCGCTCCTTCCTGGTGATCACCCACTACCAGCGCCTGCTGAACTACATCGTGCCGGACAGCGTGCACGTGATGGCGAACGGGCGCGTGGTGAAGTCGGGCGGCAAGGAGCTTGCGCTCGAGCTCGAGGCCAACGGCTACGCCGACTATCGCTCGCAGGCGGCGTGAGGCGGCCATGGCGCAAGTGACCCCCATGC
>JAEVYS010000129.1 GCA_023392635.1 Actinomycetes bacterium | reverse complement strand
ACGAGCGCGGGCCCGCGCCGCGGCCACCCCAGGGTCCCGGACCGCGCACCGGTCAACACGGGCCGATCCCCGAGGGCGTGACCCCGGCGCCTCCGGTACCGCAGGGATCGCCATCGCCCGACGCGTCGCGCGACCCCTCCCGGACCGGGCCCGCGCCGGCGGCGCCGCAGACGACGGACCGGCCCGACGAGCGCCCGGCGATCCCGCTGGCAGGCGTGTTCGGCACGCTCGCTGCCGCGGCGATCCTGGGGGTGGTGGAGACCCGCCGGTTCCTCCGGCTCCGGGAGCGGCCGGTGGGCCGACGTCTGGTCCCCGAGGACCGGGCCGCCTCCCGGCTCCGTGCGGTGCTCGGCTCCCAGCAGCGTCCCGATCGCCTGGCCGCCCTGGACGCCGCGCTGCGTGCCATCGGGCGGCACTGCCACGGCAGCGGCCGGCCCCTGCCGGAACTCGACCGCATCACGGTGGGATCGGAGGTGATCGCGTTCGACTGGGCGTCGGCGGCGGGGCCTCCGCCGGACGGCTTCGTCGCGCACGACCGTCGCTGGACGGTGAGCCTGGCGGACGTGCCCACCGACGGCGGCGGCCCCTGTCCGTACCCGGTCGTCGTGAGCCTCGGCAGCACACCCGGTGGTGAGCTCGTGCTCGTCGACCTCGAGCGGTCCCGGGTGCTCGGCGTGTCCTCGGACGACTCCGAACTCGGCATGTCGTCGTTGGCGGCCCTGGCGGTCGAGCTGGCGTGCGCACCCTGGTCGGCCGAGGCCGGGTTGGTCGTGGTGGGCGAGGAAGCCCCGCTCGTGCAGCTCGCCGGCGGCGACCGCGTGCGGGCCGAACCCGACCTCGCCACGGCGGTCGAGGACCTGCGCGAGCTCGTCCAGCGGCGGCGCACCGCTCTCGGGGGACGGCCGCTGGCCGAGTTGCGGGTCGATCCGGACCGGTCGGACGCGGTCGCCCCGGTCGTGCTCTGCCTGCTCGGGCCGGTGCCGTCCGAGGTTGCGGCGGAGCTCGACGACCTGCTGGCGGGCCCACCCTCCGGCGTCGCCGTGATCCTGCCCACCGCAGCGACGGCGTCGGCCCGCTGGCAGGTGGGCGGGGACCTCGAGGCGCCGAGCGGTCAGCTCGCCGGAGCGCCGGGACGGCTGTTCGCCCACACCATTCCCGAGGCCACCCGGGCAGCGGTGGCCAGGCTCTTCCGGGCCGCGGACGACCCGTCGACCACACCGGCTCCGTGGTGGGGCGGCGGGTCGACAGCAGACCCGGACAACGTCGTGAACCTGCCGCGGCGCGCGCACCCAGGAGGGGTTGAGGTGGACATTGTTCGACTGGTGGCCGGCACGGGCCATCCCGAGGTGCTCCTGATCGGTCCGACGGAGCTGCGCGGCGCCGGCGGCCCGCCGCCGACCCGCTCGCGCCAGCAACTGGTCGAGGTCTGCGCGTGGCTGGTCGAGCACCCGGGCACGACCGCGACTGCCATGGCCGATGCACTGATGGTCGCCGAGAGCACTCGGCGATCGAACCTCAGCCGGCTGCGGGCGTGGCTCGGCACCGCACCGGACAGCACCGCCTACCTGCCGGACGCCTACTCGGGCCGGATCTTCCTCCACCCCGGCGTGACCTCGGACTGGCGACGCGTGCAGCGCATGCTCGCTCCCGGTGTCGACCAGGTCGGCGACGGCATCCTGATCGCCGCGCTCGAACTCGTCCGCGGAGCACCCCTCGCGGACGCGGCCCCCACCCAGTGGCACTGGGCCGAGGAGCTGCGGACCGACGTCTCCAGCGCGCTGCGGGACGTCGGCCTCGTCCTGACCGACCGTGCCCTGGCCAGGGGTGACATCGACCTCGCCCGGTGGGCGGCCGCCCGGGCACTGACGGTCGCAGCGGACGACGAGCAATTGATGTGTGCGCGGATCCGCACCGAGCACCGGGCCGGCAACGTCGCCGAGGTGGAGCGACTCGTGACGCAGGTGACGCTCCAGGCCCGGACACTGGAGGTCGACCTGCTTCCCGAGACGGTGCTGCTCTGCCAGGAGGTGATCGAGGGACGCCGGCGGGCCCGCGCGTGAGGATGCCCGGAATGCGGGAGTCGGGACGGCACCGCGAGCCGGCCTCGCACGATGCCGTGGCTCACCCCGAGGGCGGGCCCCGCCGTCGTCCCAGCCACCGCCGCGGCCCTTTCGGGTCGCCGGAGCCGCTCAGTAGGCTGCGCGCGTGGCGACCTCCCCCGCACCGGAGCGAGGGCGGGCGCCTGCGATCTGGGTGGGCGTGGTCGTCCTCGCCCTGTTCGCCGCCACCGCCCTGCTGGGCAGGCCGGCCACCTACCCCGACACCGGCGCAGCCGCGTGGCTACCCCCGGACGGCACACGGCAGCGCTACGCCGGCCCTGGCGGCACCCTGTCCGTCGAATGGGCGCTGGATCGCGCGGCGTCCCTGATCGGCTCGGGGCCGCCCGCCTTCCTTGCCTGGCTCGGCCAGACCGAGGTCGACTGGCAGACCGCGGCCGTCGCGCGGGTGGTCAGCGTGCTCGCGTCCCCCACCGGCGACGTCCTGGGACGCGAGGACGACCTCTTCACCGTCGCGGCGGACGGCGTCCGCGCCGAGGTGGAGGCTCCCTCCGGTGGCGCCACCCGCATCTACCTGCCCGGGCGGCTCGACGTGCCGGCGGGGATGACGGCCGGATCGAGCTGGGACTCCAGCGGCACGGTGCTCCAGATCACCGCCGCCGGCATCGACCGGCTCGACTACCGCAGCGAGTACACGGCACGCACGCCGGACGACCCGTCCCTGCTGCCGCGAGGCTGCGTGGTGGTCCTCATGCGTGAGCAGATCGGGAGCGAGCCCGCGACGACCGCGGAGAGCACCTGGTGCCGCCACGCCGGCATCCTCTCGTTCCAGACCGCGTCCGGGAGCTGGCAGCCCGACCAGAGTCCGTCGAGCGCCCCGGTGGAGCCGGCCGCCGGGAGCTTCGACTGGAGCCGCGCCGGCAGCCTCACCTTCCGCGCCCGTACGGTGAACACGGTGGGCGTGGACGCCCCGCAGGTGACGCCGGTGAGCGCCCCGGCGCTGCTGCCCGACGGCACCGTCCTCTTCGCCAACCAGGTGACGCAGGACGTCCTGGCCGTGGACGCCTCCGGCGAACCGCCGAGCATCAGCTGGCGCGCCCGTCCAGGCGGGCGCAACACCGCGCTGGCGACGTTCGGCACCGTCACCGTCGCCGCGGGAAGCGCCCGCCGGCTCGTCGCGTACGGCCCGTCGGGCCGGTGGTTGTGGCAGCAGCGCCTCAGCGACTTGTCGATCGTCAGCCCGGCCCGGCTGGGTGACCTGGTGGTCGTGGCCACGCTGGACGGCCGTGTCACCGCCTACGACCTGGCCAGTGGCGCCGAGCGCTGGAGCTGGACGTCCTCGGCCGAGATCCGCGTGGCGCCCGTGGCCACCGGCGACCGGGTGCTGGTGGCCGACCAGGCCGGCCAGTTCACCTGCGTGGACACGACCGGCGCGCCGGTGTGGAGCATCGAGGCGGGACGGGTGGAGCGGTTCGCCGTCTGGACGGACCCAGGCCGGGGTGCCCCTTCGGTGGTCGTCCTGCCCCAGGCCGGCGGCACGCACGTCCAGGGTCGGTCACTGGCGGACGGCAGCAGGCTGTGGCGCGTGCGGGAGTACGCGGACGCGAAGGACGTGATCGCGCTCGACCGGCTGGTGATCCTTCGCGACGACGAGGCGAGCGTTGCCCTCGACCCGCTCACCGGGGCCCGCCGGTGGAGCTGGCGCGACGCGCGCACGCTGGCCGGCATCGGAGGCGGTGAGCGTGCACTGCTGCTGACCGGACAGGGGCTGGTGCTGCTCGACGACCGCGGGGCGGTGACGAAGGAGTGGCCGCTGTCGGTCCCGCTGAACACCTCGACTCCCTACCTGGTGGCCAGTGGTCACCGGATCCTGCTGTACGGCGGCGGCGGCCTCGAGGTCGGGACGCCGTCATGAGGGCCGTGTTCGCGGAGATCGTCCAGGAGGTCCGTGACGTCGGCCACCTGACATTCGTCCGTCCGGTGCGCGAGGGACGCCCGCGGCCCTCGGACTGGCCGCGTGGACTGCGCGAGGTGGGCGCGGCGGCGGCGGGGGTGTTCGTCCTGCTGGGCCTGGCCATCCTGCTCGCCGTCCCGCTGCGCCGGCTCGACGACCTCGACCTCGGCGCGAACTCGCTGAGCGGCGTGCCGTCGCTGACGCTGCCGCTGCTGCTGGTCGGCGCCCTGCTCTCGCTCACCCTCGCTCTCACCGCCGCCCTGCACGTGTCCTGGTGGCTGCGCCTGGTCCTGCTGGTGATCGGCGGGTCGGTCGTCGTCTTCTTCACGGTCCACTCCTGGACGAACCCCTCCCTGTTGCTGGTGACGGCGGCGAGCTACCTCGCACTCGTGGTGTTCACGTTCCTGCGTGCGCGGCGGGGCTACGCCTGGTGGGAGTTCGTGGTGGTCGCGGCACTCCTGGTCTGCGCGACGGTGCTGCCGTGGGCGTTCTCCGGTGACGGCTTCGCGTGGGGCATCGACCTGCGGCCGTCGACGCTGGAGGGTGCCCTGCTCACGCTCCAGCCGCTGATCCTCCCCGCGGTGATGGTCGCCGGCAGCGCGCCCGCGCAGATCGTGGTGGACGGCGCGCAGACGGCGGCCTCGCGCCCGGTCAGCACCGGCCCCTTCCTCACCGGTTTCGGTCTCTCGGTGGTCTGGCTCGCGGTGTCGCTGTGGCAGTGGACGGGCACCGACGCCGTCACCGTCCCGGCGCTCGCCGGCGCCGCGGTCGCCCTGTCCCTCACCGTCGGCCTGGTGGGCCTCGCCCTCCGCCGCGCGGGCGTCTCCGCCCCCCCGCAGCCCCGCCACTATCCCGAGGTGTGGGGGGCCTGGCTCTATCCACTCGCTGTCGCGATGACCCTGCTCGTGGTCATCACGTTCCCGTTCATCATCGCGCGCGAGGCCGCCGCCCTCGCCCAGTTGCCCGCGATGGCGCAGGGGGTCGACGCCGCCCTCAACCTGGTCATGGACAACAATCCGGGCATCTGGGAGCGCGGCCTGCTCGGCGTCGTCGTGTTGGGCATCGCCTGGCGGCTGAGCGCCCGCTCGCGTCTCACCGAAGCGGTGGGACTGGCGGCGTTCGCCGTGCTGGTGCTCCTCGACCTGTTCGGCCTGGCGCCGCCGCTGGCCTTCCTGCAGGACCGCAGCACGGAGGGCATGGGGCTGATCGCCTCGGGTGTGGCCCTGGTCGCAGCCCTGGTGGCGCTCGTCCGCAAACGATTCGACCGGGGGATCGCGGTGGGCGTGATGACCGTCGTGCTGCTGGCCGTGCTCTACCCGCACCGTGACCTGCTCGACGACCCGGTCGGCTTCGCCCTGGCCTTCAGCGGCCCGGTCGTGCTCGTGTTCGGCCTGGCCTGGCGCGTGGTCACCGAAGCGCAGGTGACCTACTCGGGCACGCCGCGTTATCCGCAATCCACCCGGGTGCTGCTGTTCCTGGCCAACACACTGTTCGCCACCACCGGCGTCGCGTACGTGACTCTGGAGCGCGGCCTGGGCACCGACGCCGACCCGACCGCGTGGGGTGCACTCGGGGACTCGATGCTGGGCGACCCGCTCTACTTGGCGGGGCTGGTCGCCGGCCTGTGGATGGTGCTCCGCCCCGTGGGGGAGGGCATGGGGTCAGCCGGCCTGGGCCCGGGCGCCGGAGGGGCTGGTGGCGAGGCGGTGCCGTCCGGTGGCCAGCCAGGCGTCCCGGTAGTCGCGCACGATGGCCGGCCAGTCGGTCTGTACGGCGTCCACCCCGAGGCCGAGGACGGGGCCGTAGGCCGCCTCGGGTGACACCGAGATCGCCAGCTCGTCGTCCTGGCCGCCGAACAGCGGGATGCCGGTGGTCAGCGTCACGGTGTTGACGAAGACGAACAGGCCGAGCGAGTGGAACTCCTCGATCACCGAGGGGGAGAACCACGGGTGCTGCGAGGTGGTCGTGATGAGTTCGACGCCGACGGTGTTCAGCTTCGGGTCGCCGACCACCCGGTACACGTCCTCGGGACTCTGGCAGATGGGGACGAACGGGAACTTCACACTGAAGTCGCGGAGCCGCTGCAGGGCGGCCTTCTCCCACGCGGGGCACTTCATGACCAGCTGGTGGGCCATGTACAGCCCGTCCACCGCCTTCAGCAGGTTCGGCCAGCGCCACCACGAGCGGTCGATGTTGAACAGGACACGGGTGTCCTTGAACGCGCGCAGCAACGGCAGCAGCCGCTCCACCCTGGCGATCCGTCCCGGCCGGTCCACCCACAGGTAGGACGCCTTGTCGATCTCGGCCGCCGGAAGCGTCTGCAGGTTCTTCTCGATGCCGAGGACCTCGGGCTCGTAGCCGTCGTGGAAGCAGTAGAACTCGCCGTCGCTGGACGCGGTCACGTCGAGCTCAACCATGCCCGCACCCTGGAGCAGCGCCGCCTTCACCGCGAGTTGGGTGTTGACCGCGACGCTGCCACCGGCACTTCCGCGGTGGGCGACCACCAGGATCCTCTCGGTCTCGAACACGTCGTTCAGCAACGCATTCATGGCCGCGAACTGGGGCTGACCGAACATCGAACCTCCGCCGAACGGGGCCGACCTCGTCGTCGGCACAACTTTGATCGTACCCACGACGGCGTCCGGCTATTCGGCTTCGGCGATGTCCCGCGGACGTGCGTGGGAAGATGTTCGACGGCTGCCCCCGACGACGAAGTGGGGACGAAGCCGGCTCGCGTCCTCCCGGGAGGAAGGGTGGTGCGAAGCGTGAGAGCAAAGGAGTGTCATGGCTGATTTCCGCTACGAGGACATGCTGCCGATCGGGGAGGACACCACCCCGTACCGTCTCCTCACCACCGAGGGCGTCGAGACCGTCGAGGGCCCTGGCGGGCGCACATTCCTGAAAGTCGCTCCCGCGGCGCTGGAACTGCTCGCGGAGACCGCCATGCACGACATCGCGCACTACCTGCGACCGGGGCACCTCGCGCAGCTGCGCAAGATCCTCGACGACCCCGAGGCCAGCCCGAACGACAAGTTCGTCGCGCTCGACCTGATGAAGAACGCGAACATCGCCGCCGGCGGCATCCTCCCGATGTGCCAGGACACCGGCACGGCGATCATCATGGGCAAGCGCGGTCAGCAGGTGCTCACCGAGGGCACGGACGAGCGTCCCCTGAGCCAGGGTGTGTTCGACGCGTACACCCGGCTCAACCTGCGCTACTCGCAGAACGCCCCGCTGACGATGTGGGAGGAGAAGAACACCGGCTCGAACCTTCCCGCCCAGATCGAGCTGTACGCCGACACCGCTCCCGGCCACGAGAACACCTACAAGTTCCTGTTCATGGCCAAGGGCGGCGGCTCGGCCAACAAGAGCTACCTGTACCAGGAGACGAAGGCCGTCCTGAACCCGGCGTCGATGATGAAGTTCCTCGACGAGAAGATCCGCTCGCTCGGCACCGCGGCCTGCCCGCCGTACCACCTGGCGATCGTGGTCGGTGGCACCTCGGCGGAGTTCGCGCTGAAGACCGCCAAGTACGCATCGGCGAAGTACCTCGACTCGCTGCCGACCTCTGGCTCGCTCAGCGCGCACGGTTTCCGCGACGTGGAGCTGGAGGAGCAGGTGCTCGAGCTCACCCGGCAGATGGGCATCGGCGCCCAGTTCGGCGGCAAGTACTTCTGCCATGACGTCCGGGTGATCCGGCTGCCGCGCCACGGCGCGTCCCTGCCGATCGCGATGGCCGTCTCCTGCTCGGCCGACCGGCAGTGCCTGGGCAAGATCACGCCCGAGGGCGTGTTCATCGAGCAGCTCGAGACCGAGCCGGCGCACTTCATGCCCGAGACCACCGACGAGCACCTCGAGGGCGGCGACGTGGTCGAGATCGACCTGCGCCGGCCGATGCCGGAGATCCTCGCCGAGCTCAGCAAGTACCCGGTGAAGACCCGGCTGAGCCTGAACGGCACCGTGATCGTGGGACGCGACATCGCGCACGCCAAGATCAAGGAGCGCCTGGACGCCGGTGAGGAGATGCCGCAGTACCTGAAGGACCACCCGGTGTACTACGCAGGGCCGGCGAAGACGCCCGAGGGCTACGCGTCCGGCTCGTTCGGGCCGACCACCGCGGGCCGGATGGACTCCTACGTCGACCAGTTCCAGGCCGCCGGCGGCTCGATGATCATGCTGGCGAAGGGAAACCGGAGCAAGGCCGTCACCGACGCCTGCGCCACGCACGGCGGGTTCTACCTCGGCTCCATCGGCGGCCCGGCCGCGCGCCTCGCCCAGGACTGCATCACCAGCGTCGAGCTGCTGGAGTACCCCGAGCTCGGCATGGAGGCGATCTGGAAGATCGAGGTGAAGGACTTCCCGGCGTTCATCGTGGTCGACGACAAGGGCAACGACTTCTTCGCCGACGTGAGCAAGCCCACCGTCCTGCACCTGTCGCCCCGCAGTTGAGCCGCCGCCTTCTTCGCAAGCTGTGAGTTGAGCCGCGATGTCACGGCTCAACTCACAGCTTGCGGTGGGTGAGGGGGCTGCGTCCCGTCAGGGCTGCGCGACCACGGTGACGCCGCTGAGGTTCCGGTAGCCGGCGGCCTGGCTCGCCGTGAGCATGACGGTCCGTGAGCTGACCTTGTGCCACGCGCCCGACTTCCAGACCGAGTTCACGATGGTGCCCTTCCACCCGCTGTCCCGGGGGGAGAGCTCGAAGTCGCGCACGTAGCGCTTGCCCGCGGCGCTGGTCGCGAACCGGTACCCGAATCGGACGAAGCTGAGGTCGGCCAGGTACCAGTCGTACGCGCCGGCGATGCGGGACTTCGGCGCCTTCTCCCACACCAGCTCCCCGGAGCGCCAGCTGAGGACGCGGAACATGACCCCGTCCGCGCCGGCGGTGAGCAGGAGCAA
The DNA here is from genome assembly GCA_023392635.1 of Actinomycetes bacterium. GTDB lineage: Bacteria > Actinomycetota > Actinomycetes > Propionibacteriales > Propionibacteriaceae > Propionicimonas. The sequence continues at coordinate 11,270 of JAEVYS010000129.1, read as the reverse complement.
CTCATAGCCCTTGCGGCCGTCCAGCCTCGCCGCCCCGTACCACGGCTCGACACCCCAGTCGTCGTCGATCGTCGACGTGAACTGCTTCACGTCGTCCTGGCCCGCCCACGTCACGACGTTCACCACGAACGTGTCGGCGCCGTTCTGCTCCACGGTGACCGCGTCGTCGTGACCGTCGCCGTCAACGTCCACGTCCACGGTGCGCGTGGCGAGCGGCAGGACAGCCGCCGCAGTCCGCGGCTGGACCGCCGAGGCGTCCAGAGCCGGGACGAGCAGGTCTGCGGCCAGCACGAGCGCTGCGCCGAGGGCGGTGAGTTTCACAGATCGCACGCTTCCTCCTCAGGAGTTCCCATGGGAAGGAGAGCCGCGCGCGGCCGGGCTGATACCGGGCGGTCAGCCCCGCTCGTCCATCGGGACGAAGTCGCGCTGCCTGGCGCCGACGTAGACCTGGCGGGGACGGTTGATCTTCGTCGCCGGGTCGGCGAACTGCTCGCGGAAGTGGGCGATCCAGCCGGGAAGCCGGCCGAGGGCGAACAGCACCGTGAACATGTTCTGGGGAAAACCCATCGCCTGGTAGATCAACCCGGTGTAGAAGTCGACGTTCGGGTAGAGCTTGCGCTCCTGGAAGTACGGGTCGGAAAGGGCGGCCTCCTCCAGCCGCACAGCGATGTCGAGCAGTTCGTCCTGCCCGGTCAGGGTCCCGAGGATGGCGTCGGCGTGCCGCTTCACGATCGCGGCTCTCGGGTCGTAGTTCTTGTAGATGCGGTGGCCGAAGCCCATGAGCTTCGTCGTGTCCTTCTTGTCCTTCACCTTGTTGACGTAGGACTTCACGTCCCCGCCCTCGTCCCGGATGCCCTGCAGCATCTCGAGCACGGCCTGGTTGGCGCCGCCGTGGAGCGGGCCGGACAGGGCGCTCACCCCGGCGGCGACCGAGACGTAGATGTTGGCCCCCGACGAGCCGACCATGCGGACGGTCGAGGTCGAGCAGTTCTGCTCGTGGTCCGCATGCAGGATCAGGAGCACGTCGAGGGCCTTCGTGATCGCATCGTCGAACGGGTACGGCCCGGTGGGCAGGCCGAACGACATCCGGAGGAAGTTCTCCACGTAGCTCAAGGAGTCGTCGGCGTAGAGGAAGGGCTGGCCGACGGAGTTCTTGTAGCCGTACGCGGCCAGCGTCGGAACGCTGCCGAGCAGCAGGTGCGTGGCGTGGTCGAGGTCGAACGCCGTGTCGCCGTACCGCGAGACGGCGAACGTGGACAAGGCGTTGAGCGCCGCGGACAGGACCGGCATGGGGTGGGACTTGCGGGGGAAGGAGCGGAACATCTCCTTCATGCGCTCATCGATGAGGTGGTGGGCCGCGATGCGCTTGCTGAACGTCTCCAGCTGCTCCGCGTTCGGGAGTTCGCCGTGCAGCACGAGGTAGGAGACCTCGAGGAAGCTCGACTTCTCGGCCAGCTGCTCGATCGGGTACCCCCGGTAGCGCAGGATGCCGGCGTCGCCGTCGATGAAGGTGATCTCGGAGCGGCAGGACGCGGTGTTCGCGAACCCGACATCGAGGGTGGTGTCACCCGTAGCGCCCAGCAGCCGTGAGATGTCGTAGCCGTTCTGCCCCTGCGTGGCACGGATCAGGGGGAGTTCCAGGCTCACGTCGTCGTGGCTGAAGGTCGCGTTGCTCATTCATCCTCCGTCGATGGACGCCCCGGGCCGACGGCCCCGGGCGAGTGTGCTGTCACCATACCCCGGCGCGACAGCGGCCGGGCAGGGAAGAAGGCGGTGGCTGGACCCGGGGTAGTTGACGAATCAACAATCTCCGTCTATCGTTTTAGTTGAGACTTCAACCAAACAGGAGGAACCCCGAATGACTACCGCAACGATCGAAACCGTGAAGGACCTGTCCGGCACCTACACCCTCGACCCCTCCCACTCCCGCGTCGGCTTCGTGGCCCGTCACGCCATGGTCGCCAAGGTGCGCGGCGCCTTCAACGAGGTGAGCGGCACCGCCACCATCGACGGCGCGAACCCTTCCGCCTCCACCCTCCAGGTGAGCATCCAGGCCGGCAGCGTGGACACCCGCGACGCCAACCGTGACGGCCACCTGGTCAGCCCGGACTTCCTGGACGTGGCCAACTACCCGACCATCACCTTCACCGGCACCGGCTTCACCATCGTCGACGACGAGACCGTCGAGGTGACCGGCGACCTGACCATCAAGGACGTGACCAAGCCCGTCACCATCCCGTTCACGTTCGGTGGCGCCGCCACCGACCCGTTCGGCAACGCCCGCGTGGGCTTCGAGGGCTCCGTCGTCGTCAACCGCAAGGACTGGGGCCTCACCTGGAACGCCGCCCTCGAGACCGGCGGCGTGCTCGTGAGCGAGAAGGTCACCCTCGAGTTCGAGGTCTCCGCGATCGCCGCCTGACCAAGCGGCACCAGCTCCCAGAAAACGCGCATCCGCCGGCGGACTTCCGCCGGCGGATGCGCGTCTGCGGCCGTCGCGGCCACGGCGGGGGCGCGAATCCCGGGCTCGTCCGCGCGCTCGACCTCCTCCGGGCCCCATCGCTCCTATCGTGGGCTGCGGCTCCGGAGGACGGGTGGTTGGCGGGATGGTGGATCGCGGTGTTCGCCGCAGGCGCGTCGACGCGGTGATCGTCGCGGCCTTCCTGGCTTCCTTCGCTCTCGCCCGCGCCGGACGGGTCGCCGAGCGCGACCCGTACTGGCAGATCCGGGCCGGCGCCGAGAACCTCGCCGGCGTCCCGCTCGCGCGTCCCGACACCTGGAGCTGGTCGGGGGCCGCCGGGGACTGGTACCCGAACTCCCCGTTGTGGAACGTCGTCCTCGCCCTCGCCTACCGTGCGGGCGGGTTCTGGGGCGTGTTCGCCTTCTCTGCGCTGGTGCTCCTGGTCCTCCTCCTCCTCAGTGCCGTGCTGGCAGCCCGACTCGGGGCGAGGCCGTTGCCCGGCCTGGTGGGTCTGTTCATGGTGTTCGCCGGCGCCCTGCCGTACCTCGGTGCCCGGGCCACCCTGGGCGCCCAGGTGATCATGGTGCTCGCGGTCTACCTCGGTGTCGTCCTCAGCGATGCGGTCACCAGGCTCGCCGTCCCCATCCTCGCCGCGCTGACCGCCACCGCGGCCACAGCACTGTCCGTCCTCGGGAACTGGATACACCTCTCGTTCCTCCTCGTCGGGCCGGGACTGGCCCTGGTGTGGGCGGCGATCTGGGTCCTCACGCCGTCGACGACCATTCGGGTGCGGGCCGTGCTGATCGCCGCCGGCGGACTGGGCTGGACGCTCGGGCCCGTGCTGTCGCCGTACGGGGTCGCCGGCGGCCTGGCCAGGGCCCGGGCCGTACAGGAAGCCGCCCAGGGCCTGCTCACGGAGTGGAGTTCTCCGTTCGATCCGGTCCAGGACGGCCGGTTCACCGGGATGGTGATCGTCGCGATCGTGGTGGCGGCAGGCGCCCTGTGGTGGCTGTGGGACGGGTGGAGGCGGGGTTCGGACCTGCGGCTGCCGGTCGCACTGTGCCTGATCGGGGTCCCCGGATCGCTGGCCGGGCTGTTCGCGCTGCGGTTCCTCGGCATCGGCCCGGTCACTCTCGCCCCGGTCGTGGCGGCGATCGCCACCGCGCTGGTGGACCGGCTGCGGCACGTGCTCGGCACGCTTCCTGCGCGGCCGTGGCTGCGGCTCGCGAAGGACTACACCAGCGGCCGGTTCTGGCGGATCGTCCTCGCCGTCGTCGCGGTGGCCCTGTCGCCGGCGGTGGTGGTCCTGGCGGGGGAGCACGCGGCGCCACCGGAGCAGGCCGCGCTGGCACGGCTGCCGGAGGGCTGTCGCGTCTTCTCGGCACCGGACATCGGCGGTGTGGTCGTGCTGCTGCGCCCGGACGCGCCGGTGTGGATGGACGGCAGGGCCGACTTCTTCGGCCGGAGGCTGCTGGTGGAGGGCATCACGTACTGGACCGCGACCAGCGCGTCCGTGGTTCCGGAAGGGACCGGTTGTGTCCTCGTCAACGCCACCACGCCGCTCACCACCCCCCTGCGGGCACGGATCGCCACCGACCCGCGATGGCGGCTGGATTCCCGGGCCGGCGACGTCGAACTCTGGCTGCCGGCCGGTCAGGAAGGGCGCTGAGCCCTGGGTCAGGCCACCACCAACGCCTCGGCGAGCACGGCTTCGAGGGCGTCCACGGCCTGGTCGAGCTCCTCGACGGTGATCACGAGCGGCGGCGCCATCCGGATGGTCTGGCCGTGGGTGTCCTTGGCGATCACCCCGCGCTCGAGCAACCGCTCGCAGATGCTCCGCGCCGAACCCAGCGCGGGATCCACGTCCACACCGGCCCACAGCCCGATCCCGCGAACCCCGGTCACCCCGTGCCCGACCAGCGCCGCCAGGCGCTCGTGCAGGTGTGCGCCCAGTTCCCGCGAGCGCGCCTGCATCTCGCCGGTCTCCAGCAGCTTCACCACGGCCAGGCCGACAGCGGCGGCCAGGGGGTTGCCCCCGAACGTGGAGCCGTGCTGCCCCGGCCGCAGCAGGCCGAGCACGTCCGCGTCCCCGACCACCGCCGACACCGGGACCACCCCGCCGCCCAGCGCCTTGCCCAGCAGGTACAGGTCGGGAACGACGCCGACCTGCTCGCAGTACAGGGTCGAGCCGGTGCGCCCCAGCCCTGACTGGATCTCGTCTGCGATCATCAGCACGCCGTGCCGGGTCGCGATGTCTCGGACGCCGGGCAGGAAGCCGGCCGGAGGCGTGATCACGCCCGCCTCACCCTGGATCGGCTCGACGAGGATCGCGACCGTGTGCTCGTCGATGGCTGCCTCGATCGCATCCAGGTCCCCGTAGGGGACCTTGAGGAAGCCGGGCGTGAACGGGCCGTAGCTCAGCGTCGCGTCGTCGTCACTGGAGAAGGAGATCACGCTGATCGTCCGGCCGTGGAAGTTGCCCTCCATGACGATGATGTTGGCCTGGTCCTCGGGGACGCCCTTCACCTCATATCCCCACTTGCGCGCGAGCTTCAGCGACGACTCGACCGCCTCGACCCCGGTGTTCATCGGCAGCACCATCTCCTTGCCGCAGAGCCGCGCGAGGGCCTCGATGAACGGCCCGTAGGTGGCCGAGTAGACCGCGCGGGAGGTGATCGCCACCTTGCCCAGCTGCTCGATCGCGGCCTTGAGGAGATCGGGGTTGGAGTGCCCGAAGTTGACTGCGGAGTAGGCCGAGAGGAAGTCGAGGTAGCGGTTGCCGTCGATGTCGGTGAGCCAGGCGCCGGATCCGCTCTCCACGACCACCGGCAGCGGATGGTAGTTGTGCGATCCGTAGGTGTCGATCTGCTCGATCGCCCGCTGCTGGGCGGCACTGCGCGCCGTGGTCATGGTGTCCTTCCCGGCCCGCCTGGAACTCGGGCCGAACCCGCAAATCATACGGTGCGGCGACGGGTCAGCCGATCGCTGCCCGCACCAGTGACGCCAGCGCGTCGGGGTCGTGCGGACGCAGCCCGTAGGCCGCGCGCGCCACCGGCCGGGTCAGCCCGAGGACCGTCGCGAGATCGATGCGGGTGGCGTCGATGACTCCCTCGCTGGAGGTCGCGTCCAGCGTGGCCTTCAGATCGGCGAGGTCCTGCGGCCCGTAGCCGGTGGCCGGCAGGATGGATTGCGCCTCGGCGTGCCGCGCGTACACCTCGACGAGTGATCCCATGGCCTGCGGGAGTGGGCTGATGATGCCGGAGACGCCGATCTGGTGAGCCGCCTGGATCCCGGCGCCGGCCCGGTGCGGACGCAGGCTGAGCGTCAGCTCGTCCTCGACGACCACCACCGTCCGCCCGGCCACCCGCTCGCCCCCCTCGACGAGGACCGGCGAGTCGGCGGTCAGGACGGTGGCGTCCGGGTTGACCCGGCGGATCGTCCGTCCGACCGCCTCCACCTGCTCGGCCGACGCCGCATCGCACTTGCTGATCAGGACGGCGTCAGCCACCCGCAGGTTGACCTCGCCGGGGAAGTAGTCGGACGCCTCGTCGGCGCGCAGCGGGTCGGTGAGCAGGATGTGCAGCGTCGGGCGGAGGAACGGGAGATCGGTGCCGGCTCCGTCCCAGAGGATGACGTCGGCGCTGGCCTCCGCGGCGGCGAGGATGGCCGCGTAGTCGAGACCGGAGATCACTTCGACGCCGCGCACCGCGTCGAAGGGTTCACGGATCGGCGTGCCGCAGGCATCCACCTCCGCGTCGTCGATGCGCGCGATCGTGTGTTCCCGGTCGACGGCGAAGCTCTGGGCGCGCAGCGGGTGCCGGACCACGGCGACCCGCCGGCCCTCCCCGCTGAGCAGTTCGGCCAGGTAGCGGACGGTCGGCGACTTGCCCGCGCCGGCCTTGGCCGCCGTCACCGCGATCACGGGCTTGACCGAGGACAGCATCGAGCGTTGTGGATTCGCCAGGTGGAAGTCGGCTCCGGCCGCCAGCACCCGCGCGGCCAGCCCGGCCACCTCTCGGCAGCCGAGTTCGGAGTAGGCGAACACCACCTGGTCGACGTCGTGCTCGGCGACCAGCCGCGCGAGGCCGGACTCGGGCAGGATCGGCACGCCGTCCGGATAGAGCGGTCCGGCGAGGCACGAGGGGTAGTGGCCGCTGTCCCCCTCGGCGAGTTCGGCAGAGGTGAACGCCACCACCCGCGACGTGGGGTCGTCGCGGTAGATCGTGTTGAAGACGTGGAAGTCGCGGCCGGCGGTACCGACGATGAGGATGTTCATTCCTGCCTCCTCCCTGGCCCCATTGTCCCCCGGCCAGAGCACTAGAGTCGGGCCATGGACGAACAGGCTCCGATCGTGATCGGCTTCGACGGCTCGGACTTCGCCGACGAGGCGCTGCGCAAAGGGCTGTGGCTTGCCGCGAAGGTCGGTGCCCCGGCCGTCGTCGTGCGGGCCTGGACGATCAGCAACGCGCCCCGCCCGAAGACCTGGGAGCCGGGCTACGTGCCCCCGGTGGAGGACTTCGCCGCGGCCGTCCTCGACCAGGTGAAGGAGGAGACGGCGAAGGTCGTCGCCGAGTTCCCCGACGTGGCGGTCTCCTACGCCGCTCCCCATGGGGCCGCCGGTCGTGAGTTGATCCGGGCATCCGAGGGCGCACAGGTCGTGGTCGTGGGCACGCGGGGGCAGGGCGGGTTCTCCGGGCTCCTGCTGGGCTCGGTGAGCGACCAGGTGGTGGAGCACGCGCACTGCGACGTCCTGGTCACCCGACGCAGGACCGGTGACCAGGCGCCGCCGCGGCGCCAGACGCTCGACCAGTTCATCTCCCCCGACCAGGACCGGTAGCGCCGCTGCCGTGCGGGACGCGGGCGCGCTACCAGAGCAGGAAGCTGCCGGCCCAGAACACTCCCAGGACGCTGCCGAGCACCATGAACGGGCCGAAGGCGAGCGACCCCTTCCAGGCTCGCTTGCGCGCGGCGAGCAGCACCATGCCGGCCACCGCGAACGTCGCCCAGGCCGCGCCGAAGCCGAGCAGGACGGCGCCCCAGCCGAACCAGCCACCGAACGCCCCGGTCACGGCGGCGAGCTTCACGTCCCCGAACCCGAGGTCGGGGGAGAAGACCATCATCACGAAGTACAGCGCGAAGGACGCGACCGCGGCCAGGCCCGCCCGGGCCAGCGATCCCCACGCGCCCGTCGTCCAGGCCGCGACCGTGAGCAGGACGGCGGTGCTGCCGATCAGCGGCAGCACGATCAGGTCCGGCAGGCGCTCCTCGGCCAGGTCGATCACCGTCAGCAGCCCCGACGCCACCGCCAGGACGACGAACGCCGCCATCTCCGCCCAGCTGTGCGCGAGACCGGCCAGGCCTCCCAGCACACCGGCCACCGGGACGTGCACCCACCGCCGCAGGATCGGCGCCTGTGTCGTCGCGCAGTGCAGCATCAGGGGGGTCAGCGCCCAGGCTGCCCCCGCGGCGACGAGGGCGCAGACGACGATCGGCACGATCAAGGCGGGGTCACTGCCCCATGCCGGCGAACGCGTGGATGATGCCGATCGCGCCCGGACCCATCACGACGATGAACATCGCGGGCATGATGAACAGGATCAGCGGGAAGACGACCTTGACCGGGATCTCCATGGCCTTGCGCTCGGCGTACTGGCGGCGCTCGGTCCGCAGCTCGTCCGCCTGGGTCTGCAACACGTCCGACAGGGCGATGCCGTAGGCCTCGGCCTGGATGATCGAGCGGACGAACCGCCGCAGCGTGTCCACCCCGGTCCGGTCGGCGAGGTCCTCGTAGGCCGCCCGCCGGGTCTGGCCGACCTGGATGTCCTGCAGCGTCCGGACCAACTCGTTCGCGAGCTCGCCACGTCCGTTCTTCGCCACGCGCAGCATCGCCGCGTCGAAGCCCAGCCCGGCGTTGACCGCGATGCTCATCTGGTCGAGCGTGTCGGGGAGCTGGCGCTTGATGGCCTCCTTGCGGTCGGCGCCGACGCTCTGCAGGCGCACCAGCGGGTAGAAGAAGCCGAGTACGGCGACACCGATGCCCAGCAGGATGCCGAGCGGTGCCGCGACGAGCCGGGAGACCATCAGCCCCAGTCCCGCGCCCACGAGGCCGAGCATGCCCATCGTGGCGATGATGCGGTCCGGGGTGTTGTTCTCGGGACGGCCGGCGCCGGCCCACAGCCGGACGATCGTCTTCAGCAGCGGCTGGGGCATCCTCGCGCGAAGCCTGGTGGCCAGCCCGTTCTTCTGCTTCTCCGACGGCATCGCGGTGGACACCGGTGCCGGGACGGCGTGCTGCCGGCGCAGGTTGGCCAGCATCTGCTTGCGGGTGGCGGTCGCGCCGCCGAGCAGGAACCAGACCAGGACGCCGAACCCCGCGGCGGCGGAGGCGATGGCGAACAGTGCGATGGGTTGCATGGGATCGCCTCCTAGTACTTGAGGTTGATGACTTTGGAGAGCCAGAAGCCGCCGATGGTCAGCATGACGGCGCCGGCGAGCAGCATCCCCCAGCCGATCGGGTCGGTGAACAGCTTCATCACGTAGTCGCGGTTCATGAAGAACAGCACGATGCCCACGCCGAAGGGCAGCAACATCAGGATGATCGCGGACAGCTTGCCGTCCGCAGCGAGCGCAGCGACCTGGCGCTTCATCTGGCCGCGCTCACGGATCGTCTTGCTCACGTTGTCGAGGACGTCGGCCAGGTTGCCGCCCACCTCACGGTTGATGCCGATCGCCTGGGTGATCCAGTAGAAGTCCTCGTTGCGCATGCGCGTCGCGACGTCGGTGAGCGACTCCATCATGGATCGCCCGACGCGGGTCTCGTTCGTCACCCGGGCGAACTCGACGGAGACCGGCTTCTCGGCCTCCTGCGAGATCGTCGCCACCGCCTGCGGCAGGCTGTAGCCGGCGCGCAGGCTGCCGGCCATCATCTGCAGCACCTCCTCAAGCTGCCCGCCGAAGGCCTTGCGGCGACGATCGGCGAGCATCGAAAGGATCATCCGGCCCACGACCGGGCACATCAGTGCCATCAGGACGCCGACCGCGGGTGCCCCCAGGACCAGCCCGAAGGCGAACGCCGCCAGGGTCGCCGCCCCGACGATGACGATCAGGTCCTTCGCCGGCGTGGTGACGCCCGCCTCGTCCAGGATCGAGTCCAGGGAGCTGCTGCGGCCGCGCATGAACTTGTCCACGGTGTCGGTGGCGGCGTTCGCCACCCGGGTGAGGCCGGAACCTTGTGCCTCGGCACCGATCCGCCGCCGCGAGAGCGGGAGCCGGTTGCTCGGCAGGGTCACGAGGACGACCGTGGTCAGCCCGGCCACCCCGAGCAGGGCCCAGCCGAGCGCCAGTGCCGCGCCCGAGGCGAGGAAGGCGTCCATCAGCGGTGTCCCGCCGTCCACAGGCCGCCCGTGCCGAAGACGCCGGGCGACAGGCGGATGCCGAAGTCGTCGAACTTCTGGGTGAAGGTCGGCCGGACCCCGGTAGGGCGGATCGTGCCCAGGAAGGTGCCGTCGGGACCCACTCCGGCGGAGTAGTCGAACTCGAACACGTCCTGCATCGTGATGGTCTGGCCCTCCATGCCGTGCACCTCCGAGATCGAGGTGATCCGGCGGCTGCCGTCGCGCAGGCGGGTGATCTGGATGATCACGTCGACCGCGCTGCAGACCTGCTCACGGATCGCCCGCAGCGGCAGGTCCATGCCCGCCATCAGGACCAGGGTCTCCAGGCGCGCAAGGGCGTCGCGGGCGGTGTTCGCGTGGATCGTCGACAGCGAGCCGTCGTGGCCGGTGTTCATGGCCTGCAGCATGTCCAGGGCCTCGCCGCCACGACACTCGCCGACGATGATGCGGTCGGGACGCATGCGCAGGGAGTTCTTCACCAGGTCGCGGATCGTGACCTCGCCCTTGCCCTCCACGTTGGGCGGTCGGGACTCCAGCCGCACCACGTGGTCCTGCTGCAGCTGCAACTCCACCGCGTCCTCGATCGAGACGATGCGCTCGTTGTTCGGGATGAAGCTGGAGAGCACGTTGAGCAGCGTGGTCTTGCCGGTGCCGGTACCGCCGGAGACGATGATGTTCAGCCGGGCGGCGACGCAGGCGTTGAGCAGTTCGGCGATCTCGGGAGTCAGCGACTTCTTCTCGATGAGGTCGGGAATCGTCAGCGCGTCCTTGGAGAACTTGCGAATGGTGAGGGTGGACCCGCTCACGGCCAGCGGCGGGATGATCGCGTTCACGCGGGAGCCGTCCTCGAGGCGCGCGTCCACCAGCGGGGACGACTCGTCGATGCGGCGGCCCACCTTGGTGACGATGCGCTCGATGACGCGCCGCAGGTGCGGCTCGTCCTTGAAGCGCACCTGGCTGAGCGTCAGCTTGCCCGCGCGCTCGATGTAGACCTTGTACGGGCCGTTCACCATGATCTCGGTGACGGCCTTGTCGTCGATCAGCGGCTGCAACGGCCCAAGGCCGAGGACGTCGTCGTGCACCTCGCGGATGAGGCGCTGCCGCTCGCGGGCCGTCAGGGGCAGCTTGCCGCCCTCGATGATCGCGTTGAGCTCCCCCTGTACCAGGCCCTGCAGCGCCGCCTCGTCCAGGTTGGGGTCGTTGAGGCGGTTGCCCATGCGCTCGAAGAGCTGCTCGACCGCGTCCTCCTTGATCCGGGAGAGGGCGTCGTGGGTCTCGACCACGATCGGGGGTGCCGGTGCGCGCGTGGCCAGGCGGTGCTGCGCATCGCCGGCGGCCGGCGCGTTCGGCGCGGCCCAGGTGACGGTCGGGGACGGGGCGGAGGCGCCGGACCTCGCCTCGGGCACCGGGAGCCAGGG
>JAEVYS010000119.1 GCA_023392635.1 Actinomycetes bacterium | reverse complement strand
TAAACACCTAAAGTTTTTTGTGGGGCCTTTTTCTCAGGGCCCAACTCACAGCTTGCGAGGGATCAGGGGACGGTTACTTCTTGCCCTGGTTCTTGACGGCCTCGATCGCGGCGGCGGCGGCGTCCGGGTCGAGGTAGCGGCCCCCCGGGGTGGTCGGGCGCAGGTCGTCGTCCAGCTCGTAGACCAGCGGGATGCCGGTCGGGATGTTCAGCCCGGCGATGTCGGCATCGCTGATGCCGTCCAGGTGCTTCACCAGCGCGCGCAGCGAGTTGCCGTGCGCCACGACGATGACGACCTTGCCGTCGCGCAGGTCCGGCACGATCGAGTCGTACCAGTACGGCAGCATCCGGATCACCACGTCCTTGAGGCACTCGGTGAGCGGACGCGCCTCCGGCGGGAGGAAGGCGTAGCGCGGATCGTCGAACTGGGTGTAGGTGTTGTCGGCGTCCAGCGCGGGCGGCGGCGTGTCGTAGGAACGGCGCCAGAGCATGAACTTCTCCTCGCCGTACGCCTCGAGCGTCTCGGCCTTGTTCTTGCCCTGCAGGTTGCCGTAGTGGCGCTCGTTGAGCCGCCACGAACGTCGCACCGGGATCCAGTGGCGGTCGCAGCCGTCCAGCGCCAGGTAGGCGGTGTGGATGGCGCGTCGCAGCACGGAGGTGTGCACCACGTCGGGGAGCAGCCCCTCGGCCTTCAGCAGCTCGGCGCCGCGCTTGGCCTCACCGACACCCTTCTCGTTGATGTCGACGTCCACCCACCCGGTGAACAGGTTCTTGGCGTTCCATTCGCTCTCACCATGGCGGAGCAGGATCAGCGTTGCAGTCATGGGGGGAGCCTATCGGCCCTCGGCCGTCCGGGAGCCGGGGTGTTCGGGGCTGGCAGGATGGCCGCATGGGACGTGGAATCGCGGTAGTGACGGGGGCCAGCAGCGGGATCGGGGCTGCCACCGCCAGACAGCTGGCCGCCGAGGGCTTCCAGGTGGTCTGCGCGGCTCGCCGGGTCGACCGCATCCAGACGCTGGCCGACGAGATCGGCGGACGGGCCCTGGCCTGCGACGTCACGAAGGATACGGACGTGGCTGCCCTGGCCGAGGCGGTCGGGCCAGAACTGGAGGTGCTGGTCAACAACGCCGGCGGGGCCTTCGGGCAGGAGCCCGTCGCCGCGGCCGACATCGATGCGTGGCAGCGGATGTACGAGGTGAACGTGATCGGCACCGAACGGGTCACGAGGGCGCTGCTGCCGGCGCTCGTGGCCGCCCGCGGCGCGATCGTCTTCGTCACCTCGGTGGCGGCGGACGGTCCGTACGAGGGCGGTGCGGGGTACTGCGGCGCGAAGGCTGCCGAACGGATGATCGCCGGCGCCCTGCGGCTGGAGTTCTTCGACCAGCCCGTCCGCATCACCGAGATCTCGCCCGGCATGGTGCACACCGAGGAGTTCTCGCTCACCCGCTACGGCGGGGACCAGGAGCGGGCGGACAGCATCTACGAGGGCGTCCCCGGCCCGCTGACGGCCGAGGACGTCGCCGAGGCGATCACCTGGATGGCCACCCGTCCGGCTCACGTGAACATCGACCGGCTCACCATCCGTCCGGTCGCCCAGCCCGCGCAACACAAGGTGTTCCGCGGCACCTACAACTGATTCCTGACACGCAAAGTGGCCCGTAAGTGTCGATGACGACACTCACGGGCCACTCTGCGTGGTTGCTGATCAGTCGAGTTCGATCAGGCCCTCGCCCGCCTGCACGGCGGTGCCCTTGTCGACGAGGATCCGGGCGACCTTGCCGGACTTCGGCGCGGTGATCTCGGTCTCCATCTTCATGGCCTCGAGGACGCACAGCACCTCGCCGGCCTCGATCTCCTGGCCTTCCTCGACCAGGACGCGGGCCACCGTGCCGGCCAGCGGCGCGACGACCGCGTTGGCGGAGGCGGCCTGGACGGACGCGGTCGTCGGGGCGACCGTGTGGGACGTCGCGCCCCCACCGATGACGATGGCGCCGAGGGTCGGGGCCTCCTGCTCCTCGACCTCCACGTCGATGTCGTACGCGACCCCGTTGACAGTCACTTTCAGTTTCATTGGTCTTCCTTAGCGGGTGTACAGCGGGTGGTGGGCGTGCTGCGAGCGCCGGGTGTTCGACGTCCAGTTCGGCCCCGTCGTGAAGTGCCGCTGGCGGCGCTTCGCCCGGTGGCCGAGGTAGGCGGCCACGGCGGCCGCGATGGCCACCATGGTCTCCTCGGGAACGTCCTGGCCGAGCACCTCGAGCTGCTTGATCTTGATCTCGAGACCGTCGATCCGCTCGGTGAGCGACTGGACGAGCTCCAGCAGTTCCTCGTTCGTGGACATGTCGATCACACCGGCCCGAGGCCGTGCTTCTTGGCCGGACGCAGTTCGCGCTTGGTGGCCAGGAGCTCGAGCGCCATGGCGACCTTGCGACGGGTGTCACCCGGATCGATGATGTCGTCCACCAGGCCGCGGGCGGCCGCGACGAACGGCGTCGAGAACGTGTTGCGGTACTCCTCCACCAGCTCGGCGCGCCTCGCGACCGGATCCTCGGCGGCGTTGATCTCCTTGCGGAACACGATCTCGGCGGCACCCTCGGCACCCATCACCGCGATCTCGGCGGTCGGCCAGGCGAACACCTTGTCGGCGCCGAGGTCCTTGCAGGCCATGGCGATGTAGGCGCCACCGTAGGCCTTGCGCAGCACCACCGTGATCTTCGGGACCGACGCCGCGGAGTAGGCGTACAGCATCTTCGCTCCGTGGCGGATGATGCCGCCGTGCTCCTGGGCGACGCCGGGCATGTAGCCCGGGACGTCGACGAAGGTGACGATCGGGATGTTGAACGCGTTGCAGAAGCGGACGAACCGGCTGCCCTTGTCCGAGGAGTTGATGTCCAGCACGCCGGCCATCACGTTCGGCTGGTTGGCGACGATACCGACGCTGCGCCCGTTGATGCGGGCGAAGCCCACCACGATATTGCCGGCGTAGCCCGCCTGCACCTCGAGGAAGTCGGCATTGTCGACGACCCGGCCGATGACCTCGCGGATGTCGTAGCCCTGCTTGCCGTCCACCGGGACGACGTCGTGCAGCGACGGGTCGTACTCGACGTTGTAGTCGCCGTCGACCAGCGGGGCCTCTTCGGTGTTGTTCTGCGGCAGGAAGCTGAGCAGCTTCTTGGCGATCAGGATCGCCTGCTCGTCGTCGTCGGCAACGAAGTGGTTGACGCCGGAGACCGCCATGTGCGCGTCCGCGCCGCCGAGGCGGTCGGAGGTGACGTCCTCACCGGTGACCTGCTTGATCACGCTCGGCCCGGTGATGAACATGTGGGCCTTGCGGGTCTGGATCACGAAGTCGGTCAGGGCCGGGGAGTAGGCCGCGCCACCGGCGCAGGGGCCGGCGATGATCGAGATCTGCGGCACGACGCCGGAGAGCAGGACGTTGGCGTAGAACACCTGGCCGTAGCCGGACAGGGAGTCGATGCCCTCCTGCACCCGCGCGCCGCCCGAGTCGTTGATGAAGATGAACGGGGTGCCGGTCTCCAGCGCCGCCTCCATCATCGCGACGACCTTCTTCGAGTGCGTCTCGCCCGCGGACCCGCCCATGACGGTGAAGTCCTGGCTGGCGATGTGAACGGGGCGTCCGAACACCGTCGCGGTGCCGGTCACGACGCCGTCGGCCGGCATGTCCGCGGTGTCCATGCCGAAGGTGACGGTGCGGTTCTTCCGGAACAGCCCGATCTCCTGGAAGCTGTCGGCGTCGATCAGCGCGTCGATGCGCTCGCGGGCGGTCATCTTCCCGCTCTCGCGCTGCTTGTTGAGGCGGGCCTCACCGCCGCCGAGGCGGGCGGTGGTGCGGGCTTCGAGAAGTTCGGCCACCCGCTTCTTCATGGAAACTGGCTTCTTGGTGGTCATCTGTTCCTTACCTCACGCCATCTCTACGGAGACGCTGTGCTCGCGTCCGCCCAGGGAGACCTTGTACTTGATCGGGCCACGGACGGCGTTGGCCGCACCGCTGGCGGCGTCCGCCTCGGCCTTCAGCTGCTCGGGGGTCTTGCCGACGTTCTTCGGGCCCTCGTCGCGGGCGGCGAAGAAGCCGGGCGCGACACCGGGGAACATCGCGTAGGTGAGCACGTCCTCGTCGGTGCCGTCGAACCCGTCCAGCTTGGACGCGTCGGCGACCAGCTTGTCCCACTCCGGCGGGATCAGGTCGGCCGGGCGGACGGTGATCGGCTCCTTCTTGGCCTGCGCCTGGGCGATCGCGACGACCTCCGGGTTGCGCTCGCCGATGCACTCGCCGTAGTAGCCGAGCATCAGGTCGGCGAACTCGCCGGTCATCACCTTGTACTTGCCCATCAGGACGTTGAAGACGGCCTGAGTGCCCACGATCTGGCTGGACGGCGTGACCAGCGGCGGGTGACCGGCATCGGCCTTGACCAGCGGAACCTCGGCCATGACCTCCTTGATCCGGTCGCCGGCGCCCTGGGCCTTCAGCTGGCTCTCCATGTTCGAGAGCATGCCGCCCGGGATCTGGCTGGAGAAGATGTCGGTGTCCACGAGGGTGGCCGACTCGAACTCGGCGTACTTGGGACGGACCTTCGCGAAGTGGTCACGGATGCGGGTGAGGCGCTCGGGGTCGAGGTTCGTCGTGTACGGGGTGCCCTCGAGCATGGCGACGAGCGACTCGGTCGGGTTGTGGCCCGGGCCGAGCGACATCGAGCTGATCGCCGAGTCGACGACGTCGGCACCGGCCTCGATCGCCTTCATCAGGGTCACCAGGGTGACGCCGGTGGTGGCGTGGCAGTGCACGTTGACCTGCACCTGCTCGCCGTAGGTCTCCTTGATGCCGCGGATGATGTCGTAGGCGGGCTGCGGCTGCAGCAACGCGGCCATGTCCTTCAGGGCGAGCGACTCGGCACCCATGTCGAGCAGCTGGCCGGCCAGGTGCACGTAGCCCTCGACGGTGTGCAGCGGGGAGATCGTGTAGCAGATGGTGCCCTGGGCGTGCTTGCCGGTCTTCTTGACCGCCTGCATCGCGTGGGCCATGTTGCGGGGGTCGTTCAGCGCGTCGAACACGCGGAACACGTCCATGCCGTTCTCCGCGGACTTGTCCACGAACCGCTCCACCACTTCGTCCTCGTAGTGGCGGTAGCCGAGCAGGTTCTGGCCGCGCAGCAGCATCTGGAGGCGGGAGTTGGGCATCAGTTCGCGGAACGTCCGCAGACGCACCCAGGGGTCCTCGTTGAGGAACCGGATACACGCATCGTAGGTAGCGCCGCCCCAGCACTCGACGCTCCAGTAGCCCGCCTGGTCGATGTCCTCGCAGGCCTCGACCATGTCTTCGAGGGCCATGCGGGTCGCCATGAGGCTCTGGTGTGCGTCGCGGAGGGCGAGCTCGGTAACACCAATGGTTCGCTGACTCATGGTTATATCCTCGCAGACCCTCTACTACACCTCGTCGTATCCGCCTGAATCGGGACAGGCGTGAGACAGGTCGTCTCAGGTGTGGGAAAGCGTGCTCCGGTCGTGCCACGGCACCTCCCGGTGCGCCGTTCGGCGGCGACGCCGTACGAACTTCGCTGATCACGCCTGCACGGCGCGGCGCTTTCCTAGGCTGCTGCCGACGGCGGACTCGGAGGTGGTCGTGAAGAAGGGCGCTCTCGGCGCGGTGGGCATGACGCTCGCCCTCGTGATGGCCGGCCTGGGCGCCATCCCCGCGAACGCCGCCGACTCGGTGACCCTGCCCGACCCGGACCTTCGCCGCTGCGTCGAGCGCAACCTCGGCCTCGCGCCGGGGGCCGAGGTCATCAGGGACCGGGCGGTCGGGCTGAAGAACCTGAACTGCACCTACCACGACCTCGACATCGACGACCTCACCGGGCTCGAGGCGTTCACCTCCATCCGCTCGGCCCTGTTCATGAACGGTGGATTCTCCGACCTCACGCCCCTGACCGGCGACAGCCAGCTCACGACGCTCGAGATCTCCGGCAGCAGCGTGACCGACCTCACCCCCCTGGCCGGCCTCCCAGCCCTCACCACCGTCTACCTCGAGGACACCCCGGTCGCGGACCTGACCCCGCTGGCGGGGGTGGCGACTCTGCGGTCCCTCTTCCTCCACGGGACCGCCCTCACCGACGCGGGACAACTGGAAGGCTTCACGGGCCTGAGCAGCGTCGAGATCGGCGACAACCCGGCCTCCGACTTCCGCGTCCTCGCCGGGCTCCCGCTCAGCCGCCTGATCATCATCGACGCCGAACTTTCCCGCCTGGATGAGATCGGGTTCCCCGCGAGCCTGACCTCGCTGACCCTGGACACCCCCGCACTGGGGTCGCTGGACGGGCTCGAGGCAGCGAGCCACCTGCAGCGGCTGTACAGCGGCGACGCCTATGGCAGCGACACCGACCGGGCGCTGGTCGACCTCTCCGCCCTCGCCGCTTTGACGGACCTCACCCAGCTGTACCTGTTCGGCAGCCCTATCACGGACATCGAACCCCTCGCCGGCGAGCCGGCGCTGACCGAACTCTGGCTGTCGCGCAGCCGACTCAGCGACCTCCGGCCGCTGGCGGGACAGTCCGCGCTCCGAACCCTCAACCTGGACGACAATCAGATCTCGGACCTGCGACCTCTTGCCGGCCTGACCGGCCTGACGAGGCTCTCGCTCACGGGCAATGCGATCAGCGACCTCTCCCCGCTCTCGGCCCTCACCCAGCTGAAGGACCTCGAGTTGTCGCGGAACCGGATCACCTCCCTGCTGCCACTCGCCGACCTCCGTCCGACCACTCTGTGGCTGCCGGGGAACCAGATCTCCGACCTGACCCCGTTGAAGGACATGTCGAGCCTGGAGTACCTGTACCTCGACGGGAACCGGGTGACCGATCCGTCCCCCGTGGCCGGACTTCCCCACCTCATCGATGTGTATCTCGGGAGCAACCAGATCAGTGACCTGAGCCCGTTCGCTGCCAGTCCGGCACGGGTCTCGGCGCAGTGGCAGTCGATCATGTCGCCGGTCAGGGCGACCGTCGGCGTGCCCGTCCCACTGGGGATCCGTGACCGCGACGGGACGGCGTTGTGCTTCACCGGAACCTCGGCCGCGACCTGTACGGACGGCCTGGTGACGTATCCGGTCGCCGGCACGTATTCGCTGGCGTTCAGCAACGCGTCGGACCAGCCGGCGTCCTTCTCTGGCCGCATCAGCCAGCAGGCTGGGCCGTACTTGCGCTTCGTGCGGACGTACGAGCCCAGGATCAACGGGCTTCCGCGCGTCGGGACCGCCGTGCGGCCGGTCACCGGCACCTGGGTGCCGAGGGTCGACCACTTCACCTACCAGTGGTTCCGCGACGGCTCGGCCATCGCCGGCCCGGGGGGCACGGAAGGTGACTACCTCTCCGTCGCGGCCGACCTCAGCCACCGCCTCTCCGTGTGCGTGACGGGGCACCTCGATGGCTACGCCAGCACCGGACGCTGCTCCGCACCCAGTTCGAAGGTCGGCAAGGGTGAGATCCGCACCTCGGCCAGGCCGACGATCACCGGCACCGCGGCGACGGACGCGACCCTCACGGCCACCGCCACCGGCTGGGACGACGGAGTCACCCTCCACTACCAGTGGCAGCGCAACCGCACCTCGATCAAGGGCGCCACCGGCAGCACGTACCGCGTGAAGCCGGGCGATGTCGGCGACGACCTCCGGGTGAAGGTCACCGGGACCAGGCCGGGCTTCGCCTCGCACGTCGAGTACTCCCGGGGCGTCCACGTGCACCGGGCGCTGTTCACCCCGGTGGTCCCGACGGTGAGGGGCGAGGCCGTGGTCGGGAGCACGCTCACCGCCGACCCCGGCGCCTGGGCTCCGACGCCGGCGAAACTCGCCTACCAGTGGTCACGCAACGGGAAGGCGATCCCGAGGGCGACGGGCACCGGTTTGGTGCTCACGGCTGCGGACCTGGGGGCGACGATCACGGTGACGGTCACCGCGACGAGGCCGGGATACTGCACCTCGCACCGCACCTCAGTCCCATTCGGACCGGTGGTCGCCGCCTAACCCTGGTGGCGGATGTGCGGCATCCGCTTGGCGAGTTCGGATTCGAAGAGCTTGCCGACGGCGTCGGTGTCGACCCTGCCGTTGAGGGTGGGCAGCGCCTTCCCCAGCGCGCGCTGGCAGACCACCAGCCAGGCCTGTCCCATGGCGAGGGTGAACGAGGATGCGACCGAGGCGTTGACCACCCCGCCGACCACGCTTCCCGCGCCCGGGATGAACTTCAGCAGGCTGGACGCGGCCGCGCGTCCGGCCGACGTGGCGACCGACGTGGACGCGACCGCGAGCAGCGCGGACTTGTCCAGGCCCAGGTTGTGGAGTTGGGCGATCCGGGCCATCATCCCCAGCTGGATCGGCACCAGGATCGCCGCAGAGGAGAACGGGATCGGCACGGCTGCGGCAGCAGCGGCAGCGGTCACCGCGGCGGCGACGGCCTTGTTCGCTTCTCGCGCCTTGAGCTGAACATCGATCGCCTGGGCTGCCGCGAGGGCTCCCTGGACCGCTTCCGGAGCCACGCGAAAGGTCGCACCCAAGACCTCGATCAAGCCGTAGGGCGGCTGACCGGTGAACTGGTCCCTCATCGCGTAGGTCAGGTAGGGGCGTCCGTCGACGATCGGCAGGTGGCGGGCCTCGATCTGGCGGGCGAGCTCGAGCGCGTCCGGGTGGTACTGGCCCTCGCGCATCGGCACCTGGGTGAGCACGACCACGACGGGCAGGCCCAGTGAGTCGAGGGTGCGGATGAAGCGCTCCTCGAAGTCCTCGAACCGGCGGTCCATGCCGCGGATGCAGTACCAGGCGACGTGGATCTGCTCCTCGACAGGCTTCCCGCGGCTCTCCTTCACCGCCTTGGTGAGCTCGGCGATGATCTTGTCGTCGTCTCGTCCCAGCTCGAGCCCACGGGTGTCGATGACGCCGAGGGAGCCGCGCCTGTCCAGGTACAGGTGGGAGCCGCTGGTCACCGGGGCGCCGATGCCGGTGACCGCGACCGGCTCGCCGAAGATCGCGTTGACCAGCGTGGACTTGCCCACTCCGGTCTTGCCGAAGACGGCGATGTTGACCCGTCCGAGTTCGGCCTCCTGCCTGGCGAACTCCGACCGGAAGCTCTCCGTGAACCATTGCGTCACCCGGCCAGCGTATTCACCACCCACCGCAGGACCGAAGGTCCGTTGCCCTGAGTCGTCCCCGGTAGACGCCCTGAGCGTCCCCTCCTGCCGCCGGGACGCGTGTCGCTCCCGATGCGCGAGTTCGCTGCCGAAATCTCCCTTCGCTGTCGGAATTTCGACAGCAAAGGGAGGATTCGGGAGCTGAAACGGTGGAGCCGCGGTCACCCGGGGATGGTCCTCACCGGCTGGCCGGTGAGGACAGCGACCACCGCGTCGATGGTCACCTGGAGGTAGCTGCGCCCGTCGGGGGCGAAGGTCGACCGGTCGTAGTAGTGGGCCTTGCCGTTGTGGTTCATCGGCCCCAGGTCGATGACGTCGATCCGGCCCTCGGCGAGGGCCTCGCTCCAAGGCGAGAACGCAGCCCCGGGCCAGCGGCCGGCGAACATGACCCCGCCGAGCTTCTCGAACACGTCCTTCGTACCGCGCAGGTGCCACAGGTGGTCGACGCGCGCCAGGCCCGGGTCGTCCGACATCATGCCGCCGATGGAGACCACCCGCACGGGGATCTTTCCCATGCCGAGGTACGAGGCGGCCCCGATCGAGATCTGGGCGCCGCCGCTCCAGCCGATCAGCGTGACCGGCGTGCCGCCGTCCAGCTGGTAGCCCTTGCGCCGCAGTGCCCGGATGACCTCGCGGGCGGTGCCGAGGTTGTAGGCGGGCCCGTAACGACGGTCGGAACTGACGAACAGCTGCATCGCATTGCGGCCGTTGACCAGCATTCCGGCCAGCGCCTCCGGCTTCTTGAACCGTGCCTTCTCGATGCGGCTCCACAACCAGCTCAGCATCCGCTGCCCGGTCAGCCCCCGGTTGGTCACCGAGTAGGGGAACACGTCACGGACGACGCCCGTGCCCGGCAGCGCCTCCAGCGCCTCGACCAGCGGCAGCTCCTCCTCGGGGATGGACTGACCGTCGATCGCGCCGATGCCGGAGAGGTAGACGACGTAGTGGTCGTACGGCTCGGGCGTGTCGTCACCGTCGTCGTCGAGGAGGATCTCCTGGACCATCTCCCCCGCGTCATCGGCCCCTCTGGTGGACCACCAGCCGAGCGCCTCCAGTGGGGCGACGGTGAGCGCGAGGAGGATGAAGACCAGCACGCCGACCAGCAGGAACGTCACCATCAGGCGGGCCCCGTCTTCCCCGGACGGTACTCGACCGGCACGAAGGGGTGCCCGGAGAGCAGGTCGCGTCCCGTGAGCATGATCGGGCTGCCGGTGACCAGCCGCCAGATCCGGGCGCCGAGGATTCCGAGCGGCTTCGCCAGCGCCCACGAGATCACCTGCATGGACCCCCACGCCACGAGCGTGGCCAGTAGCGCGGGCCACAGCCCGGTGCCGTACAGCACCTGCACGATCACCCACAGCGCGACCACCGACCACGCCTGGAGCAGGCGGGCGATCGCCGGGCCGAAGTACGGGATGAGCGCCAGGACGCCGAACACCATCGGGGCCGTGGACAGCAGCATGCCGCGGATCACGAACGGCGCCACCGGCCCGTGCCCCACGATCGCGTCGCCGACGAACACGAGGACGACGGCCTGCACCACGTAGAGCCCGACCATGCCCAGGCCGTTGAGCAGCAGTGAGACAACGAACCGGATGCCGCGGACGCGGTTGAAGAACAGCACCGCCGAATCACCGAGCAGCGTCGAGGCGCCGGCGAGCATGGCCACGGTGAGCGAGATCTCGCCGTTGAAGGGGTTCGCCGCGAACCATTCCGCCGTCGAGCGGTCGAAGGTGAGGACCCCCCACAGGGCGTGTCCCACGGACGCCCAGAAGTCGAGGAAAGCCACGGTCGGCTCCCTTCCTCTCGCCGCGGGATCCGCCGTTCCTGAGGCTAGCAGCGGCGACGTCGGTGCCGCGACGACCAGATGGTGGCCATTGCGCCCAGCATGCGAACGTCAGGCGTAGGTTCGCCGGGTTGCCACAGGGACGCACCGACGCGGCCCCCACATCACTGGAGAAGGACCCATGAGCCTCCTGCGGACCAAGTCGATCGAGCAGTCGATCGCCGACACGGACGAACCCGAGTACCAGTTGAAGCGTTCGCTGACCGCCCTCGACCTGACCGTCTTCGGGGTCGGCGTCGTGATCGGCGCCGGCATCTTCACCCTCACCGGGCGGGCCGCCCACAACGTCGCCGGCCCGTCCATCGTGGTCAGCTTCGTGATCGCAGCCATCTGCTGCGCCCTGGCCGCCATGTGCTACGCGGAGTTCGCCTCCACGGTGCCGGTCTCGGGCTCGGCGTACACCTTCTCCTACGCCTCACTGGGCGAGATCTTCGCGTGGATCATCGGCTGGGACCTGATCCTGGAGATGTTCCTCGGCGCATCCGTGGTCGCCCAGGGGTGGAGTGCCTACCTCGGCGCCTTCCTCGGCAAGCTCGGCATCAGCTTGCCGGAGGCGATCAGCTACGGCGGCGTGGTGGACGTGCCGGCGATCCTGCTCGTTATCGTGCTCGGCTTCCTGGTGACGCTGGGCATCAAGGAGTCGCTGCGCGTCAACCTCGCCCTGGTGGGGTTGAAGCTGTTCATCGTCCTCTTCGTGATCTTTGCCGGCATCGGGTTCATCAACCCGGCGAACTACAGCCCCTTCGTCCCGCCGGCCACGCCCACGACGGGCACGGGTGGCTCCGAGGTCTGGACGCAGCCGCTGCTGCAATTCTTCACCGGGGCGGTCCCGTCCACCTTCGGCGTCGGCGGCATCCTGGCCGGCGCGGCCCTGGTGTTCTTCGCCTACATCGGCTTCGACGTCGTCGCAACCACGGCCGAGGAGACGAAGAACCCGCAGAAGGACCTTCCGATCGGCATCATCGCGTCCCTCACGATCTGCACCGTCCTGTACTGCGCCGTCGCCCTCGTCGTGACCGGAATGGTGCCCTACGACCAGCTCGACCCGAAGGCGGCGCTGGCCAACGCGTTCGCCTTCCACGGCCAGGCCTGGATGGCCACCCTGATCGCCGCCGGCGCCGTGGCCGGCCTGACGACCGTCGTCCTCACCCTGATGATCGGTGCCACCCGCCTGATCTTCGCCATGTGCCGCGACGCGCTCCTGCCCATGGGCCTGGCGAAGGTGCACCCCAGGTACCGCACCCCGTGGCTGATCACCGTGGTCGTCACCGTCGTGGTGGCGATCGTCGCGGGCCTCACCCCGGTCGGGGTCCTCGAGGAGATGGTGAACATCGGCACGCTGTCGGCGTTCGTGCTCGTCTCGATCGGGATCGTGGTGCTGCGCAGGAAGCGTCCCGACCTCCCCCGCGCGTTCAAGGTGCCGTTCTCGCCGGTGCTGCCGATCGTCTCCGCTGTGATCTGCACCTACCTGATGCTCAACCTCTCGGTGGAGACCTGGCTGCGTTTCCTGGTCTGGCTCGTGGTGGGCTTCGTGATCTACTTCGCCTACTCCCGGAGCCACTCCCGGCTCGCGACCGGCGTCGGGATCCGCCCCGACATGCTGGAGGCGATGGAGAAGGGGCACGCGCCCACCGGCCCCGACGACCTGCGGTAGCCGCCGGCCCCGCCGGGGGTGGTGGGCGCCGTCCGGTAGGCTTGGCGGGTTCCCTCACGATCCGGAGTCCCCGCATGCCCGCACGCGCAGACCTGCGCAATGTCGCCATCATCGCCCACGTCGACCACGGCAAGACCACGCTCGTGGACGCGATGCTGTGGCAGTCCGGCGCGTTCCGCGAGAACCAGGACGTGAACACGCGCGTCATGGACTCGATGGACCTCGAGCGCGAGAAGGGCATCACGATCCTCGCGAAGAACACGGCCGTCGACCACAAGCTGGCGGACGGTTCCACCGTCACCATCAACATCATCGACACCCCCGGCCACGCCGACTTCGGTGGCGAGGTCGAGCGCGGCCTGGAGATGGTGGACGGGGTGCTGCTGCTCGTGGACGCCTCGGAGGGCCCCCTGCCGCAGACCCGGTTCGTGCTGCGCAAGGCCCTGGCCAAGAACCTCCCCATCATCGTCGTGATCAACAAGGTCGACCGCGCGGACGCCCGCATCGCCGAGGTCGTCGACGAGGTGTACTCGCTCTTCCTCGACCTGCTCGAGGACGACGAGGCCCACCACCTCGACTTCCCGATCATCTACTGCGCCGCGAAGGCCGGGCGGGCGTCCCTCACCCAGCCCGAGGACGCCGGCATGCCGGACTCGCCCAACCTCGAACCCCTGTTCCAGCTGATCATGGACACCATCCCCGCGCCGCTCTACACCGAGGGCGCGCCGCTGCAGGCGCACGTCACCAACCTCGACGCCTCCCCCTACCTCGGACGCCTGGCCCTGTGCCGCATCGTCGAGGGCACGATGAGGCGCGGCCAGACGGTGGCGTGGTGCCGTTCCGACGGCTCGATCCAGAACGTCCGGCTGTCGGAGCTGCTGATGACGCAGGCCCTCGACCGCGTTCCCGCCGAAGAAGCCGGCCCCGGGGACATCGTCGCGATCGCCGGCATCCCCGAGATCACCATCGGTGAGACGCTCGCCGACCCGAACGACCCGAAGCCGCTGCCGCTGATCCACGTCGACGAGCCGTCGATCTCGATGACGATCGGCATCAACACCTCCCCGCTCGCCGGGAAGGTGGGCAAGCTGCTCACCGCGCGCCTGGTGAAGAACCGCCTCGACACCGAACTCGTCGGCAACGTGTCGATCAGGGTGCTCAACACCGAGCGTCCCGACACCTGGGAGGTGCAGGGACGCGGCGAGCTGCAGCTCGCCGTGCTCGTGGAGATGATGCGCCGCGAGGGGTTCGAGCTCACCGTCGGCAAGCCCCAGGTGCTGGTCAAGGAGATCAAGGGCAAGATGCACGAGCCGGTCGAGCGGCTCACGGTCGACATCCCCGAGGAGCATGTGGGGACGATCACCCAGCTGATGGGCACCCGCCGGGCGCGCATGGAGCAGATGGTGAACCACGGCACCGGCTGGGTGCGGGTGGAGTACGTGATCCCGGCGCGCGGCCTGATCGGCTTCCGCACGGAGTTCCTGACCGAGACCCGCGGGACGGGCATCATGCACCACGTCTTCGAGGGCTACGAGCCGTGGGCAGGCGAGATCAAGACGCGCCAGTCCGGGTCGCTGGTGGCCGACCGCACCGGCGTGGTCACCGGCTACGCCCTGTTCAACCTCCAGGAGCGCGGGACCCTGTTCGTCGCGCCCGGTGACGAGGTGTACGAGGGCATGATCGTCGGGGAGAACCCCCGTCCCGACGACATGGACGTGAACCCCACCAAGGAGAAGAAGCTGACCAACGTGCGCTCCTCCACCGGCGACGAGCTCGAGCGGCTGATCCCGCCGCGGCTGATGAGCCTGGAGCAGTCGCTGGAGTTCTGCCGCGAGGAGGAGTGCCTCGAGGTGACGCCGAAGAACGTCCGCATCCGCAAGGTCACCCTCGACGCGAACGAGCGCGCCAAGCAGCGGAACCGCGCGAAGAAGGCCTGACACCGTCGGTTGCCGGCTGCAGCGCGGGAATAGGCTGCCGCCATGCCACTGCCGGTGCTGTCCGCCGAGGAACAACGCGTGCTGGGAAGCCTGCTGGAGAAGCAGCGCACCGTGCCGGCCAGCTACCCGCTGAGCCTCAACGCCCTGCGGCTCGCCTGCAACCAGGCCTCCAGCAGGGAACCGGTGGTCGACTACTCCGAGCGGACCGTCCAGGACACCGCGCGCGCCCTGAAGGACCACGGCCTGCTCCGCCTGGTGTGGGCAGGTGCCGGCTCACGGGTGGTGAAGTACCACCAGCTGCTCGACGAGGTCCTGGAGCTCGGGGACGACGAGCGCTCGTTGCTCACCGTCCTGCTGCTCCGCGGGGTGCAGGCCGCCGGTGAGCTGAAGACGCGCACCGAGCGATTGCACTCCTTCGCCGACCGGGGCGAGGTCGAGGCGTGCCTGGCCCGCATGGCCGCCGCGGAGCCACCGCTGGTGCGCCGGCTGCCCGTGCAGCGCGGGCGCGATCCCCGCTGGATCCACCTTCTCGGGCCGGTGCGGACCGGCACCGCCACGGCAGGCTCCGAGCCCGACCGGGAGTCGGTCCTGGCCGACGGCGCCGCGGCGCGCGACGCCAGGGTAGTCGCCGCCTACGACGCCGCCGCGGCCGCCTACTCCGAGACACTGCTGGAGGAGCTCGTCGACAAGCCGTTCGACGTCTGGCTGCTGGAGCGCGTCGCGGCGATGGCGGACGGGCCGGTCATGGACCTGGGCTGCGGTCCCGGGCACATCGCCGCCTTCCTCGCCGACACCGGTGCCGAAGTACACGGGCTGGACGCGTCCCCCGCCATGATCGAGCAGGCCCGCACCCGCTTCGCCGACCTCGACTTCCAGGTGGGACGGTTCTCCCAGCTGCTGCGTCCGCGGACGGCAGCGGCGTGGGGGGCGATCGTGGCCTGGTACGCCTTCGTGCACCTCGCTGCCTCCGAGCTCGCCCCGACGCTGCGGACGGTCGGCGAGACGCTGCGCACCGGGGGAGTCCTGGCCGTCGCCCTGCACCTGGGCGGGGAGGTGCGGCACGTGGACGTGCTCTGCGGCACCCCCGTCGACCTGGACTTCGTGCTGCACGACCGTGACCAGGTGCTCGCCGCCTTCGAAGAGGCCGGTCTGGTCGTGGACGAGTGGTACGTCCGCTCTCCCGTAGGGCCGGAGGCGCAGACCGTCCGGCTGTACGTGCTGGCCCACCGCCCCTAGTGGTACGCGCCGGGGAGGCTCAGTTCCGGCCCAGCCCTGGTGTGGGGCGCCAGTGCAGGCCCGATTCGGGATCGACGAGCACCTCCTGCGCCGCCGCGATCCCGTCGACCTGGAGGGGTGCGTCGACCGGCGTGGTGCGCTTCAGCAGGGCCAACCCGATCGGACCGAGTTCGTGGTGGCGCTCGGACGTTCCCATGCGCCCCACGGCACGCCCGTCCAGCAGGACGTCGGCGCCCACCTCGGGGAGCCGCTCGGCGCTGCCGTCGAGGTGCAGCAGGGTCAGCCGGCGTGGCGGGCGCCCGAGGTTGTACACGCGGGCGACGGTCTCCTGGCCGGGATAGCAGCCCTTGCGCAGGTGCACCGCCGGCCCCAGGAGGTCGGCGTCGGGGTTGGCCAGCTCGTTGGGGATCGTCCGGTCGTCGGTGTCGAGGAAGATCCGGGGCGTGCCGGATGCGATCCGCACCGCCTCCATCGCCCAGATGCCGGCCCTGACCTCGCCCAGGGCCGCCTCGACCCCGTCGCGCGGAACGATGGTGGGCGGCCGGCCGGGCGGCAGGACGAGCGCGTGGGTGTCGCCGATCCCCGCGATCTCGACCCGGGCGGCGAAGACCATCCGGCGCAGCCAGGCCAGCAGGGCGTCCAGTCGCCCGGGCTCGGTGTGGCACCACAGCGTGGTGCCGTCGTCCGTCGCCCCGAACACGTGGGTGACGTGTCCCTGCGCATCCAGGATGTAGGCGACGGTGGGCACACCGGGCGCCAGGGACGACAGGTCCTGGCTCGTGATGTCGTTCAGCCAGCGGAGACGGTCCGGGCCCGAGACCGTGAACACCGGACGGTGCGTGAGGTCGACGCCCGCCCGTCCGGCCTCCAGCGCCTTCTGCTCGCGCAGCGGGTCGCCGTAGTGCCAGACGGCACCGGCGTCGACCCCCTCGGTGAGGCGGACGGTCATCGTCGTTCCAGCTGTGCCCACAGGTAGGGCTGGAGTTCGTGGTCCTCGGTCGCGCGATCGAAGGAGAACAGCAGGCGTCCCTCGACGTTGCCGTAGAGCCTGCGTCCGGCGGTATAGGAGACCTTCGCGTCCCGGGTGCGGGCGACGGCGTCGGTGACGAGATCGAGGCGGCCGGGCTGGAGCTTGCCGAACCAGATCTCCGCGAACCCGTCCGGGGAACACATCACGACGTCGACCGTGCCGTCGGCGAGCGGACGCCAGAAGCCGGTCTCCATGAACAGCGGCCGCGTCGGCGCGCCCTCCTCGTCGACCTCGAACGCCTGGCACAGGTAGTGGAGGTAGTCCTCCCCGTTGTCGGCGAAGTCGACCTGCAGCGCGTAGCTGTGCTTCTCCGTGCCGGGCCACTGGCGGTAACCGGTGCCCTCCCAGCGTCCGCGCAGCCACGCCAGGCCGATCAGGGCCGGGTTGAGGTCGGACGGGATCTCGAACGCCATCTCACTCTCCTCGCTTGCCGCGCACCAGCGCGACGATACCGAGCCCGGCAAGGACCACCAGAACCAGGCAGGCGGTGAACACCACGACGCCGGTGACGGAGAGGGGGGTCAGCACCTGTGCAGCATAACCACCGGCCCGCCCCGTCCCTTCCCCGGCCCGCCCCACAGGCGGCGAGGAGCGGTCGCTCGCGCTCGGCGTGGTTGGATGGGCGGGTGCGAGCGGTGGTACAGCGGGTCAGCAGGGCGAGCGTCAGTGTGGACGGCGAAGTCGTCGGCGCCATCAACTCCCCCGGCCTGTTGGTTCTGCTCGGCGTCACCCACACCGACACGGCCGGCACCGCCGCGCGGCTGGCGGACAAGACCTGGCAGCTCCGCATCCTGGAGGGCGAGCGCAGCTGCGCCGACGAGGACGCGCCATTACTGGTGGTGAGCCAGTTCACCCTGTACGCCGACACCCGCAAGGGCCGGCGCCCGTCCTGGAGCGCCGCGGCGCCGGGGCCGGTCAGCGAACCCCTGGTCGCCGCGTACGTGGACGCCCTGCGCGAACGGGGGGCCACCGTTGGCACCGGCCGGTTCGGCGCGAGGATGGAGGTCTCGCTGGTGAACTCGGGGCCGGTGACGCTGATCCTGGATGCCGACGACTGAGCGCTGTTCCGGCCGGAGCCGTCGAATCACTAAGGTTGGCCCCGACCATCGGTCGAGATGGCGGTCCCGGAGGTGAGCATGGCGCAGCTGCTGCTGGTCAGCAACGATGTCGCCAACGGCGCCGGGCGATCGCTGCCGGTGCTGGCCCTCCTCGCCCACGACATCCACCAGGTCGCCACGGACACCCAGGCGCTGACCGAGTCGGCCCGGGCCGACCTCGTCGTGCTGGACGGCCGTACCGACCTGGCCGGGGCGCGGATGATGGCGCGGCTGTTCCAGTCGTCGGGCTCGACCGTCCCGCTGCTCCTCGTCCTCACCGAGAGCGGGCTGGCCGCCGTCGCGGCGGACTGGGGGATCTCCGACATGATCCTCGACACGTGCGGCCCGGCGGAGTTCGAGGCGCGGATCCGCCTGCTCGTGACGGCCGCGGCGAACGACGGCCTGATCTCCGCCGGCGGCATCGTGATCGATGACGCCGCGTACTCGGTGATGCTCGACGGCGAACCGCTCGACCTCACCTACACCGAGTTCGAACTGCTCAAGTACCTCGTGCAGCACCCGGGGCGGGTGTTCAGCCGCGAACACCTCCTGGCCGACGTCTGGGGCTACGACTACTACGGCGGCACCCGCACGGTCGACGTCCACGTCCGTCGGCTGCGTGCCAAGCTCGGCCCCGAACACGAGGCGCTGATCGGGACCGTCCGCAACGTCGGCTACCGGTTCTCCCCTGACGCCGGACGGCGCTGAGCCCGCTCAGCCCGCGGGCGCCGACCACGAACCGGCCTGACCCTGGAGGACGTGCCGCCGCTACTCTGCAAGGGTGTGGACGAACCGGCTCCAGCCCGATCAGGTCGAGGACGTGCTCGCGCTGGCCGCGCGCGCCGCGTCGGTGGACGGCGTCGAGCCGCTGAACGAGGAGGCCCACTTCGCCCTCGGCACCGAGGCGGCGCGCCACCTCCTTGCTGGCGAGGACGGTGAGCTCACCGGGTACCTGCAGTGGCAGCCGTCCTACAGGACCGCACAGCTCGTGGTCGACCCCGCCCACCGCCGGCGGGGCATCGGGCGCCGCCTGCTCGGTTCGCTGTCGAAATCTGCTCCGGCTCCCGAAAATTCGGCAGCCAACGGCGATTCCGGCAGCGAAGTGATCGGGACGGCACCGGCGGGTCGCGGCGGCGATGACGACGGGCCCGACCACTGGGGGGTCTGGGCGTTCGGGGACTCGGCCGCGGCGCAGGGGTTCGCGTCCGCGCTCGGGCTGGCGCCGAGGCGTGGCCTGCTGGTGATGGAGCGCCCGCTCGAGGCGGTGCCCCCGCCGTCTGTCCCGGACGGGCTGCGCGTGCGCGGCTTCCAGCCGGGCGACGAGGACGCCTTCCTCGCGGTGAACGCCGCCGCCTTCGCCCACCATCCCGAACAGGGCGCCCTGGACGCCGACGGCCTCGCCACGCGGATGGCGGAGACCTGGTTCGACCCGTCCGGCCTTCTCCTCGGCTTCGACGACGAGGGGCTGGCGGGCTTCCACTGGACGAAGCGCGAGGGGACCAGCGGAGAGGTCTACGTGATCGGCGTCGCCCCCCGCGTGCAGGGCCGTGGGTACGGGCGGGTACTGCTGCAGGCGGGCCTGGAACACCTGGCCCGCGCCGGTGCTGACCGCGTGGTGTTGTACGTCGACATGGCTGAGTCGGTAGCGGTAAGAATGTACGAAAGCGCTGGATTCCGCGTCGCCTCCCGCGATGTGCTCTACGCGCCGGAGCACGCGTCGCGTGCAGAAGCAGGAGCAGTCATGACCGCGGTTGACGAAGAAGACACTGTCGAGCTGGACCAGCCCGACCTGCCGGCAGACCGGTTCTCCGACCGGGAACTGTCCTGGCTGTCGTTCAACAACCGCGTCCTCGATCTGGCGAAGGACGCCAAGCGCGTCCCGCTGCTCGAGCGCGCGCGCTTCCTGGCGATCTTCTCCTCGAACCTCGACGAGTTCTTCATGGTGCGGGTGGCGGGCCTCAAGCGGCGCATGGCCGCCGGCGTGGCCGTGGCGAGCAACTCCGGTCTGATGCCGCGCGAACTGCACGACGCGATCCTGTCCCGCACCCGCGAGCTGGTGGAGGACGCGGCGAGGGTGTTCGCCACCGACGTGCGTCCCGCGCTCGCCCAGCACGGCATCGAGATCCTCCGCTGGGACGAGTTGAACCCCGACGAGCGCCAACAGATGACCGAGCTGTTCGAGAACCGGATCTTCCCGGTGCTCACGCCGCTCGCGGTCGACCCGTCCCACCCGTTCCCGTACATCTCGGGCCTCAGCGTGAACCTCGCCGTGCTGCTGAAGAACCCGGTGACCGGCGTCCGCCAGTTCGCCAGGGTGAAGGTGCCCACGATCTTGAGCCGCTTCGTCCCGCTGGGCGGCGGACGTTTCGTCCCGCTCGAGGACGTGATCGCGCGGCACCTCGACCAGCTGTTCTCGGGCATGCAGATCATCGGCCACAGCACCTTCCGGGTGACCCGCAACGAGGACGTGGAGGTCGAGGAGGACGACGCGGAGAACCTGCTGTTCGCCCTGGAGAAGGAACTGCTGCGCCGCAAGATCGGCCGACCGCCGGTGCGCCTCGAGGTCGAGGACGACATCGACCCGCAGATGCTGGAGCTGCTGATCAGCGAGCTCGACATCGCCGAGAAGGAGGTGTTCCGCGTCCCGAGCCCGCTCGACCTGCGCGGCCTGTTCTCGCTGGCCGACCTCGACCGTGAAGCGTTGCTCTACCCGTCCTTCCTGCCGAAGACGCATCCCGAGCTGGCCGAGGTGGAGACGGCCCAGCCGGCCGACCTGTTCGCCGCCCTGAAGAACCGCGAGGTGCTGCTTCACCACCCGTACGACTCCTTCGCGACCAGCGTGCAGCGGTTCATCGAGCAGGCAGCGGCCGACCCCGCCGTCCTCGCCATCAAGCAGACGCTCTACCGCACGTCCGGCGACTCCCCGATCATCGACGCCCTCGTCGAGGCGGCCCAGGCGGGCAAACAGGTGCTGGCCCTGGTCGAGATCAAGGCCCGCTTCGACGAGCAGGCCAACATCGCCTGGGCCCGCAAGCTGGAGAAGGCCGGCTGCCACGTGGTGTACGGGATGCTCGGGCTGAAGACCCACTGCAAGCTGTCGCTCGTGGTCCGCGAGGAGCCGGCGGGGTTGCGCCGCTACGTGCACATCGGCACCGGCAACTACAACCCGAAGACAGCGCGCATGTACGAGGACATGGGCCTGCTCACCTCCAACGCGGTCATCACCGACGATGTGGCCCGCCTGTTCAACCACCTGTCGGGAATGGCGCAGGAGACGCACTACAAGCGCCTGCTGGTGGCGCCGCACGGCGTCCGGCGCGGGCTGATCGACAACATCAACACCGAGATCCTCAACCACAAGCGGGGCATCCCCGCCGGCGTGCGGATCAAGGTGAACTCGATCGTGGACGAGGCCGTGACCGACGCCCTCTACCGTGCCTCGATGGCCGGCGTCCCGGTGGACCTGTGGGTGCGCGGCATCTGCTCGGTGCGTCCGGGGGTGCCGGGGCTGAGCGAGAACATCCGGGTGCGCAGCATCCTGGGACGCTTCCTCGAGCACAGCCGGCTGTTCTGGTTCGCGAACGGCGGCGACCCGCGCGTGGGCATCGGCTCCTCCGACCTCATGCACCGCAACCTCGACCGGCGCGTCGAGGTGGTCGTCGGCCTGAACAACCCCCGCCACATCGCCCAGATCGAGCGGCTGTTCGACCTCGCTTTCGACGAGGGCACCGCGTCCTGGTGGCTCGAGGGCGACACCTGGACGCCGCGGACGCTCGGCCCGGACGGCGAGCCGCTGCTGGACATCCAGGAGCACCTGATCGCGACCATGGGGCAACGCCGGGCGGTCGAGCGCTAGGACACCATGGCGAACAACCACGCGGAGAAGCGGATCACCGCGGCGGGCACCATCGCGCTGCGCCCTGGCGAGGGCGAGCAGGAGGTCCTGCTCGTGCACCGTCCCCGGTACAACGACTGGAGCCTGCCCAAGGGCAAGATCAACGCCGACGAGTACCTGCCGGCCTGCGCGATGCGCGAGACAGCGGAAGAGACCGCGGTGACGGTGCGCCTGGGCATCCCGGTCGACCGGATCAGCTACCTCGTCGGTGGCGGCAGCAAGACCGTCCACTACTGGCGGGCCAACGTGGTCAGGGAGGCGGAGCGGCGTCCGGACGACGAGGTGGACGACTCCTCGTGGCTGCCGGTGTCGCTCGCGCTGCAGCTGATCACCTACGCCGACGAGCGTCCGCTGCTGCGGCAGGCGGCCGCACTGCCGGACTCGACGCCGCTGGTGATCGTGCGGCACGGCAAGGCGATGCTGCGCTCGAACTGGACCAAACGCGACCAGGCCCGGCCGTTGAACGAGCGCGGACGGCGGCAGAGCCGGTTGCTGGTCCCGCTCCTGGAGGCGTACGGGGTGCAGCGGCTGGCCTCCTCCACCTCCGTGCGCTGCGTGAAGACGTTGCAGCCGCACGCCCGTGCCCACCGGCTCGAGGTCGAGCCGTGGACGACCCTGTCGGAGGAGCAGGCGGCCGAGGATCCGAAGGCCGTCGCGACGCTGGTCAAGCGGCTGGCCCGCCAGACCGCGGACTCGAAGCAGCCGCTGGCGATCTGCGGGCACCGTCCGGTGCTGCCGCTGATGCTGGAAGCGTTGGGCATCCCGAACCGGGCCCTCCAGCCGGGCGCAGCCCTGGTCGCCCACCTCGGCCCGGATGCCACCGTGCTCGCTGTCGAGGTCCACAAGCCCCGGGTCTGAGCCTCCCCGACCCCGGCGGGCGGGTCAGGAGCGGGGGGACGCGGTGCTGGCGCGGACGACGAGTTCGGGCTCGAGCACCAGGTGCTGGGTGGGCGCCGAGCCGGTCTCGATCATGTCCAGCAGGAGGCCGACGCTGAGGCGCCCGATCTCGTCGAAGTCCTGGCGGATCGTGGTGAGGCCCGGCGAGAAGAACTCAGCCTCCGGGTAGTCGTCGAAGCCGACCAGGCTGACATCCTCCGGGCAGCGCAGGCCGAGCTCGTGCATGGCGTGCAGCGTGCCCAGCGCCATCGAGTCGTTGCCCACGAAGATCGCGGTGACCTCGGGGTGGCTGAGCACCTCCCGCGCGGCCGCGTAGCCCGACGCCGCCGACCAGTCGCCGTGGACGACCGGCGGCACCTCTGCGCGGGCGTGCAGCAGGGCCTCGTGCCAGCCCACCACTCGCTCGATGCCTTCGTACCACAGCTCCGGACCCGAGATGTGCCACACCGTGCGGTGCCCCAACCCGAGGAGGTGCTCGGTCGCGATCCGGGCGCCCGCCCGCTGGTCGACCGAGACGGCGGGGTAGTTGCCGGGCGTCCCGGCGTGGATCGCCACCATCGGGGGCAGGTCGACGGGCGGGGGCCCGGCGTCCGCCTCGACCTCGGAGATCAGGGGCTGCAGCAGGATCACGCCGTCGGACGAGCGGGTGCGCAGCAGGGTCGCCCCCTGCGCCACCGCCGTCCGGTTCGGGTCGCTCAGGTGCGCGATCGTGACGGTGTAGCCGCGGTCCCGCGCCGCCAGCTCGATCCCGCGAAGGGCGGCCCGCGGTCCGTAGAGGGTGGTGTCGACGGTGAGCACACCGATGCTGTGCGAGCGGCCGCTGGCCAGCCCACGGGCAAGCATGTTCGGCCGGTAGTCCAGCGACGTCATCGCCGCGTGCACCCGGTCACGGGTGTCGGGGGCAACCTTGGCGTGCCCGTTGATCACCCGGGACACCGTCATGGTCGAGACACCGGCGATTCTGGCAACGTCAGTGAGCGTCGGCGCCCGGAAGCCCGCGCCGCCGCCGCCAACGACGTCGTTCATGGTGTTAGCGTATTACATTCCCTCGCGCGGCGGCGCGATCACGCTCATCCCAAGCAGCGCCCGCAATTCACCTCGCGTTCACCCGGCGGTATCGGTCCGGTCAATCTCGGCCCCTACGTTTGGCCGCGGAGCGATCCGCTCCCACACACCGAGCTTGAAGGAAACGCGTGAAAATCACCTCGATCGCCGCCGCCGCCCTGGTCACGGCCACCGCCTTGGCATTCGCCGGATGTGCGGCCAACGAGACCCCGGCCGCCGGTGGCTCCGGCTCTGCAGGCGGCCAGACCCTCACCGGCGTCGGCTCCAGCGCCCAGAAGGCCGCCCAGGAGAAGTGGGTTGCCGACTTCCAGACCAAGAACTCCTCGATCACGGTCAACTACTCCCCCGACGGCTCCGGCGCCGGCCGCTCCGCTTTCGTCGCGGGCGCGGCCAACTTCGCCGGCTCCGACCGTCCGTTCAAGGACGAGGAGATGGGCGCAGGCAAGTTCGCCGGCTGCGCCGCTGACTCCAACGCCCTCAACCTCCCGGTCTACATCTCGCCGATCGCCGTGATCTACAACGTCGACGGCGTCAAGGACCTCACGTTCGACACCGACACGATCGCCGGCATCTTCTCCGGCAAGATCACCAAGTGGAACGACCCGGCGATCGTCAGGACCAACCCGGGCGCCAAGCTGCCGGACGCGACGATCACCGCCGTCCACCGCGCAGACGACTCCGGCACCACGAACAACTTCACCGACACGCTGAACAAGACCTCTCCGTCGGTGTGGACGCAGCCCGCTGCCGACACCTTCCCCGCCGACTTCGGCGGCGAGGCGGCCAACGGCACGTCCGGCGTCGTGCAGGCGGTCAGCGGTGGCCAGAACACCATCGGCTACGCCGATGCGTCCGCCGCCAAGGACCTCGGCAAGGCGAACATCCTCGTCAACGGCAAGCCACTGGCCCCGACGCCGGAGGCGGCCAGCGCGATCCTCGACCACTCCAAGACGATCGCCGGCCGGGACGCGAACGACCTCGCCTACTCGCTCGACCGCACGTCCGAGGGCGTCTACCCGGCGGTCCTGGTGTCGTACGCGATCGTCTGCCAGACCTACAAGGACCCCGGCGTCGGCACGCTGGTGAAGGACTACATCGGCTACATCGCCTCCGCGGACGGCCAGTCGGCCGCTGCGTCGGCGGCCGGTTCGGCCCCGCTGTCGGCCGCGCTGCAGGCCAAGGTCAAGACGGCGATCGACTCGGTCAAGTGACACGGGCGGAATGACGGTATCCACGAGCGGCGCCGGTGGCTCCACCGGCGCCGCTCAGCCACGTAGCCTTGACGAAGCCACCACAGGACAAGGTGATGCCATGACGGAGATGCCGGCCCGCGGGGGCGGCGCGCCGAGCGCCGGACCCGAGTCGGCGAGGCCGGCCGCGGACCCCAGGCGTCGCGGCGACGTGGTCTTCCGCGGGCTCGCGACCGCCGCCGGCATCCTCATCCTGGTGATCCTCGCCCTGGTCGCCGCGTTCCTCATCGCCCAGGGATCGCCCGCGTTGTTCGCGGACCCCGCCAGGCTCGTCGCGCAGGGGTACGG
Organism: Actinomycetes bacterium; assembly: GCA_023392635.1. Classification (GTDB taxonomy): domain Bacteria; phylum Actinomycetota; class Actinomycetes; order Propionibacteriales; family Propionibacteriaceae; genus Propionicimonas. Next base: position 15,309 of record JAEVYS010000119.1, on the reverse strand, counting down.
CGAGTTCGCGTCCTGGGTGCTGCCCTACGCCTTCGGTACGATCTGGGCCGCCCTGCTGGCGCTGCTGCTGGCGGTGCCGGTCGCGATCGGGATCGCACTGTTCATCTCGCACTACGCGCCGCGTCGGCTCGCCCAGCCGCTCGGCTACGTGATCGACCTCCTGGCCGCCGTGCCCTCGGTCGTGTTCGGCCTGTGGGGCTCGCTGGTGCTCGCGCCTGCCGTCCGGCCCCTGTACGAGTGGCTCAACGCCACCCTCGGCTTCATCCCGTTCTTCTCCGGCCAGGTCTCCGGCACCGGACGGACGATCCTCACCGCTGCGATCGTGCTGACGACCATGATCCTCCCGATCATCACCAGCCTGTGCCGAGAGGTGTTCCTCCAGGCGCCCCGGCTGCACGAGGAGGCGGCCCTCGCGCTGGGGGCCACGCGGTGGGAGATGGTCAAGATGGCCGTGTTACCGTTCGCGCGCCCCGGAATCGTGGCCGCCGTCATGCTCGGCCTCGGGCGTGCCCTGGGCGAGACCATGGCCGTCACGATGGTGCTCTCCGGGACCCGCGCGATCACCCTCGAGCTGCTCACCAGCCAGAACCCGAACACGATCGCAGCGACCATCGCCCAGAACTTCCCCGAGGCGTTCGGCCTGAAGACCAGCCAGTTGATCGCCGCCGGCCTGGTGCTGTTCCTGATCACGCTCGCGGTCAACAGCGTCGCCCGATGGATCGTGTCCCGCCGCGCCGAGTACTCGGGAGCCAACTGATGAGCGTCCTCGCGTCGCGGATCCCCAGCGACACCCTCACGTCCGGCCGGCTGCCCAAGGCCACGGTGCCCGCCGCCCTGGTCGGCAGCGCACTGCTCGGTTTCGCCGTCGCCGTGCTGTCCACCGGCACGGCCAATCTCGCCCTGGCCGTCGTGCTGGGCTACCTGCTGTTCCTGGTGGTGATGGAGGTCGCCGCCCGTGTGGTCGAAGGCCGGCGGCAGGCGTCCGACCGACGTGCGTCCAACCTGATCGCCGGCGCGTTCGTCCTGGCCCTCGTCCCCCTCGGGTCGGTCACGTGGGAGGTCATCAGCAAAGGCATGGCGCGGTTCGACGCCACCTACTTCAGCTCGTCGATGCGCAACATCGTCGGCGAGGGCGGTGGGGCGATCCACGCCGTCTACGGCACCCTGTACGTCACCGGCACCGCCACGCTGATCGCGGTCCCGATCGGCCTGCTGACCGCCATCTACCTGGCCGAGTACGGGGTGCGGAACCGCTTGTCGAAGGCCATCACGTTCTTCGTGGACGTGATGACCGGCGTGCCATCCATCGTGGCCGGCCTGTTCGCCTACGCGCTGATGAGCCTGTTGTTCGGGCCGGGCTACAAGTCCGGGCTCGCCGGCAGCATCGCCTTGTCCGTGCTGATGATCCCGGTCGTCGTGCGGTCCTGCGAGGAGCTCCTGCGGCTCGTCCCGAACGAGCTGCGCGAGGCGTCCTACGCCCTCGGCGTGCCCAAGTGGGTGACGATCGTGAGGGTGGTCATCCCGACCGCGGTCTCCGGGCTGGTGTCCGGCATCATCCTCGCGATCGCCCGGGTCATCGGGGAGACGGCACCCCTGCTGATCGCGGCCGGCTTCACCGCGTCGGTGAACAACAACGTGTTCGCCAACCCGATGATGACCCTGCCGGTCTTCGTGTACGACTCCTACGCCCACCCGGGCACCGACGTCCAGGCCTACTGGGACCGCGCCTGGGCCGGGGCCCTGACCCTGATCCTGATCGTCATGCTGCTGAATCTGGCGGGCCGCCTGATCGCCCGACGCTTCGCACCCAAGACCGGACGCTGAGAGAGAACCGCATTGTCCAAGCGCATCGAGACCACCGACCTCAACGTCTACTACGGCAACTTCCGTGCCGTCGAGGACGTCACCATCACCATCGAGCCCCGCACCGTCACGGCCTTCATCGGCCCGTCCGGCTGCGGGAAGTCGACGTTCCTGCGCACGCTCAACCGCATGCACGAGGTGATCCCGGGCGCCCGGGTGGAGGGCGAGGTGCTGCTGGACGGCGAGAACCTGTACGGCGCGGGGGTCGACCCGGTACGCGTCCGCCGCCAGGTCGGCATGGTGTTCCAGCGGCCGAACCCGTTCCCCACCATGTCCATCCGCGAGAACGTCCTGGCGGGCATCAAGCTGAACTTCTCGAAGATGCCGAAGTCCGAGCAGGACGACCTGGTCGAGCGCTCTCTGCGCAACGCGAACCTGTGGGAGGAGGTCAAGAACCGGCTCTCCCTGCCGGGCTCGGGCCTGTCCGGTGGCCAGCAGCAGCGCCTGTGCATCGCCCGGGCGATCGCCATGGCTCCGGAGGTGCTCCTCATGGACGAGCCCTGCTCCGCGCTCGACCCGATCTCCACCCTCGCGATCGAGGACCTGATCGGCGAGCTCAAGGAGAACTACACGATCGTCATCGTGACCCACAACATGCAGCAGGCGGCACGGGTGTCCGACGTGACCGCGTTCTTCAACATCGCCGGTACCGGGTCGCCCGGCCGGCTGATCGAGTCCGGCCCTACCGACAAGATCTTCTCCGCGCCCGACGTCCGCGCCACCGAGGACTACATCTCCGGCCGGTTCGGCTGAGCCTTTCGCGTCCCCGGGCTCCCCAGCTTCCCCTACTACTATTCCCAGCGTGAGCAGCAGCGCAGGGTGGTACCCGGATCCGGGCGGCCAGCAGGGCATGTACCGGTACTGGACGGGCAGCAGTTGGACCGAGGCGATCACGCCCAACCCGCAGGGCACACCCGCGCCGCAACCGCCGACGCCCCCGCAGGGCACTCCGCCCGGCTACGGCGGCTACCCGGGCGGCTCCACGCCGGGCTATGGCACGGGCTCGGCCCCCGGCTACCGGACGGGCACCTCTCCCGGCCAGGGCCCCGGCGCCGGCGGTTACCCTACCGGCACTCCCGCGGGCGGGCGCCGCAGCACCGTGGTGTGGTGGGTGGTCGGGCTGGCTGCCCTCCTCGCGGTCGTGCTCGTCGTGGTGTTCATCGTGCGCGGGATGGGTTCGGGCGGGACGGTCCTGCCCACCTTCGGCGGGAACCCGACCAGCACCGCGTCCGCCAACGTCTGCCCGCCCGCCTCCTCCGACGTGCCCACGCCCACGTCCCAGGATCGGCCCGGCTGGCGGGTCGGAGGAAAGCTGGGCTACCCCGCCCTCGGCTCACCCTGGGAGAACGGGCTGGACAACCGCGTGCCCTGGGGGGCGCTCGCGCAGGAGCAGGAAGTCCTCGACCAGGCCGACTACGACGGCACGGGCTCGGGACACAACTGGGTGGCCAGCGTCCTGGTCAGTGACCTGTTCGTCGGCGACGGCTTCGCCAGCACCAAGGTGGCTGCCGAGACCGTGCTCAAGTGCGTCCTCGGCGTGTACTACGCCGACACCGTCGTCACCCAGAACCCCGTGAGCAGCGCCAGGCACGACGTCGACGGGCATTCCGGCTGGCTGATCGAGACCCAGCTCAGCTTCGACATCCCCGGCCTGAGGGCGAAGGGCGAACGGGTGCTGCTGCTGGTGGTGCAGACCAGCGACGCCGACTACGGGCTCTTCTACGCCTCGGTGCCCGACACCAGCTCGTCGCTCCTGCCGGACGCACGCAAGGCGCTCGCGGGAGTGAAGGTGTTCAGCTGAGCCGGCTCACCCGCAGGTGAACTGGCCGAGGGCCGCCTTCAGGGCCAGCACACGGGCAGCCGATCTCGCCACCCGCGACGCCAGCTTCGGGTCGGCCTTCGCCGCCTGGTAGAGGCCTTCGGCCATCGCGCCCGCTGTCGACGGGTCGACGTTCAGGGCGAGGTCGCCCCCGGCCGCGACGAACCGGACGGCGCGCTCACCGACCGGTACCGTGCGCAGGGCCGCGGCGGCACCCAGGTCGTCACTGACGACGACGCCGTCGAAGCCCCAGCCGCGCAGGATCCTGATCACCGTGGGGGAGAACATCGCGGGACGCGCCGCGTCGATCCGCGTGTAGTACGCAGAGGACACCATGACCGCCTCCGCCCCGTGGCCGACGGCGTCGCGGAACGGGGTCAGCAGGGCACTGTCGGCGGTCGTGGTGCCGTCCTTCACCTTCGTGGCGAAGTCGGTGTTGCCGCGCACCGCCCCGAGCCCGGGGAAGTGCTTCACCGCCACCCCGACACCTGCCCTGGCCATGCCCCTGCGGAACGCCTCGACCTTCGCCGAGACGCCCGCGGGGTTCGATCCGTACCCGCGACCCAGACGAGCGATCGGCTCGTTGGCGGCCCGGTTGCCGGCCGGCACGACATCGGCGACCGGGGCGAGGTCGAGCAGCACGCCGGCTGCGGCCATCGCCCTGCCCCACGACGCGGCGCGTGCAGTGAGGGTCGCGTCCCGCAGCCGGGCCTGCTGCGCCGCGGAGGGGATCGCGTCGAATCCCGGCCCCTTCAGGCGCTGCACCAGCCCACCCTCCTGGTCGGAGGCGACCAGGAAGCCCGTCTTCCCGCCGAGGGAGCGCAGCTTCGCGGTGAGCCCGGAGACCTGCTCCACGCCGCCCGGGGTCGCGCCCATGACGATCGCCGATCCGATGCGGTGGGTGCTGATCGCGGCGCGCTGGCTCGACGGGAGCCCGACGGTCACGCCGATCATGACCAGCTGCCCGACCTGCTCGCGCAGGCTGAGGGCTCGGGCCTCCGCGGTGCACGCCGCAGCGGACGCGCTCGGTGACGGTGTCGCCGTCGCCGGTGCCGGCGTGGCGGAACCGGAGGGCGGGGTCGCCGCGGGAGTGCTGGTCGCGGGCGTGGGACCGGGGGGAACCGCGCTGCAGCCGGCGAGGAGGAGCGGGCCGAGGAGCACGGCGAGCGCGCGGCGTCCGCCCGCGCACCGACCGCCGCGGGCTGCTCGGGCTGCCATCGCAGCTCCTCTCAGTCGAGCTGGACGGCCAGCAGTGCGTTCTCGACGACCTCGGCCAGCGCGGGGTGGATCCAGTACTGTCCCCGGGCCATCGTCCGCACGTCGAGGCCGAAGCTCATCGCCTGAATGAGCGGCTGCAGCAGGTTGGGCGCGTCCGGGCCGATGATGTGCGCGCCGAGGAGTTGCCCGGTGGCCGGGTCGACGATCACCTTCGCGAAGTGGTCGGTGTCCTCCAGTGCCCAGCCGTACGCCACGCCGCCGTAGTCGCGCCGCCCGACGGCATAACGGCGGCCCTGCTCACGACACTCCTGCTCGGTGAGGCCCACCCAGGCCGCCTGTGGGCCGCTGAACGCGGCCTGCGGCACGAAACGGTGGTCGCTGGCGACCGGGGCGTCGGGGTGCAGGAGGTTGTGCTGCACCACCCGCGCCTCGTGGTTGGCCACGTGCTTGAGCTGCCAGTGCGACGACACGTCGCCCAGCGCCCAGATCCCTTCGGCCGTCGTGCGCTGGTGCTCGTCGACCACCACTCGCCCGTTCCCGTCGACGTCGACGCCCGTGTGTTCGAGGCCGAGCGTGTCGGCGTTGGACACCCGGCCGGTGGCGATCAGCACCTGTTCGGCCTCGAAGAAGTACTCGATGCCGTCGTCGTCGGTGGTGCCCACCTCGACGCGACCGGCCGCGTCCGCGATCGAGGCGAGGTGCTGGCCCAGCCGCAGCACGACGCGGCGGCTGATCAGGTCGGTGAACCGGCGGGCCACCGACTCGTCGGCGTGCCGCAACAGGCGCGCGCCGCGGTGCAGGAGGGTGACCTGGGTGCCGTAGGCGGCGAAGATGTGCGCGAACTCGACCGCGACCAGCCCACCGCCCACGATGATCAGCGACTTCGGAAGCGCACCGAGGCGCATGATCGAGTCGGACGTGTGGACGCGTCCGGCGAGCTCGGGATCGTCGATCCCGGGGACGTCGGGCAGGAACGGGCGCGAGCCCGCGGCGAGCACGAACCGGTCGGCGGTGAACTGTTCCTCCCCCACCCGGAACGTCTTCGGCGCCACGAAGCGGCCCTGCTCGCGGTACAGGGTCACGTTGTCGGCGTCGCGGCGGTACGCCTCGCCGTCGGCGACGATCGCGTCGATCCGGCCGAACACGCGGTCGCGCACGTCCCCCCACCGCACGCTGACGGCGCCGGCGTCCATGCCCAGCACCGAGGCGTGGCGGGCGTCCTCCGCGAGGTCGGCGACGTGGGCGAACATCTTGGTGGGGATGCAGCCGACGTTCAGGCAGGTCCCTCCGAACCACTTCTGCCCGTCGACGAGGGCGACCTGCCAGCCGGCGAACCGCTCGTCCACGATGGAGTTGCCGCTACCGGAGCCGATCACGCACAGGTCGAAGTGCCGCATGCTCCCGATTGTGGCATGGCGCTCCCACAGCCAGATGAACAGTGGCGGAAAGCGTCTTCCCGGGCCTGGGAACGCTAGATGCCGGCGTAGGAGTGCAGGCCGGAGACCAGCAGGTTGATGCCGACGAAGTTGAACCAGAAGCTGGCCAGGCCGATCACGGCGACGATCGCCGCGCGGCGTCCCTTCCACCCGGCCGTGGCACGGGCATGCAGGTAGACCGCGTACACGATCCACGTGACCAGCGACATGGTCTCCTTGGGGTCCCAGCCCCAGAACCGGCCCCAGGCGTACTGCGCCCAGATGGCGCCGGCCGCGATCGTGAAGGTCCACAACGGGAAGGCGAAGGCGAGGGTGCGGTAGCTGACCCGGTCGAGCACCTCAGCCGCAGGGACGCGCGCGAGGTAGCCGCGCACCTGTCCCCGCTCCTCGGCGCGGCTGCGCAGCAGGTAGAGGATGGACGCGATGCCCCCGATGTTGAAGGCAGCACCCGCGGTGGCGGCAGCGATGATGTGGATCACGAACCACACCGAGTGCAGGGCGGGCATCAGCTCGGAGACCTGCACGTAGAAGACGGTGACCGCGAGGCCCTGGCCGATGGTGAGCAGCAGGGTGACCGGCAGCCCCAGCCAGCCCATGCCGTACCGGGTGGCCAGCACCAGGTAGGCGATCGCAACGATCACCAGCGAGGTGGTGATGAACTCGTACATGTTGCCCCACGGCGCCCGGTCGGCCGCGATCCCCCGCAGCACGACCCCGACCAGGTGGGTGAGCGTCGCGACCACCGTGATCGCCACGCCGATCCGCCCGAAGCGGTCGACGCGCGGGCTGGGCGTGGGACGCGCGCCGGCGACCCCGGCGTCGCCGCTCGGCTCGACACCGGCGCCCACCCGCACCAGGGCGGGCTCGGCAGCCCTGGCCGTCCGCGCACTCGCCCACTCCAGGGCGTGCGCGGTCATGGCCAGCAGGTACAGCACAGCCGAGGTGACCATCGCGAGGTTGGAGTAGTCAGCGATCACTGCGGTTCCTCCCCATTCCGAGCCGACACTGTAACGCCCATGCCGCAGGCCAGCGCCAGTGCGGCCACCTCATCGGTGAGACCGCCGCGCCCGTCTGCGCGGTCGAGCCCGGCGACGGAGACCGTGGCCCCCGCCCCCGGGACACCGGCGTCCGGGTCGGCGCTGACGCGGACGAACAGGCGGCGCGGCTTCACGGTGAGCGAGAGCGCCATGCCGAGCACCGCGAGCATCACCGATCCCAGCACGAGCCAGCCGCCGGGCGCGTTCGAGACCTGGAGTTTCGTCCAGCGTTTCCACCCGTCGAAGCTGATCGAGCCCTTGCCGTCCGGCAACTTGTAGCCCACTCCTGGCCGGAGCCCGACGGTCGCCGGCTGGTCGCCGTCGAGCACCTGGGTGAGACCCGCCCGGTCGAGGCTGTAGACGCTCTCCGGCTGCCCGGTCTCCACCTTGGGCGGGCCGGTCCAGACGTTCAGGAGGAGTTCGGGGTTGAGGGCGTCCGGGAACGCCGACACCATTCCGGCCGCGCCGCCCGACACGGCCGTGGGCAGGAAGATGCCCTCGAACGCCAGCCGTTCCGGTCGGGCGTCGGGCACCTTCACGACGCCCTGGGACGCGAAGTTCGCGTCCTGCGGCAGGAACACCACGGGGCCGGAGAACGCCACGTCGCCGTTGCCGTCGCGAACCGTCACGACGGGCGCGTAGCCGTGGCCCAGCAGGTGCACCGAGTCGCCGCCGATCTGTAGCGGGGCATTCACCTGCAGGCTCTCCTGCACGTCCGGCCGGCCCGGTACGCCCACCGTGACGTGGGCGTTGAAGTCACGCGCGGCACCGGTCTGGACCGTCCCTTCCTCGAAGCGGACGTCGAACGCGTCCAGCCGCACCGTGAAGGGCGCCAGCTGCGAGGACGCGAACCCGGCGCCGGCGCCGAACTCGTCGTACTGCGTGAGCGTGTTGGAGAACGCCTGCCCCTCGACCACGATGGCGGTGCCCTTGAAGCTGAACAGCGAACCCCACCCGAGGCCGACCAGCATGACCAGCAGGCAGATGTGGAACACCAGGTTGCCGGTCTCGCGCAGGTACCCCCGCTCCGCGGAAAGGGCTTCGGGCTCGCGGCGGACGCGGTAGCGGTGCGACCGCAGGTGCGCCTCCGCGGCGACCAGCACGTCCGACGGCGCCTTGTCGACCGAACCGCTCGCGTAACCCGGGAGCCGGTCGAGCCGCCCGGGACCGGCGTCGGGCAGAGCGCGCACCTGCCGCAGGTACACCCCGGTGCGCGGGATGATGCAGCCGATCAGCGAGATGAACAGCAGCAGGTAGATCGCAGCGAACCATGCGGAGCCGAAGACATCGAAGAACCCGAGCCGGGCGAGCCACGGGCCGTAGTCGGGGTGGGCCTTCAGGTAGTCGCTCACACCCACGGGGTTCGTCGGACGCTGCGGCAACAACGAGCCCGGCAACGCCGCGACCCCGAGCACGGCGAGCAGGATCAGCGCGGTGCGCATCGAGGTGAGCGTGGCCCACGCGAAGCGCAGCCAGCCGACGAGGTTCCTCATCAGATGATCACCTGGAATCCTGACGCCCACTGTCGCAGCACCGACATCAGGACGTCCCACCAGCCCGTGAGCAGCAGCAGGCCGACGGCCATCATCGCGACCCCGCCGGCAACCTGGATGCCGCGGTGGTGACGCTTCACCCAACGGAGCGTGCCCGAGAACCGGTCGAAGGCGAGTCCGGTGACGACGAACGGCATCCCGAGTCCCAGGGCGAACGCCAGGGCGAGGAGGCCGCCCCGCAGCGCGGTCGCCTCGTTCAGGGCCAGGGACAGCACCACCGAGAGGGCCGGTCCGATGCAGGGCGTCCAGCCCAGGGCGAAGACGATGCCGAGCAGCGGGGACGCCGCCACGCCGAGCGTGGGCGGGACGTTCGGGCGCCAGCCGGCGACCGGGAGCCAGCCGGTGAAGACCAGGCCGAGGACGATGGCCAGGGCGCCGGCGACGATGCTGAGCGGACGCTGCCACTCCACCAGGAGCGCCCCGAGGCTGCCGGCGAGCGCCCCGGTCGCGACGAAGACGAGTGCGAGCCCCGCCACGAAGCCCAGCGTGCCGGCCAGCACGCGTCGCGGCCGTGCGGTGCCGGCGGTGATCTCCGCGGCCCCGAGCCCGGTGGCGTAGGAGAGGTAGCCGGGGAGCAGAGGCAGTACGCACGGGGAGAAGAAGGACACCAGCCCGGCGAGGGCGGCGATCGGGAGGGCCAGCAGCACGGAGCCGCCGACCGCCTGCTGGATCCAGTCGCTCACTTGCCCGCCGCCAGGTCGTCGATCAGGCCGACCAGGGTGGCCTCCGTGGTCTCGCCGACCACCCGGGCCGCGACGCGACCCCGGGGATCGACCAGGAGGGTGCTCGGGATCGCGCTGGCCGGCAGCTGGCCGGAGAACCGGAGCAGCAGGGCGCCGTCCGGGTCGTACAGGTTGGGGTAGGGCACGCCGAACGCGCGCACGAAGGCGGTGGCCGGCGCCCTGTCGAGGTCACGCGTGTTGAGGCCGACGAAGACCGCCCGGTCAGCGGTGCGGGTGCTGGCCGCGACCAGGGCGGGGGCCTCGGCGCGGCACGGCGCGCACCACGACCCCCACACGTTGTAGACGATGACCTTGCCGCCCACCGATGCGCTGCTCCAGCTCCGGCCGTCCAGGAGCGTGCCCTCGATGGCCGGCGCCGGCGGGCGCTGGGCGGGGGGAAGCTGGGTGATGGTGCCGTCGCCACCGACGAAGCCGGCCGTGCTGGTCGGCGCGGAACCGCAGCCAGCGAGAAGGGCGGCCAGGGCCACCCCTGCGGCGACGAGGCGGAGGCGCAGCGGACCCATCAGGCTCCCGGCCGGAACTTCTTCACCCTGACCGGCACCAGGTCGGCGCAGGGCTCGGCGTAGTCGACGCGCACGAGGTGCGTGCCGTGGTAGGTGAAGGTGGTCACACTGGCCAGCCGGGCCTCGCGCCGGCGCGGGTCGTGCACGAGCGGACGCCCCTCCGCCCAGCAGCGCGCCATCCAGATCGGCAGTTCGTGCGACACGATCACGACCTCGCCGCCGACCGCGTGCGAGGCGGCGTCGGACAACGCAGCCCGCATCCTGGCCACGATCGAGGTGTAGGCCTCGCCCCACGACGGACGCAGGGGGTTCCGCATCGCCCACCAGCTGCTCGGGCGCAGCAGGATCTCGTTGCGCTTGCCGAAGCTGCGCCCCTCGAACACGTTCGCCGCCTCGATCACGCGGTCATCGATGTGCACCTCGAGGTCGGGGTGTCGTGCGGCGATCGGCGCCATGGTCTCCTGCGCGCGCTGGAGCGGCGAACTGACGAGCCGGGCCAGGGTCGCGTCCGCGAAGTGCTCGCCGAGCCGTTCGGCCATCCGCCGACCGAGGTCGGACAGGCCGAAGCCCGGCGTCCGCCCGTACAGAACCCCTTCGGGATTGTGCACCTGACCATGCCGCACCAGATGGACGACCCTGGGTTCCATCGATCTCCTCGCCTTGTGTGGCCTCAACAATACGCACGCCGGACACCGCGCCCCGCCGGGCCTCGGTCCCGGCCGGTCAGGAGCGGGCGAAGGGCTGCTGCAGTTCGGTGACCCAGTCGTCCTGGTTGTCCATCGGCGCCTCGAGGTAGACCTCGCGGCAGGCGGCGGAGGCCTCGGCGCCGTTCTCCTCCAGCCACCGACCGATGGCCTGCCAGGAAGCCCCGATGGTCTCCATGGAGCCCAGGTGCACCAGGGTGACGGCCTCACCGATCGCCGGCAACTCGCCGATCTCGACACCCGGCACCGGGGCCCCACCGTAGGCGAACCCCGCGTGGCACTCCAGGCCGTCCTCGGTGCTCAGGTAGTAGCCCACCCCGACGCCGGGGTGCACGCCGGACGCCTGGAGGGCGTCGTAGACCCTGCCGAACAGCGGCCCGACCAGGTCACTGATCCGCTCCTGCCCGCTCACCGTCCCGGACAGCTCCGCCAACCGCAGCGACGGAATGGGCTTGACCACGAACTCGCGATCCATCTGCTTCTCTCCTTCGATCAGGCGGAGACGACGTTCCACGTCGTGCAGCTGCGCTCCGGTGCTGCGCAATTGTTCGGCGAGCTCGGCCCTGCGCAGCTTCAGCATGCCCTCGAGGTGTTCGACGCTGACGTCGTCGTCCAGGAGGCGCCCGATGGCCTCGAGGCCGAACCCGAGCCCGCGCAGGGCGACGATACGGTTCAGCCGGGCCAGCTGGGCGGCGGTGTAGCTGCGGTAGTTCGTCCAGGGGTCGACGTGCGCCGGCACGAGCAACCCCAGCTCGTCGTAGTTGCGGAGCATGCGGACCGACACCTGCCCCAGCCGCGCGAAGTCTCCGATCTTCACCATGACTCCAATGTCGGTGCCTCCCCCCGGGGGAGGGTCAAGCGCGCAGGGCGGCGGACAGCGCAACGGCGTCCACCTGCCAGATGGCATGGCGGACGCCGTCCACGAACGTCACCGGCACGTGGTCGGTGTACTCGGCCCGCAGGCCCTCGTCCGCGTCCACATCGCGCACCGCCCAGGTGTCCCCGGTGGTGGCGCACACGTCGCGGACGATGTCGATGGCCTCCTCACACAGGTGGCAGCCATCGCGGACCAGCAGCACGACACGTGGCTGGTCCATCTCAGCAGGCCCTACTTGCCGGCGCGGCGACGCTGGATGCGCGTCTTCTTGAGCAGCTTGCGGTGCTTCTTCTTCGCCATCCGCTTGCGACGCTTCTTGATGACCGAACCCACTGGCAGACCTCTCGCATACCGTCCCTACCGCGACGGCAGGTGACTGGACCGGGCTGGCTCCCAACCCGAAAGGATGTGGCTGGTCGATCCAGCCAAGTACAGCATCTTAGGCGAACCCGCCGACCCGCGGCGAATCAGCCTGCGTGGTAGAAGGACTCCCGCAGATAGGCGTTGACGGCGTGCTCGGGGACGCGGAAGTTGCGGCCGAAGCGCACCGCCTCCAGATCACCGGCGTGGATCAGCCGGTACACCGACATCCGGGACACCCGCAGCGCTGCCGCGACCTCGGCCACCTTCAGAAACCGGACCGTTCCCAACGGCGCCACCGGGTCGTTCATCTGCGTTCCTGCCCCCTCCACGGGCCGTCCCTGTGACGGCCGCTCCGCCACACACTAGTGGCCGAAGGTGTCTCGTGGGACCGCTGGGACGAAGTTGTCAATCCGCCACGCCGCCCGCGGTGTCGAGGACCAGGATGGCGAAGGACGCGAGCCAGTGCTCGCTCATGTAGTCACCGCCGGTGACGTGGGCGAGGCCCGCTCCGGCGTGCTCGTCGGCCGCCTCCCGGAGCGTCCCCACCCGGGCGACCCCGCCGTCGAGCCGGTCCGCCAGACGCCGGAGCGCGTAGGCCCGGTGCAGGTTGAGTCCGTCGAGGTGGGCCACCTGCCCGTCGCCGCGGTCACCTGCGCCGACCGGGTGGGTCCACGCGCCGGGGTCGGGGTCGGGACGGAACCGGGCGAGCCACTCGCGGAAAGGCCCCGGCTCCAGCACCTCGCCCATCAGGTCGATCTCGGCGAGCCCGGGGGAGAGGAAGTCCCAGGCGTCAGGCTCCCAGCGGTTGTCGTAACCGGTGTCGGCGGCGAACCAGCGTCCGGCGGCCGCGGTGATCTGCTCGACCAGCCGCGGGTCGCCGGCCGCGGCGCGACGGCGCGCCCACGGCAGCGCCAGGGACAGCCCGAACGCCGAGTTCAGGTGCATGCCGGCCCGGACCGGCCGGTCCATCGTCGGGAGCCAGGCGAGGAAGCGTCCGGTGACCGTGTCTGCGAGTGGCTCCAGCGCGCGGTTCCAGCGGTCGGTGTCGGCATCGTCGGAGTCGGCCAGCTCGTCGGCGAGCGCCAGCGCCCAGCCCCAGCCGTAGGGCCGCTCCCAGGTGGGGTCGGCGGCGAGGTGGGCGACCTCGGCGCGGAGGTTGCCGGGGGTGAGGTGGTCGTCGAGGACGGCGCGCGCCCGCTCCGCGTCCACCTCATCGGGCGCCCTGCGCAGCAGCCGCACGAGGGACCAGTGCATGTGTACGGCCGAGTGCCAGTCGTAGCAGCCGTAGAACGCCGGGTGCTGCTCGCGCGGGCGCAGCGACACCGGGCCGGCGGCGTGGTGGCGCCAGCCGTGCGGGTACTCCCGCTGGATCGCGTCGAGGATCGCGTCCGCGTACCGTGCGGCCAGCGACTGCAGGGAAGTCACAGCCCGATTGTGTCCCACTCGACAACGCCCGCGGCGAGGCGGGACCCTGAAGCCATGCGCATCGACCTGAACGCGGACCTCGGCGAGGCCGGCGAGGGCTGGTCGAACGACGACGCCGCGATGCTGGACGTGGTGACCAGCGCGAACATCGCCTGCGGCTTCCACGCCGGCGACGCCCTGACCATGGCACGGACGGTCGAACTCGCCGCCGAGCGCCACGTGAGAGTGGGGGCCCACCTCAGCTACCTCGACAGGGAGGGGTTCGGCCGCCGGTTCGTCGACGTGGAGCCCGAGGTCCTCCGGGCGCAGGCGGTGTACCAGCTCGGCGCGCTCGCCGCGGCGTGCCGGGTGGCGGGAGCCCGGCTGGCCTACGTAAAGCCGCACGGCGCCCTGTACCACGCGATCGCCACCGACCCCGGCCAGGCGGCGGCCATCGTGGGCGCCATCACGGCGTTCGACCCGACCCTGGCGCTGCTGGGGTTGCCGGACACCGTCGCCACCCGCCTGGCCGACGAGGCGGGGCTGCGGACGGTCACGGAAGCGTTCGCCGACCGCGCGTACCTCCCCGACGGCTCCCTCGTCCCCCGGGACCGGGCGGGCGCGGTCCTGCACGACCCGGAGACCGTGGCCGCCCGCATGGTCGACCTGGTCACGACCGGCAGCGTGGAAGCGGTGGACGGGACGCGCGTCGCCGTCGCTGCCGAATCGATCTGCGTGCATGGGGACTCGCCGAACGCCGTCTCGATGACCCGGGCGGTCCGTGCGGCCCTCGTCGCTGCCGGTGTCGAGCTGGGCCCGTTCACGTGACCCTCCTGCCCTACGGCGAGACCGCCCTGCTCGTGGAGACCCCGCAGGTGGCGTCGGTGGTCGCCGCCCTGGCCGACCTGGACGCCGAGGTCGTGCCCGCCGCTCGAACGGTGCTCGTCCGGGTCGCGGCGCCGGACGCCCTCCCGGCCATCCGGCACCGCGTCGCCGAGCTGCTGGCCGGGCCGCTGCCACCCCCGCCGGAGCCCGTTCCCGGACAGACCGTGGTTGTCCCGGTGCACTACGACGGTGCAGACCTCGACGAGGTCGCCGCACTCACCGGGCTCACCGTGGACCAGGTGGTCGCCGCGCACACCGCAACGCCATGGCGGGTCGCGTTCGGCGGGTTCGCACCCGGCTTCGCCTACCTCGACGGGGGCGATGCGCGGCTCGTCGTCCCGCGACGCCCGACCCCACGCACGAGCGTGCCGGCCGGTTCGGTCGGGCTCGCCGGCAGCTACTCCGGCATCTACCCGCGTCCCTCTCCCGGCGGCTGGCAGTTGATCGGCCGCACGGACCTCGTCCTGTGGGATCTGGAGCGGACGCCGCCCGCGCTGCTTCGTCCCGGCTGGTGGGTCCGGTTCGAGGCGGCCGGATGATCGAGATCCTCCGACCCGGCCCGCTCGCGCTGCTCGAGGACCTCGGCCGGCCCGGCCTTGCAGCGGTGGGCGTCAGCCCGTCCGGGGCCTTCGACCGGGGCGCGCTCGCCGGAGGCGCCCGCCTGGTGGGCAACCGCCCCGGAGCAGCCGCGATCGAGGTCACCCTGGGAGGACTCGCGGTGCGCTCGGCCGGGCACCACACGGTGGCCCTCACCGGAGCCGAGTGCCCCGCGACGCTGAACGGCGAGCCGGCGCCGTGGGGCGTCGCGCTCACCCTTCGGCCGGCCGACGTGCTCGCCCTCGGCCTGCCGGCCCGAGGGCTCCGCAGCTACCTCAGCGTGGCGGGCGGCTTCGAGGTGCCGCCC